>CAYPTW010000101.1:0-8089 GCA_964413755.1 uncultured Thioalkalivibrio sp. | reverse complement strand
CGGTCTTGAACAGCTCCTGCATGCCGCTGCGGTCGCACAGGTCGAGCTTGCGGAAGCGCCAGTTCTTCTGCCCCTGCAACTGGCTCAGGCGCGCGCGCTTGAGCATCGGGTCGTAATACTCGTTCAGGTTGTCCAGCCCGACGACCTCGTCGCCCCGCTCCAGCAGCCGGCGCGCGGTGTGAAACCCGATGAAACCGGCGGCGCCGGTGACCAGAACTTTCATGATCCAAGTCCCGAAAAAATTCTTGCGCAGCAATGCGCAGGGGCGGAGAACGCGCCGAAGGGGCTCCTGGTCGGCATTCCCAAGTATAAGGTACGGCGAGGCCGATGCGGCTGTGCCGGCGCCTGCGACGCCCTGTTCCTATTTATCTGCACCTGTTCCCTCCTGCAGGAAGCGCAAAGAGTCCTGCGCCCCGAATCCTTGGCGCGGGACACCTCTCCGTCTATCATTGCCGACTTGCACAATGCATCGGAATCTCCCCGCCCGTGAACAGCAAAGCGCTCAATTTCGCGTTGATGGGACTGGCACTGCTGGCCGTGTGGCTGCTGTTGTCCGGCCTGTTCAAGCCGCTGCTGATCACGCTCGCCGTGCTCTCGGTGCTCCTCACGCTGTGGCTGTCGGGCCGCATGGGGGTGATCGATTCCGAGCACCACCCGGTGTGGGCCGCGCTGCGCTACGTCCCCTACTGGCCCTGGTTGTCGGTCGAAATCGTCAAGTCGAGCTTCGACGTGGCGCGTCGCGTGTTGTCGCCCTCCATGCCCATCAGTCCCACCGTGTTCGAGGTGGACACCAGCCAGCATACGATGGTCGGCCGGGTGGTCTATGCGAACTCCATCACGCTCACGCCAGGCACCGTGACGCTGGACGTGCAGGGCGACCGGCTCCGGGTGCACGCCCTGTCGCGTGACACCATCGACTACCTGCTGAGCGGCGAAATGGACCGGCGCGTGACCCGCGCCGAAGGCGAGGCGGAGCGCACGACACGATGATCATCGCCGCGATCCTCGCCATCATGATCACGATGGCGCTCGCGGTGACGCGTGCGCTGCTCGGCAAGACCGTCTATGACCGCATCCTGGCGGTGAACGTGTTCGGCACCAAGACCGTGCTGCTCATCGCCGCGCTGGCCTTCCTTACCGGGCGCCCCGACGTGCTCGACATCGCCCTGGCTTACGCACTGATCAACTTCATCGGCGTGGTCGCGGTGCTGCGTTACTTCGAGTACGGCGGGCCGGAAGGAGACGCCGGCTGATGGCCCTCGTGATCGACCTCCTCAGCTGGTTCCTGATCCTGCTCGGCGGCGCCTTCGGCATCATCGGCGGCATCGGCCTGCTGCGCCTGCCCGACTTCTTCAGCCGCATCCACGCCGCCAGCCTCACCGACTCCATGTGCGCGCCCTGCATCATCGCGGGGCTGATGCTGCAGTCAGGCTTCACCCTGGTGACGGTGAAACTGGCGTTTCTCGTGGTGTTCCTGTTCCTTACCAGCCCGACGGCCTCGCATGCGCTGGCCAAAGCAGCACTGCACGGCGGCCTGCATCCCGGCGACGAGCATTCCAGCGCCCGCGGCAAGCAGGCCGATGCATCGGGTGCCACGGGCGACACAGCGACCGAGGGAGCACAGGGCTGATGGACACCGTCATCGACGTCCTGCTGCTGGCCTTCCTCGCCATCTGCGCGGTGAGCATCCTGCGGCTGCGCGACCTGTTCGCCATGGCGATGATGTTCGGCCTGTTCAGCCTGATCTCGGCCGGCCTGTTCACCACCATGGACGCCCCCGACGTGGCCTTCACCGAGGCGGCGGTGGGCGCGGGCATCTCGACCATCCTGATCCTGGCCACCCTGGCGCAGACGGCGCGGCGCGAGCAGCCGGTGCCGTCGCGCAGCAAGTGGCTGCCGCTGGCGATCGTCTGGGTGACGGGCGCGGTGCTGATCTACGGCACCGTGGACCTGCCCGCCTTCGGCGACGGCGCGGCGCCGGCGCACAACCACGTGGCCCCTTATTACCTGCAGGAATCGTACGGCGACATCGGCATCCCCAACGTGGTGGCCTCGATCCTCGCCAGCTATCGCGGCTATGACACGCTGGGCGAGGTCGTGGTGGTGTTCTCGGCAGTGATCGGCGTGCTGGCGCTGCTCGGCCTGCGCGCCCGTCCGCCGGGCATCGTCACCGGGCCGCCGCGCCGCCTCGACCAGCATGCCGTGCTGAAGGTCATCGCCAAGCTGGTGGTGCCGGTGATCCTGCTGTTCGGGCTCTACGTGCAGTTTCACGGGGAGTACAGCCCCGGCGGCGGCTTCCAGGCCGGCGTCATCTTCGCCGCCGCCATCATCCTGTACGCCCTGGTGTTCGGTCTCGACGAGGCACGGCGCGTGATCACGCCGCGGCTGCTGGAGCGCTTGCCGGCGATCGGCGTGCTGATCTTCGGCGGCGTCGGGCTGCTCACCATGCTGCTCGGCGGCAACTACCTGGCCTACAACGCCCTCGGCGAAAACCCGCAGAAGGCGCAGCAGACCGGCATCATCATGGTGGAAATCGGCGTCGGCGTGACCGTCGCCTCGGTGATGCTGCTGATCTATTTCACTTTCGCCGAGCGCGGCCGCGGCAAGAAGGCGGAGAACGGCGACGGCGCGGGCGGCAGCGGGGAAGGAGGGTCCGGCCCATGAGCTTCCTCGCCCACTACAACTATCACCTCGCCATCATCCTGGCGATGATCGGCCTGTACACCATGATCTCGCGCACCAACCTGGTGAAGAAGGTGGCGGGGCTGAATATCTTCCAGGTGTCGGTGTTCATCCTGTTCATCAGCCTGGGCGTATTGGACGGCGGCACGGTGCCCATCCTGCAGGAAGGCCACACGGCCTATTCCAACCCCCTGCCGCATGTCCTGATCCTTACCGCCATCGTGGTCGGCGTGGCCACCACGGCGCTGGCGCTGGCATTGATCGTCCGCATCAATGAGGCCTACGGCACGGTCGAGGAAGACCAGGTGCAGGCCAAGGACGAAGAGCCCTGAGCGCGGCCTCTCACACCCTGCCGCTGATCGTCGTCGCACCCATGCTGGGCGCGGCGGTGGCGGCGCTGTTGCCGCCCGGCCGGCTGCCGTGGCTGTGGGCCACGGCGGTGAGCTGGTTCATGCTGTGGGCCGCCGCGACCCTCGCAGCGCAGGCCATGGACCTCGGCGTGCTGAGTTACTGGATGGGCGGCTGGGAACCGCCCATCGGCATCGAGTACCGTCTCGACCCGGCCAATGCGCTGCTGGCTCTGCTCATCTCGCTGCTGGCCGCGGTGGTGCTGCCCTTCGCCGGCCCCAGCCTTGCGGCCGAGGTGCCGGAACGCAAGTCGCCCTACCTCTACGCCGCGCTGCTGCTGTTCCTCGCTGGCCAGATGGGCATCTCCGTCACCGGCGACGCCTTCAACGTGTTCGTGTTCCTCGAGATCTCCTCGCTGGCCACCTACACGCTCATCGGCCTGGGCCGCAACCGGCGCGCACTCACCGCCGCCTTCTCCTACCTCATCATGGGCACGGTCGGCGCCACCTTCTTCCTCATCGGCGTGGGCCTGCTGTATGGCCTCACCGGGACGCTGAACATGGCCGACCTGGCGGCACGCATCCCCGAAGTCGCCGCGACCCGGACGGTCCACACCGCCTATGCCTTCATCGTCGTCGGCGTGTGCCTGAAGCTGGCCTTGTTCCCGCTGCACCTGTGGCTGCCCAACGCCTACACCTATGCGCCCAGCGCCGTCACCGCGCTGATGGCCGCCACCGCCACCAAGGTGGCGATCTACGTGCTGATCCGCTTCATCTACACCGTGTTCGGCCCGGACTTCGCCTTCGGCGACATGCCGACGGTGCAGCTGCTGGTGCCGCTGGCCATCGTCGGCCTGCTCAGCACCTCGGTGGTCGCCATCGGCCAGGCCAACATCAAGCGCATGCTGGCTTACTCCTCCGTGGCGCAGATCGGCTACATGGTGCTGGGCATCGGCATGGCCTCGACGCTGGGCCTCACCGCCGCGCTGCTGCACGTGTTCAACCATGCGCTGATGAAGGGCGCGCTGTTCCTCGCCCTCGGCTGCATCGCGTATCGCTTCGGCACCACCCAGATCGAGACCTTCCGCGGGCTCGGCCGGCGCATGCCGTGGACCATGGCGGCTTTCGTCGCCGGCGGCCTGAGCCTCATCGGCGTGCCGCTCACGGTGGGCTTCATCAGCAAGTGGTACCTGGTCTCCGCCGCCATCGAGCTCGGCTGGTGGCCGATCGTCGCAGTGATCATCGTCGGCTCGCTGCTGGCCGTCATCTACATCTGGCGCGTGGTCGAGGTCGCCTACCTGCAACCGGCTGAGGACAGCAGCCGCTGCGAGGCGCCGCTGGCGCTGCTGGTGCCCACCTGGCTGCTGGTCGGCCTGAACTTCTGGTTCGGCATCGACACGCGCGTCACCGTCGGCATCGCCGAACGCGCGGCGACCCTGCTGTTCTCCGCCGCCACGGGAGGCACGCCATGATCCCGAGCGCTTCCACCGCGCTGGAGATCGCCATCCTGGTGCCGCTGGTCGGCGCGCTGCTGATCGTCCTGGCCGGCAAGCGGCCCAACCTGCGCGAGGCGGTCACGCTGGTCACCGCAGTGGCGCTGTTCGCGGTCGTGCTGCGCATCATGTACAGCCTGACGCGCGAAGAGATCATCGAGATCACGCTGATCGAGATGCTGCCGGGGCTAAGCCTGTCCTTTCACACCGAGCCGCTGTCGATCATGTTCGCCGCCATCGCCAGCTTCCTGTGGATCATCACCTCGGTGTATTCCATCGGCTACATGCGCGGCAACAACGAGCAGCACCAGACGCGTTTCTACGCCTGCTTCGCCATCGCGCTGTCCGGCGCCATGGGCGTGGCGTTCTCCGCCAACCTGCTGACGCTGTTCGTGTTCTACGAAGTGCTCACGCTCTCCACCTACCCGCTGGTGGCGCACAAGGGCGACGAGGCGGCGAAGAAAGGCGCGCGCACCTATCTCGGCATCCTGCTGGCCACCTCCATCGGCCTGCTGCTGCCGGCCATCATCTGGACCTACGCCGTGGCCGGCACGCTGGACTTCACGCCCGGCGGCATCCTCGAGGGTCGCATCGGCGGCGGCCTGGCGACGGTGCTGCTGCTGATGTTCGTGCTCGGCGTCGGCAAGGCCGCGGTGATGCCGGTGCACCGCTGGCTGCCCGCCGCCATGGTGGCGCCGACGCCGGTGTCCGCCCTGCTGCACGCGGTGGCGGTGGTGAAGGCCGGCGTGTTCACCATCACCAAGGTCATCATCTACATCTTCGGCCTGGACTTCCTGGTCGCGGTGCCGACCGAGCGGCTGCTGGTGTACCTCGCCGGCTTCACCGTGATCACCGCCTCGGTGGTGGCGCTGCGGCAGACCAACATCAAGCGCATGCTGGCCTATTCGACCATCAGCCAGCTGTCCTACATCGTGCTCGCAGCGCTGGTGCTGGCGCCGCTGTCGGAGATCGGCGCGGCGGTGCACATCGTGGCGCACGCCTTCGGCAAGATCACGCTGTTCTTCGCCGCCGGCGCCATCTACATCGCGGCGAAGAAGACCGAGATCACCCAGCTGTCGGGCATCGGCCGACGCATGCCCTGGACCATGACCGCCTTCGCCATCGGCGGGTTGTCCATGGTCGGCGTGCCGCCCACCGCCGGCTTCGTCTCCAAGTGGTACATGATCGCCGGCGCTTTCCAGAACGATAACTACTTCGTGCTGGCCGTGCTGGTCATCGCCACGGCGCTGAACGCGGCGTATTTCCTGCCGATCATTTTCCGCGCCTTCTTCGACACCGAGGACGAGCCGCCGCAGAAAGACCACGGCGAGGCGCCCTGGCCGATGGTGGCGGCGCTGACCACCACGGCGGCGCTGGTATTGTTGTTCTTCGTCTTCAACGGTCCGGTGGTGGACCTCGAATACGGCATCCTGAAGGGCCCGCAATGAGCCAACACGACGACAAGCACGACCACTGGCTGGTACGGCCTGCCACCATTCGCTGGCTGTGGCGGGTGTTCGGGCTGGTGCTCGGCCTGACCGTGGCCGCGCAGCTGTTCATCGAGGTGCACGGGCACTTCGGCGTGGACGGCTGGCTCGGCTTCAACGCGGCCTTCGGCTTCCTCGCCTGCGTCGGCATGGTGCTGTTCGCCAAGGTGCTGGGCTGGCTGGTGAAACGGCCCGAGCACTATTACCGGGACCTGGACGGGTAAGGCGCGATGTTCGAGCTCGTCATTCCGCCGGCATTCGTGATGCTCATCGGGGCCTTCCTGGTCGCGGTGTCGCGCCCGGGCCTGCGCCCGGTGATCGCGCTGGCGGCGCCGCTGGTGACGCTCTACGCCATCTGGCAGATCCCCGACGGCGTGCAGCTCACCGCGACCTTCCTCGGCTACGAAGTGCAGGTGGTCGAGGGCAGCGCGGTGCGCCGGCTGTTCGCCACCGTGTTCGCCCTGATGGGCTTCGGCGGCGTGCTGTTCGCCTTCCGCCAGGCGAAGTGGTACGAGCTGGCGGCGGCGATGGCCTATGCCTCGGGCGCCATCGGCGTGAGCTTCGCCGGCGACCTGATCGTGATGTTCCTGTTCTGGGAGCTGATGGCGCTGTTCTCGGTGGTGGTGGTGTGGTGCGGCGGCACCTTCGGCTCGAAGCGCGCCGGCATCCGCTACATCATCATGCACCTGCTCGGCGGCATCATCCTCAAGGTCGGCATCGAGGGCATCATGATCCACACCGGCTCGGTGGAGATCCGTGCGCTCACGCTGGACAACTTCGATACCTGGCTGGTGTTCATCGGCATCCTGGTGAACGCGGCCGCGCCGCCGATCAGCGCCTGGCTGGCGGACGCCTATCCCGAGTCCTCGCCCACCGGCTCGGTGTTCCTCTCGGCGTTCACCACCAAGACCGCGGTGCTGGCGCTGATGCTGCTGTTCCCGGGCCAGCCGCTGCTCATCGGCATCGGGCTGTGGATGATCTTCTACGGCATCATCTACGCGCTGCTCGAGAACGACATCCGGCGGATCCTGTCGTATTCCATCATCAACCAGGTCGGGTTCATGGTGGTGGCCGTCGGCATCGGCACCGAGCTGGCGCTCAACGGCGCCGCGGCGCACGCCTTCGCCCACATCTTCTACAAGGCGCTGCTGTTCATGAGCGCCGGTGCGGTGATCTACCAGACCGGCAAGAACAAGTGCTCGGAGCTGGGCGGGCTGTTCCGCACCATGCCGCTGACGACCGTGTGCGGCACCATCGGCGCACTGGCGATCTCGGCGTTCCCGCTCACCTCGGGCTTCATCTCCAAGTCGCTGACGGTTTCGGCGGCGGCCGAGATGCACATGACCTGGGTGTGGTACCTGATGGTGGCGGCGTCGGCCGGCGTGTTCCTGCATGCCGGCATCAAGTTCCCGTGGTACGTGTTCTTCCAGAAGGACTCCGGGCTGCGCCCGAAGGACCCGCCGTGGAACATGCAGGCGGCGATGGTGCTGTTCTCGATCATCTGTATCGGCCTGGGCGTGTTCCCGCAGCTGCTGTACGGGCTGCTGCCTTACCCGGTGGAGTACGAGCCCTACACGGCGGAGCACGTGGTGACGCAGACGCAGCTGCTGCTGTTTGCCGGACTGGCGTTCTTCGTCATGCTGCCGCTGATGAAGCGCACGCTGACCGTCAGCCTGGACCTCGACTGGTTCTGGCGCGTGGGCTGGGTGCGGCTGTTCCGCGCCGTGGAGGCACTGTTGAACGGCCTGCGGGTGGGCGCGGGTGGACTGGTGCAGGGACTATTGCAGCGCTTCTCGGCCGGGCTCATGCGCCATCACGGCGCGCAGGGCGTGCTCGCCAGGGCCTGGCCGGTCGGGAGCATGCTGCTGTGGGTGGCGCTGCTGCTCGCCGTCTTCATGATTTTCCGCTATTTCCCCGGGGTCGGACCGTCTTAAGTTATTGCTTCTATTGACTTAGATAGCGGTTTTCCAAGCATTTCGGACCCTTGTGTGACACGAAAACCCCTGTTTCGTGTCACGTAAGCGCAGCCGTGCAGCCCTTACATGACAGCGAACCCGGGATTCTGTGTCACGTAAGGCCC
>CAYPTW010000100.1:0-8285 GCA_964413755.1 uncultured Thioalkalivibrio sp. | reverse complement strand
GCGACCCCTGGGCGGCCATGTAATAGCCGAGCGGGAAGTGGAAGAAGCTGATGTTATTGAGCGGCACGGCGAAGGCGTGCACCACGAAGCCGAAAAAGAACCACACGATAAGGTGGCCGATCATCAGGTTTCGAGTGGCGCGCCAGTGTGCTACGCGATCTTCGGGACTGAGTTGACTCACTGCGTTTCCTCCCCCTTCTTTTTTGGGAATTAGCCCTCGGGCCCCGTTCAGGAGGCACGAGCCCGGAGCCGGGGCTCCGGCGTCGGGTCTGGTGAAACTAGCAGCGGCTCCGGGGGATGTCCTTGCGACCTTAGTCGCAGTCGCTGATGCTGCATCGCGGTATCCGCTTCCTCCTCTGCCGCCATAGCGGTAGCATCGACTGGCCGCGCCGGCGCCACACCAGAGCACAATGCCGGCCGGATGGGGAGGAGTCACATGCTGGAGACCTGGGTTCCCCCGGTCGTCGCCCTGGCCTATGCCGTGTTGTTGTTCCTGGTCGCCTGGAGCGGCGACCGGCTGCACCGGCGTGGCGTCTACGTGCCGACGCCGGTGGTCTACAGCCTGGCGCTGGGCGTGTATTGCACTTCCTGGACCTTCTTCGGGGCCGTGGGGCGCGCCGCCTCGCAGGGCTGGGACTACCTCTCCATCTACCTCGGGCCGATCATTGTTTTCCTGATGATGACGCGGCTGCCCGCGCGCATCGTCAAGGTCAGCAAGCAGCAGAGCATCACTTCCGTGGCGGATTTCATCGCCACGCGCTACGGCAAGGTGCAGGGCATCGCCGCGCTGGCGTCGATCATGGCCCTGGTCACGGTGCTGCCCTACATCGCCTTGCAGCTCAAGGCCATCGCCGGCAGTTACAGCCTCATCATGGGCGGTGAGGGCATGGGCGTGGTGCCGCCGGTGAGTCGCGACACGGGCCTGGTGGCGGCGGCGCTGCTGGCGGTGTTCACCATCCTCTTCGGCACGCGCCAGGTGGATTCGACGGAGAGCCACCGCGGCATGGTGCTGGCGGTGGCCTTCGAGTCGGCGGTCAAGCTGGTGGCATTCACCGCCGTCGGCCTGTGGGTGATGTACGGGCTGTTCGACAGCCCGGGCGCGCTGATCACGGCGTCGCAGGCGAACGCGGTGGTCACCGGCCTCTACTCCACCGCGACGATCGACCATTCCTTCCTGGTGCTCACCGTCATCTCCATGCTGGCGATCCTGTGCCTGCCGCGGCAGTTCCACGTCGCGGTGGTGGAGAACAGCAGCCCGCGCGACCTGCGCCTGGCGCGTTGGCTGTTCCCCGCCTATCTCGCCGTATTCACGGTGTTCGTGGTGCCGATCGCCGCCGCCGGCCTGGTCACGCAGGGTGGCGGCAACGCGGACGGGTTTCTCATCAGCCTGCCGCTGGCGCAAGGCCAGGAGGGCCTGGCGTTGCTCGCGTTCCTGGGCGGGTTCTCGGCCGCCACCGGCATGGTGATCGTGGGCACCATCGCCTGCAGCACCATGCTCTGCAACGAGGTGGTGATGCCGGCCCTGGTGAAGCTGCGCGGCGAGGAGGTGTCCAGCCGGCCGGACCTTGCGCGCCTGTTGATCCTTATCCGGCGTGTGCTGATCGTCGCCATCCTGGCGCTGGGCTGGCTGGCCTACCGTGTCATCGGCATGTACGGGGCGCTGGCCTCCATCGGCCTGCTGTCTTTTGCCCTGGCGGCGCAGTTCGGTCCGGCCATGATCGGCGGCCTGTACTGGCGGCGCGCTACCCGTGCAGGCGCGATGACAGGCATGGTGGTCGGCTTCGGCATGTGGGCCTGGACCCTGCTGCTGCCTGCTTTTGCCCAGACGGGCTGGCTGCCGATGTCGCTGGTGGAGGCCGGGCCGTGGGGGGTCGGCTGGTTGCGCCCCTATGCCATGTTCGGCGTGGACGGCTTCGACCCGGTGACCCACGGTGTGCTGTGGAGCCTGGGCGCCAACCTGGCCTGCTTCATCGGTGTGTCGTGGTTCAGCGCGCCGCGCATGCTGGAACGGCGCCAGGCCGCCGCGTTTGTCGGTGACGAGGGCGAGCGGCTCGAGGGCGGGATGCTGCCGGCCTTCACGCAGCGCATGCGCGGCGCCGCGAATGTCGGCGACCTGCGCATCCTGGCGGAGCGCTTCATCGGGCGGGAAAAGGCGGCAGCGGCTTTCGCGGGGCACTTCAAGGCGCGCGGGCTCTATTACACCGAAGGCGCGCGCGCCGACGTGCAACTGCTGGAGCTCACCGAGCGGCTGTTGTCGGGCGCCATGGGGGCCTCGGCTGCGCGCATGGTGCTGGTGTCCGCGCTGCGGGGCGTCGAGCTGCAGATCGAGGACGTGGCCAGCATCGTCGGCGAAGCCTCGCAGGTGTCGCGCTTCAACCGCGACCTGCTCGAAAGCACGCTGGAGAACGTCGCCGAGGGCATCAGCGTGCTCGACGCCGACAACCGGCTGGTGGTGTGGAACCGGCGTTACGCCGAGCTGTTCCGTTACCCGGACCGGCTGCTGCGCATCGGCACGCCGGTGGAGGACCTGATCCGCTACAACGCCGAGCTTGGCCGTTGCGGCCCCGGGGACGCCGAGGAACATGTCGCCAAGCGCCTTGCGCACCTGCAGCAGGGCAAGCCGCACATTTACCAGCGCGTGCGCGACGACGGCCTGGTGCTCGAGATGCGCGTCAACCCGCTGCCGGGCGGCGGCTACGTGGCCAGCTTCAGCGACATCACCGAGCACAAGCGCACCGAGCGCGCGCTGCGCGAAAGCGAGCGCAACATCCGCGTCTACACCGACAACGTCCCGGTGCTGATTGCCTACGTCGACCGCAACCTGGTGTACCGCTTCGTCAACAAGGCCTACGAGCAGGCCGTCGGCCTGCACCGTGACGCCATCTGCGGGCGACGGGTCAACGAGGTACTGGGTCGCGAGAGCTTCCTGCAGCGCGAGGCGCACATGGAAGGCGCACTGGCAGGCATCCGCCAGAGTTTCGAAGTGGCGATCCGCGACGAGCAGGAGCGCACGCGCTATGCAGAGGCCACCTACATCCCCGAGTTCGACACCGCGGGCGAGATCCAGGGCTTCTACGCCATGTTCCATGACATCACGGAGCGGCGCCGCGCCCAACAGGACCTGCGCGAGGCCTACGCCACGCTCGAGCAGCGCGTGGAGGAGCGCACCCGCGAGCTCTCCGACCTGAACCAGCGGCTGCGCAACGAGATCGAGCTGCGCAATCGCATCGAGCGCGCCCTGCGCGAGGCCAAGGGCGACGCCGAGGCGGCCAACCTGTCGAAGACGCGTTTCCTGGCGGCGGCCAGCCACGACCTCCTGCAGCCGCTGAACGCCGCCCGGCTGTTCACCTCGGCGCTGGCCCAGGGGGAGCACGACGGCAAGACAATACGTGCGGTCGAGCGCATCGACAGCTCCCTGCGGGCCGCAGAGGAACTGCTCGGGGCGCTGCTCGATATCTCCAAGCTCGACGCCGGCGCCCTCGAGCCGCAGCTGTCGCATTTCCGCGTCGACGACGTGCTGGCCACGCTTAGCGTCGAGTTCGGCATCATCGCCCGCGAGCGCGGCATCGCCTTCCGCACCGCGCCGAGCAGTGCCATGGTGCATACCGACCGGCAGTTCCTGCGCCGCATCCTGCAGAACTTCCTGTCCAACGCGTTGCGCTACACCCGCCAGGGCAAGGTACTGCTGGGTTGCCGCCGCCACGGTGACATGCTGTCCATCCAGGTGCTGGACACCGGCCCGGGCATCGCCGCCGAACACCTGGAGAGCGACATCTTCGAGGAGTTCCGCCGCTTCCAGCCGCGCGACGAGCTCGGCGCCAAGGGCATGGGGCTCGGCCTGGCCATCGTGCAGCGCATGGCCCGCGCACTGGGGCACCAGGTGCGTGTGCGTTCCGAGCTGGGACGCGGCTCGGTGTTCTCGGTCGACGTACCGATCTCGACGGCGCCGGCACTGGCGGCGCGCACGCCGGCGCCGCCCCTGCCGGCGGCCCGGTTGGACGAGGCCGTGGTGCTGTGTATCGACAACGAACAGAGCATCCTCGAGGGCATGACCCACCTGCTCGAGGGCTGGTCCTGCAGCGTGCTGACGGCGACCAATACTGGCGACGCGCTGGCGGCGCTCGAGCAGGACGGCCGTGCGCCGGACCTGTTGCTGGTGGACTTTCACCTCGATGGCGACGACACCGGCCTGCGCAGCATTGCCGCGGTGCGGGCGCGCTGGGGCGACATCCCCAGCGTGGTAATCACCGCCGACTACGGCGAAGACGTGCGCGAGCGGGTGCGGGCTGCCGGCTTCGCCATCATGCGCAAGCCGGTGAAACCCGCAGCGCTCAGGGCGATCATGAGCCAGCTGCTCCTCGCGCGGCGGCAGGTCGCGGCGGCGAGCTGACCGCCCCCGCGGCGGCGCGACGGCACGAGGTGGCGCCGGCTACCCGCCCGCGGCGCGACCGCGTGATGCGTCACTCTCGGTTAAAAGAGATGCCCTCGAGTGACGCATCACGCGCTTCGCCGCTGCCTCGCCGGTTGACGAAGCCCCGCCAGCGCGGCGCGTCGAGGCGGGTAGGACACGCTCGACCGGCAGCATGCCCTCGCGGTGCTGCATTCGCTGTCGTGGCCGCCCCTGTCTGCGGGTCATCGGCGGCAGCCACCATGCCCTCGACCCGTGGCGACGGCTTGGGCACCCCGCCCACCTCGCACCCGTGACCTCAGGGGCGCCTCAGCCGCAGCGCCGCGGGATGTCATCGCCTTACCGAGCGAGATAAAGATTTCCGAGCGAGGGGAGGCGATGGCATCCCGCGAGCGCGGTCAGGCCGGAGCCGCGGCGGGTCCGCGAGCGCGGCCGGGTCGGGTCAGGCGTGCGGCCGGCCGGTCGACTCGATGCGCCGCGCGGCGACCGCGGCCTGGGTGCGGCTGCGCACCCCGAGCTTGCGGAATATGGCGGTGACATGCGCTTTCACCGTGGCCTCGGACACTTCCAGCTCGGCGGCGATCTGCTTGTTGAGCAGCCCGTCTGCGAGCATGTCCAGCACGCGGAACTGCTGCGGCGTCAGGCTCGCCACCTTGCGCGCCAGCTCCTTGTCCTCGGACAGCTGCGCGTCGTCGAGTGCGAGCGCAGCCTCCGGCAGCCAGATCTCGCCCTCGAGCACCGTCCCGATGGCCTCGGAGATGGTGTCCACCGGCGAGGACTTGGGGATGAAGCCGGCAGCACCCAGGTCCACCGCGCGGCGCATGATGCCGGCGTCACTGGTAGCGGAGACCAGCACGACGGGAAGCGCGGGGTGCTGGGTGCGCAGCCATGTCAGCACCGAGAAACCCTGCGCCCCCGGCATCTCGAGGTCCAGCAGCACCAGGTCCGCGTCCTCGCAGCGCTCCACGGCTGCCTGCAGCGACTCGAAGGATTCCGCCTCCACGAAGCTGACGCCCGGCATCGTGGGCGCCAGCGCCTGTTGCAGCGCCTCCCGGAACAGCGGGTGGTCGTCCGCCACGATGATGCGCGCGTTGTCGCCCATGGGTTTACCCGCCGCAGCTCCTGCCGCGGCTGCGCCTAGCTGAGTTTCTTCCTGTTCTCGATCAGGTCGTCGACCACTGCGGGGTCGGCGAGCGTCGAGGTATCGCCCAGGTTGCCGTACTCGTGTGCCGCGACCTTCCTCAGGATGCGGCGCATGATCTTGCCCGAGCGGGTCTTCGGCAGCCCGGGCGCGAACTGGATGACGTCCGGCGTGGCGATCGGGCCGATTTCCTCCCGCACCCAGCCGCGCAGTTCCTTGTTGAGCGCGTCGCTCGGCTCTTCGCCCGCCTGCAGCGTGACGTAGCAGTACACGCCCTGGCCCTTGATGTCGTGCGGGAAGCCGACCACCGCGGCCTCGGCGACCTTGGGATGTGCCACCAGGGCGCTCTCGATTTCGGCCGTGCCCATGCGATGGCCGGAGACGTTGAGCACGTCGTCGACGCGCCCGGTGATCCAGTAGTACCCGTCCTCGTCACGGCGCGCGCCGTCGCCGGTGAAGTAGGTGCCGAGGAAGGTGGAGAAATAGGTCTGCACGAAGCGATCGTGGTCGCCGTAGACGGTGCGCATCTGGCCGGGCCAGCTGTCGAGCAGCACCAGGTTGCCCTCCGTCGCGCCTTCCAGCACGTTGCCTTCGCCGTCCACGATGGCCGGCTGCACGCCGAAGAAGGGCAAGGTGGCGGAGCCGGGCTTGAGGTCCGTGGCCCCGGGCAATGGCGTGATGAGGATGCCGCCGGTCTCGGTCTGCCACCAGGTGTCGACGATGGGGCAACGCCCGTCACCCACCACGCGGTGATACCACTCCCAGGCTTCGGGATTGATGGGCTCGCCCACCGAGCCGAGCAGGCGCAGGCTTTCCCGGCTCGTCTTCTTCACCGGTTCCTCGCCTTCGCGCATCAGCGCGCGGATGGCGGTGGGCGCGGTGTAGAAGATGTTCACCTTGTGCTTGTCCACCACCTGCCAGAAGCGCGAGGTGTCGGGATAGTTCGGCACGCCTTCGAACATCAGGGTGGTGGCGCCGTTCGCCAGCGGCCCGTAGACGATGTAGCTGTGGCCGGTGACCCAGCCCACGTCCGCAGTGCACCAGTAGATGTCGCCGTCGTGGTAATCGAACACGTACTCGTGCGTCATCGACGCGTACACCATGTAGCCGCCGGTGGTGTGCAGCACGCCCTTCGGCTGGCCGGTCGAGCCGGAGGTGTAGAGGATGAACAGGGTGTCTTCCGCGCCCATCTCCTCGGGTGGGCATTCCGCCGGCTGGTCGGCGACCAGTTCTTCGTACCAGACGTCGCGGTCGTCGTTCCACCCGACCTTGCCGCCGGTGCGCTTCACCACCACGACGTTGGCGACGGAGTCGAGCTTGTGTTGTTCCAGCGCGCGGTCGACGTTGGCTTTCAGCGGCACCTTGCGGCCGCCGCGCAGGCCTTCGTCGGCGGTGATGACGAGCTTCGAGTCGCAGTCCCTGACGCGGCCGGCCAGCGACTCGGGCGAGAAGCCGCCGAAAACGATGGAGTGCGGCGCGCCGATGCGGGCGCAGGCCAGCATGGCCACGGCGGCTTCCGGAATCATCGGCATGTAGATGGTGACCATGTCGCCCTTGCCGATGCCCAGCGACTTGAGCCCGTTGGCGAGGCGGCACACCTGCGCGTAGAGATCGCGATAGCTGATGTGCTTCGAGTCCGCCGGATCGTCGCCTTCCCAGATGATCGCGGTCTGGTCGCCGCGTGTCTCCAGGTGACGGTCGAGGCAGTTGGCGCTGGCGTTCAGGGTGCCGTCGTAGAACCACTTGATGTGAAGGTGGTGGCGGTCGAAGGAGACATCCTTGACCTTCGTGTACGGACGGATCCAGTCGATGCGCTTGCCGTGCTCGGCCCAGAACTTCTCCGGTTCGGCCACGGACGCGGCGTACATTTCTTCATATTTTTTCTTGTTGCAGTGGGCCGTGTCGGCGAGGCCCTCAGGTACGGGGTAGACCTTGGATCCGGTCATTGCATGCTCCTCCTGTCCGCCCGCCGCGGCGCGCGGCCGCTCGCGGGTGCTGTCGCGGTATGAATTCAGAGTCTTGGTTCGACCATAACTAGCGTACATTAGACCTTGGTCGCAACCGGCCTGCCGTTCGCGCTGCCGGCGCCGCCCGCCACGCACCTTGCCGGCGTGGTGTGTCATTTCATGCTGCGCTAAAGCAAAGCGTCGTTTTTCTGCCACGCAACAAAACTGCAATGTTTCGGTAATTCCTTACGCGATGCAGCAAAAAGTGGCAGAAACTTAGACTTTGAGCTAATACTACGCCCGCACCGCGTTAGAGGATGATGCGGGGCGGGGAGTTGCCTCCAGACAACAATAATGCAGGCAAGACGATCGTCATCTAGGAGAAAACCATGCGAATGAAGAAAATTGCATCCAGTGGCTTGCTGGCCGCAGCCGCCCTGGCACTTGTGCCGGTCACGGCCAGTGCCTGGAGTCCGAAGCTCGAGGTCAATGAGAATGCCTGGGTCCAGCTGGGCTACCTGAACCAGTTCTGGTACGAGTCGGTAGACGAGGGTACGGCCGACGGCAGCCGCAGCAGCGACTTCTTCACCCGCCGCAACCGCATCATGCTGTTGGGCCAGGCCGCGGAGAAGGTGTTCTTCTTCGTCAACTACGACGCGGCTGCCGGCGGCGCCAGCGGCGCACGCCAGGACCCGGTCCTGACCGATGCCTTCATCGATTACCGCGTATCCCCCGCCTTCAACGTCATGGTCGGCCGCCAGCTGGTGCCGTTCTCCATCGACAACCAGGC
>CAYPTW010000099.1:6695-8396 GCA_964413755.1 uncultured Thioalkalivibrio sp. | reverse complement strand
CGGATCGTGCGCATCGTCGGCCACGGGCAGCACGACATGGACCCGTTCCTGATGCTCGACGAGATCCGCTCCGACAAGCGGGAGGACTTCGTCGCCGGCTTCCCTTCACACCCGCATCGCGGCATCGAGACCCTGACCGTGATGCTCGAAGGCGGCTTCGAGCACCGCGACCACATGGGCCACCGCGCGGCCATCCGCGCCGGCGGCGCGCAGTGGATGTCGGCCGGCCGCGGCGTAATACATTCCGAGATGCCGCTGCCCGGCGAGGGCCGGATCCACGGCTTCCAGTTGTGGATCAACCTGCCCGCCGCCGACAAGCTGCGCGCGCCCGGCTATGCGCAGGCCGAGGCGAGCGAACTGCCCGACATCGCTTTTGCCGGTGGCCGGTTGCGCGTGCTCGCCGGGCGCTACGGCGAGGCGGTGTCGCCCATCGCCGAGCCCGCATGCGAAGCCGCAGTGCTGGACCTGCGGCTCGAGCCGGGCGGCCGCTTCGAGTGGGCGCCGCCGGCCGGGCATCGCGCGCTCATCCGGCCGTTCCAGGGCGGCGTCAGCATCACCGGTACCGACGCCGGCGACACGCACATAGCGAGCGGGCAGATGGCGGTGCTCGACGGCGCCGGGCCGATCACCCTCCGCGCCGATGGCGTTGACGCGTCATCCGGAGACGACTCCGGCAGCGGGATGCTGCTCCTTTCCGGCCGGCCGCTCGGCGAGCCGATCGTGCAGTACGGCCCCTTCGTCATGAACACGGCGGAAGAGATTCGCCAGGCGATTCTCGACTACCAGTCGGGCGCGCTGGTGGCGCGCTGAAACCTGCAACTGACTACAACTGACCCTGAGGAGAATGAACATGAGCAAGCTGCAACCCTGGGCCGACCTGGCCGCGCGCGTCGCCCTGGCGGCGCTGTTCATCATCGCCGGTTTTGCCAAGATCGGCGGCTACGAAGGCACCGCGGGCTACATGCAGTCGATGGGCGTGCCCGGCTTCCTGCTGCCGCTGGTGATTGCGCTGGAACTCGTCGGCGGGCTGGCCATCGCGGTCGGCTATCGCACGCGCGTCGTCGCCTTCCTGCTGGCCGGCTTCTCGGTCCTGTCCGGGCTGATCTTCCACAGCCCGCTGGATCCGAACGAGCAGACCCAGTTCCTTAAAAACCTGGCCATCGGCGGCGGCTTCCTGCTGCTGGTGGTGCACGGTGCCGGGCGCTATTCGCTGGATGCGCGCCGCGGCTAGGGCAATAGCGTGCCGGGCAGGGACGCCCGGCGCCGCTGACGGCACAGATGACGAGACCGGTCAGTCGCGCACGGCGTCGAAGCCCAGCACCGGCTCGTCGCCGACGACTTCCGCGCTCATGGAGACGCCCGCCGGCACCAGCTGCCAGTCACCCGGCCCGAGCAGCCGCTCCTCGCCCTCGGTGACGACCTTGAGCAGGCCCGAGAAGACGACGTCGATGCGCGACTCACACGCACAGTGGGCATGGAAGGTGGTTCCGGGCGCCAGCAGGTGCATGGTGACGCGGAAACCGTCTGCTTCGAGCCGGGCCTGCAGGCGCAGCAATACGTCCAGCCCGGAATTGCCGGAGCGACGTGCGGTGGCCTGGCGGGCGCGTTTCATGCCTCCAGTCTAGGCCGGTATCGCGGCACTGTCGTGCCGCATTGCGGCAGCGGGCCCTGGCTGTCAGGCCGGACGCTCAGACCGGACGC
>CAYPTW010000099.1:0-6595 GCA_964413755.1 uncultured Thioalkalivibrio sp. | reverse complement strand
CCGGACGCTCAGACCGGACGCAAGGCCGCCAGGAAGGCCGCCGGCGACTCGCCCCGTTCCAGCGCCTCCACCAGCGCCGAGCCGACGATGACGCCCGGCACCGTCGCGCCCAACTCCTTGACCTGCTCCGCGCTGCGCACGCCGAAACCGGCACAGACCGGCACCGGCGACTTTGCCGCGACACCCGCGAGGTACTCTCGCAGGCCCTCGCCCGCCGCCTTGGCACCGCCGGTGATCCCGGTGATGTTGACCGCGTAGAGGAAGCCCCGCGTCGCCCGCGCGGCGGCCTCCACCCGTTCCGGCGGGGTCACCGGGCTCACCAGGTGAATCAGCGCCAGCCCACTGGCGGCCAGCGCCTCGTCCAGCGGGGCACTCTCGTCCAGCGGCAGGTCGGGCACGATGAAGCCCGCCACGCCGGCCGCCAGCGCGCGTTCGGCAAGACGCGGGTAGCCCATGGCGAGGAGCGGGTTGAGATAGCTCATCAGCACCACCGGCGCGGCCGGCTTCGGCTCCATGGCGGCGATCTCGTCCAGGATCCACGACAGCGTCACGCCCTGCTCGATGGCGCCGCGGCTGGCGCGCTGGATGGTCAGGCCGTCCGCCATGGGGTCGCTGAAGGGCACGCCCACCTCGACCACGTCAGCAGCATCCGCGACCTCCGCCAGGGTCGCGCGGAAACGGGACTTGTCGGGATATCCGGCAGTGATGAATGCCACCAGCGCGGTGCGTCCCTGCTCGCCCGCCGCGCGGATGGCGGCGCTCACCTGCTCGTGCGGCTTCATCGCGCGCCTCCCTTGGGAAACTTCGCCAGCGTCGGCATGTCCTTGTCGCCGCGGCCGGACAGGCCGAGCAGGATGCGCTTGCCCGGGTTGTCCCGCGCCCAGCGCTTCGCCCCGGCGAAGGCGTGCGCCGTCTCCAGCGCCGGCAGGATGCCCTCGAGCTCGCAGCATTCGTCCAGCGCGTTGAGCGCGTCCGTGTCGCCCGC
Organism: uncultured Thioalkalivibrio sp.; assembly: GCA_964413755.1. GTDB lineage: Bacteria > Pseudomonadota > Gammaproteobacteria > Steroidobacterales > XN24 > XN24. The sequence continues at coordinate 5,610 of CAYPTW010000099.1, read as the reverse complement.
ATATTCGTAGCGCACGCGACCGACGGTATGCAGGAAGGCGTGCTCGGGCCCGACCCCCGGGTAATCCAGGCCCGCCGAAACACTGTCGGTCTCGTAGATCTGGCCGTCGTCGTCCGACAGCAGCAGCGAGTAGGTGCCGTGCAGCACCCCGGGACGCCCGAAACTGATGGTCGCGGCGTTCTCCCCGAGCCCGGCGCCGTGGCCGCCCGCCTCGATGCCGAGGATTTCCACCGACGGGTCCCCGAGGAAGCCGTGGAACAGGCCGATGGCATTGCTGCCGCCGCCGACGCAGGCCACCACCAGGTCAGGCAATCCGCCCGCGCGCTCGATCACCTGGCTGCGCGCCTCGCGCCCGGTCACCGCCTGCAACTCGCGCACCAGGTAAGGATAGGGATGCGGGCCGACCACGGACCCCAGCAGGTAATAGGTGCCTTCCGGATCGGAGACCCAGTCGCGCAGCGCCTCGTCGATGGCGGCGCGCAGCGTGCGATCGCCGCTGGTGACCGGCACGACCTCGGCGCCGAGGCGACGCATGCGGTCCACGTTCAGCGCCTGGCGCTCGCAGTCGATCTCGCCCATGTAAACCAGGCAGGGCAAGCCGACGCGTGCGCAGGCCGCCGCCGAGGCGACACCGTGCTGCCCCGCGCCGGTTTCGGCCACGACGCGTTTCGCGCCGAGCATCTTCGCCAGCATCGCCTGGCCGAGCGCATTGTTGATCTTGTGCGCGCCGGTGTGGGCGAGGTCCTCGCGCTTCAGCCACACCTCCGCGCCCCAGGCCTGCGACAGGCGTGGCGCGAAGGTGAGCGCCGTGGGGCGCCCGACCCAGTCGCGCAGTTCCGCCGTGAAGCATTCCTGGAATGCGGGCGAATGCAGGTGCTCGGCGACGCCGGCCTGCAGGCGGTCCAGCGCCGGCACCAGCGTCTCGGGCACATAGCGTCCGCCCCAGGGTCCGAAGCGCCCGCGTGCATCAGGGTAGCGCCCGTCCAGCAGGGCCTCGAGCTCGGCCGCGTCGTCCCGTGTTTCTCTCGCCGTCGTGTTCATGTGTCCCCTTCCTGGCTCTGCTGCTCGCTCTGCTCGGCGCGTCGCACGGCGGCGACGAAATCTTCCACCAGCGACGGGTCCTTTACGCCCGGCGCCGACTCCACTCCGCTCGACACGTCCACGCCCCAGGGCCGCACGGCCTGGAGCGCTTCGCGCACGTTGCCCGGGTGCAAGCCGCCGGCGAGGATGACGTGGGTCTGCCGCGCCACCGCGCGGGCCGCCTCCCAGTCCGCCACGCGGCCGCTGCCGCTGTCCGGCCCTTCGAACAGCAAGAGCTCCGGCAACAGCGGCGGCAGCGGCGCGCCGGAACGGAACACCGGCAGCGCCTCGGCTCCACCCAGGTCCGCCCCGGGCAGGTCGACGGCGTCGCTCTGCACCCAGTCGGCAGGAAACTCCGACAACACGGCAGCGATCCGGCCCGGCGGCGGATGACGGAACACCGCCACGCGTTTCACGCCGGCGGGCAGGGCCGCAGCCAGTTGCCGCGCCTGTGCCGGAGTGACCTCGCGCGGCGAAGGCGCGAATACGAAACCCACGGCGTCGGCGCCGGCCTTCACCGCCGCGGCCACGCCTTCCGGCGTGGTGAGGCCGCAGATCTTCACGAACGTCGTCATCATCCTTGCTCCCTTGCCTTGTTTCGGCCGGCCGCCAGCATGGCGGCGACCAGCGCGCCGGGGTCCGCGGCGCGCATCAATGCAGTGCCGACGAGCGCCAGGCGATAGCCCTGCGCCGCCGCCTCGGCCGCGTCCGCCGCGCTGTGCAGGCCGCTCTCGGCGACTGCGGGCACGCCCGGCGGCAGCCGCGGTGCGAGGCGCGCGAGGCGTGCCGGATCGACCGCCAGCGTGCGCAGGTCGCGGCTGTTCACGCCCACCAGGACCGGCGCAGGCGCGGTCGCTGCCGCCAGGTGCGGCCCGGCGCGCTCGAGGTCCGCCTCGTCGAAGGCCTCCAGCAGCACGAACAGGCCGTGTTCGCGCGCCGCGGCCAGCATTTCGCCGAGCGCGGCGTCCGCCAGCATGGCAATGATCAACAGCACCCCGCCTGCGCCGGCGGCGCGCGCCTCGAGCACCTGCCACGGATCCACCAGGAAGTCCTTGCGCATGGCCGGGACGGCGAGACCGTCGAGCGCCCCGGTGGCAGCAGCGAGGTCGTCGAGACTGCCACCGAAGCGCTCCGGCTCGGTCAGCACCGAGACGGCGGCGGCGCCGGCCTGTGCGTAGGCACGCGCCCGCGCCGCCACGTCCGTGGCCGCCCCGAGCGCGCCCTCGGCCGGCGAATGGCGCTTGATCTCGGCGATCATGTCGAAGCCTTCGAGCACCAGCGGCGGCGGGCTGGGCTGCAGACGGCAGGCATCCAGCAGGGCGGCTTCACCGCGCGCGGCGCGCGCCCTGCGCACCCGCTCGGCCGAGCCCTGCGCCATTTGCGCGAGGAAGCTCAAGCCGCGCCTTCCCGGCCATGGCGCGCCAGCGCCTCGAGCTGGGCACGGGCGCGGCCGTCCTCGACCGCGGCGCGCGCCATGCCGACGGCCGTCTCCGGACTGTCGGCGCGGCCCGTGAGTTCCAGCGCCAGTGCCGTCCCGAGCAGCAGCGCATCGAGGTGCGGACCCGTGTCCTCGCCCTCGAGCGCGGCGCGCAGGCGGGCCGCATTCACGTCGGCATCGCCACCGGCCAGGTCCTCCGCCGTGCAGCGCGCCAGGCCCCACTCCGCCGGGTCGCGCGTGGTCTCGCTGACTTCTTCCCCGCGCACCTCGTACAGCACGAAGGGACCGACGGGCGTGGCCTCGTCCCAGCCGGGCGCGCCGTGCACCACGAAGGCGCGCTCGAGGCCCTCGAAGCCGGCCAGCGCCTCCGCCATGAGGCGCGCCGCCGCCGGGCTGAACGCGCCCAGCAGCAGGTACGGCGGCGCGGCGGGATTGGTGAGAGGACCGAGCAGGTTGAACACCGTGCGCACGCCCATGGCCTTGCGCACCGGCGCCACGGCCTTCATGGCGGGGTGGAAATGGGGCGCGAACAGGAACGTGTAGCCGGTCGCCGCCAGGCAGGCACCTGCTTCCGCCGCGTCGGCCGGCAGGCGCATGCCCAGCGCCTCGAGCACGTCCGCACTGCCGCTGCGGCTGGAGACGCTGCGGTTGCCGTGCTTCACCACGGGGATGCCGCAGGCCGCGGCCAGCAGCGAGGCGCCGGTGGAAAGGTTCAGGCTGCCGGAGCCGTCGCCGCCGGTGCCGACGATGTCCAGCGTGGGCGCGTCGGGCGGCACGTCCGGCTTGCGCGCCAGGCCGCGCATGGCGCGCGCGAAGCCACGCACCTCGGCCGCCGTCTCGCCCTTGGCGCGCAACGCGATGAGCAGGGCCGCGGCCAACGCCGGCGGCAGGTCCTCGCGTGTCAGGGCCACCATCAATTGCCCGGCCTCGTCCTCCTCGAGGTCAGTCCGGGCCAGCAGTTTTTCCAGCAGGGCGTTCAGCTCTTTCATGACTCATCCTCCGTGCGCGGCGCGAGGAAGTTGCGCAACAGCTCCAGCCCCTGCGGCGTGAGCACGCTTTCGGGATGGAACTGCACGCCCTCGACCGGCAGCGCGCGATGGCGCACGCCCATGACCTCGCCGTCCTCGGTGTGGGCGCTGGCCTCCAGCTCGGCCGGCAACTCGTCAGCGCCCACCGCCAGCGAATGGTAGCGGCCGGCCTCGAAGGGCTGCGGCAGGCCGGCGAATACGCCGCGGCCGTCGTGGTGCACCAGCGAAGTCTTGCCGTGCATCAGGGTCTTGGCAGGAATGACATGCCCGCCCCAGGCCTCGACGATGGCCTGGTGCCCGAGGCATACGCCGAGCACCGGAATACGCCCGGCGAAGGCGCGGATCAGTTCGATGGAGCGGCCGGCGTCGCGCGGCGTGCCGGGACCGGGCGACACCACCAGGTGCGTGGCGCCGAGCGCGAGGGCCTGGTCCACGTCCAGGGCGTCGTTGCGATGCACCAGCACCTCGGCGCCGAGCATGCGCAGGTACTGCACCAGGTTGTAGGTGAACGAGTCGTAGTTATCGATCATCAGCACGCGCGCGCTCACAAGCCCTCCTCCGCCATCTGCAACGCGCGCCTGAGGATCGCGCTCTTCGCCAGCACCTCGCGGTACTCGCTCTCCGGCACGCTGTCGGCGACGATGCCGGCGCCGGCCTGGAAGCTGTATTCATCGCCCCGGAATACCAGGGTGCGGATGGCGATGGCCTGGTCCATGCCGCCGCGCTTGGCGAAATACCCGACCGTGCCGGCGTAGAGTCCGCGGCCCACGGGCTCGTAATCCTCGATCAGCTCCATGGCCCGCACCTTCGGCGCCCCCACCAGCGTGCCCGCAGGGAAGGTGGCGGCGAACAGGTCGAAGGCATCGCGCCCCGCCTCCAGCTCGCCGTTCACGCCGCTGACGATGTGCATGACATGGCTGTAACGCTCGATGGCGCGGCTCGGCTCGACGCGCACCGAGCCCGGCACGGCGACACGGCCGAGATCGTTCCGCGCCAGGTCCACCAGCATGACGTGCTCTGCATTCTCCTTCGGGTCCGCCAGCAGCTCGGTTTCGCGCGCGCGGTCCTCCGCGGGCGTTTCGCCGCGCGGGCGCGTGCCCGCGATGGGCCGGAGCGAGGCCTGGCGCCCCTCCAGCTTCACCAGCGCCTCAGGCGAGGAGCCGGCCACCGAGAGATCATCCAGCTCGAGGAAATACATGTAGGGCGAGGGATTGAGCAGCCGCAGCGCGCGATAGGCCTCGAAGGGAGAGAGGTCGCTGTGGCCGGAGAAGCGCACCGACAGCACCAGCTGGAACACGTCGCCGGCGGTGATGTTGCCCTTCGCCTTGGCCACCGCGTCGAGGAACTCCGCCTCGCTCATGCTGGCGGCCGGCGGCGCGTGGTGGCCGGCGCGGCGGAAGGGCACGCCGCCGGCCAGCGCCTGCACCACCTCGCGGCGCAGCGCCTGGCGTTCAGCCTCGTCGCCGGCGTGCAGCAGCGCCGCGCGGCGTGTGAGGTGATCGAACACCAGCAGCGACTGCGGCGCCACCCACAGGCCTTGCGGGAAGTCGCGCCCGCCGTCGGGCACGCGCTCGAAATGCCGCACGATGTCGTAGGCGGCGATGCCCACCAGGCCGCCGTCGAAAGGCAGCCCCGCCTCGGGCGCCAGGGTGGGCGCCAGCGCCAGGGCCTCGCGCAATCCGGCCAGCAGGTCGCCATCGACCGGCCGGCTGCGCCCGCCGAAATGCAGTCCCTTGCGGTCGAGCCGCACGGTGAGCGCATCGCCGAAGCCGATGAAGGAATACCGCCCGAGGCGCTCCGCGCCCTCGACGCTTTCCAGCAGGAAGCGCGGGCGGAAAGGCGCCAGCTTCATGTACGCCGAGACCGGCGTATCGAGGTCGGCGGAAATGTCGAAGGGAGACTGCATCATTCCTCCTCCAGCGAGCCGGAGCCGTCCGGGAGGAGGTCGCGTGCACCCTTCCCCGGAGGGCTCCGGAGTCGGGTTCGGTGCGTGGACTGCTTCAGCCGGCAGCGCGCGACCGGACCCCCTCCGGGGACCCGGGACGCCACCACCAGTGGCCGCGC
>CAYPTW010000098.1:0-8456 GCA_964413755.1 uncultured Thioalkalivibrio sp. | reverse complement strand
ACTTCTTGGCGATGGAGATCACCAGGCGCAGGTTGGCCTCGACCATCTCCTTCTTCGCGCGGCGCGCCTTGGCCTCGCCGATGGACATCTGGCGGCTGATCTCCTTGATGTCGGAGACCGTGAGGCCGTTTTCCTTTTCCAGCGCGATGAGCTTCCTCTGCGCGCGCTCGATCTCCGGGCGCAGCTTGCCCAGCTGCGAGGAGTGCTTGCGCTTGGCGCGGATCTGCTTCTCCAGCCACTCGGAGCCGGTCTCGTTCTGCGGGAAGCTGGCGAGGAAGTCCTTCTTCGGCATGCCCGCCTGGCGCACGGCCAGGGCCATGATCTGGCGCTCCTGGCTGCGGATGCCGGCGACCGCGCGGCGCAGGTTGTTGCACAGCTCCTCGAACATCTTCGGCGCCAGCTTCAGCTGCATGAACTCGTCGGTCAGCTGCGCGCGCGTCTTGCGGGTCTTGGCGTTGGCCGGACCTTCCTTCGCCAGCAGGGTCTTCACCTGCTTGTGCAGCCGCCCGATCTTCTTCATGCGGCGGGTCACCTCGGCCGGATCCGGCCCGGTGTCCACTTCGGCCGCGTCGTCGTCGTCGTCCTCGTCCTCGTCGTCGTCCGCGGCCGCCTTCTTGCCCTTGCCCTTGGCCTTGGCCTTCTCTTTTTCCTTCGCCTTTTCCTTCGCCTTGTCGTCGGCGCGGTTGCCCGGCTGGGCTACCTCGTCGGTCTGGTTCGGGTCGATGAAGCCCACCAGCAGGTCGGCCAGGCGCGCATCGCCCGCCTCGACGGCGGCGTACTGCTCGAGCAGGAACTCGATCGTGCCCGGGAACTCCGACAGCGCGTGGCGGACCTGCTCCAGGCCCTCCTCGATGCGCTTGGCGATGCGGATCTCGCCCTCGCGGGTGAGCAGTTCCACCGTGCCCATCTCGCGCATGTACATGCGCACCGGGTCGGTGGTGCGGCCGAACTCGCTGTCCACGCTGGCGAGCGCGGCAGCCGCTTCCTCGGTGTCGTCGTCGTCGGCGGACACGGCGGTGTCGGCCAGCAGCAGTTCCTCGGCATCCGGCGCCTTCTCGTAGACCGTGATGCCCATGTCGTTGATCGTGTTGACGATGTCCTCGATCTGCTCCGGGTCGACGATGTCGTCCGGGAGGTGATCGTTGACTTCGGCATAGGTCAGGTAACCCTGCTCCTTGCCGCGGGCGATCAGCAGCTTGATCTGGGACTGCTTCTCATCAGGTAGGGCTTTGCGACGTTCGCTCACTCAGGAGGCCCTCGTGCCGGTAAAAAACGAATCGCACAGTATAGCACCGTGCACACAGTTTTCGACGCCTGAAGTCACCCCGGGGTTCCACTGCGGCGGGCCAGGCGGGCATCCAGCGTCTTCAGCTCCGCGCGCTGCTCCGGGTTCAGGGGCTGCGCACGGGAGATTTCGAACAATTCTTCGTGGCGGAGCCGGATGCGCTCCTCCTCCAGGCGGTCGAGACAGTCCTGCAGTTCCGCCGCCGCCACCTCCTCGGTGGCCACCATTTCCGCGGTGGCCAGCTTCTGCAGGTGCGGGAAGGCGTCGTGCTCGCGCCAGCGCTCCAGCAGGCTGCCGGTGGTCATGCGCGGGCCGACGTCCTCCAGCAGCGCCTGCAGCAGGTCCATGCCCGGGCGCTCCAGTCCCGCCAGGCCCTGCGGCAGCGTCACCTGCGCCGCCTGGGCCGGGAAGTGCACCACCAGCGCCACCGCCCGGCGCACCAGGCTGCTGCGCCCCGGCGCCGCGCGCGAGGGCCGGGCGGGGCGGCCTGCGGCCTGCGGCGGCGCGCCTGCGGCGGCCTCGACGAAGCGCCCGTAGGCGTTCTCGTCCATGCCCACCGCCCGGGCGATGCGGCGGACCAGCAAGTTGCGGAACACGCCCTCCGGCACCTTCGCCACCAGCGGCTTGGCCAGCTCGGCGAGCCGCGCGCGGCCGTCCATGCTGTCCGTGTCGACCCGCGCGGCCAGCTCGTCGTGCAGGTAGTCCGACAGCGGCAGGGCGTGGGCGAGGCGCGCGCTGAAGGCCTCGGCGCCCTCGGCGCGCACCAGCGAGTCCGGGTCCTCGCCCTCGGGCAGGAACAGGAAGCGCACCTGGCGTCCTTCGCCCAGCGTCGGCAGGGCGTTCTCCAGCGCGCGCCAGGCGGCCTGGCGCCCGGCGCGGTCGCCGTCGAAACAGAACACCACTTCCTCGGTGACGCGGAACAGCCGCTCCAGGTGCTCCGGCGTGGTGGCGGTGCCCAGCGTGGCCACCGCCCAGGCGATGCCGGCCTCGCGCAGGCCGACCACGTCCATGTAGCCCTCCACCACCAGCAGGCGCTCGATCTGCCGCAGCGCCTGGCGTGCCTCGTACAGGCCGTACAGCTCGCGCCCCTTGTGGAACAGCGGCGTCTCGGGCGAGTTCAGGTACTTCGGCTCGTCCTTGCCGAGCACCCGCCCGCCGAAGGCGATCACCCGCCCGCGCGCGTCGCGGATGGGGAACATGACGCGGCCGCGGAAGCGGTCGTAGTGCCCGCCGCCGTCGCGCTCGATGAGCAGGCCCGCGGTGGCGAGGCGGTGCACCGTCTCCTCGTCGCGGCCGAAGCGCTTCAGCACCGCGTCCCAGGCGTCCGGCGCCCAGCCGAGGCCGAAGGTGGCGGCGGTCGCACCGCTCACCCCCCGCGCCTTCAGGTAATCGACGGCCGGGGCGTGGCGCTTGAGCTCGTCGCGGTAAAAGGCGGCCACCGCGTCCAGCAGGCCGTACAGGTCGGTGCGCCGCTCGCCGCCCGGCGACTCCTCGCGCGGCACCTCGAGCCCGGCCAGCGAGGCCAGCTCTTCCACCGCCTCCGGGAAGCTCAGGTGCTCGTAGTCCATGAGGAAGCCGAGCGCGGTGCCGTGCGCGCCACAGCCGAAGCAGTGGTAGAACTGCTTGTTCGGGCTGACGGTGAAGGAGGGGGTCTTCTCGCCGTGGAAGGGGCAGCAGGCCTTGAACTCGCGCCCCGCTTTCTTCAGCGGCACACGGGCGTTGATGACCTCCACGATGTCCGTGCGGCCCATCAGCTCGTCGATGAAACTGGCCGGGATCAGGCCCATGGTCGCTCGCGTCGCGGCTCGCGCCACATGGCTGGGTGGAAGTGGGGGTTCGGGCTCTGCACCCGATATAAATAGCTCAGCCGAGCCGGCTTTTCACCTGCGCGCTCAGGACCGCCATGTCGGCGCGTCCCTGGGCGCGGTTGCGCAGCTCCGCCATCACCTTGCCCATGTCCTTCATGGAACTGGCACCGGTTTCCGCGACCACCGCGTCCACCAGCGCTGCCAGCTCGGCTTCGCCCAGCGGCTCGGGCAGGTAGGCGGACAGCACCTCGATCTCTGCGGACTCCTTGTCCGCCAGGTCCTGGCGGCCGCCGCTGCGGTACTGCTCCACCGACTCGCGGCGCTGCTTGATCATCTTCTCGATGACCCCCAGCACGCCGGCGTCGTCGAGCTCGATGCGCTCGTCGACTTCACGCTGCTGGATGGCGGCCAGCGCCATGCGCACCACGCCGAGGCGGGCCTTGTCGCCGGAGCGCATGGCCTGCTTCATGTCGTCGCGGAGCTGGTTTTTCACGGACACCGTGCGGGTCCCGAGGGTAGGGCGGAAATCAGTACAGGCGCTTGCGCCGGGACTGCTCACGCTGCATGCGCTTGGCGTGACGCTTCACGGCAGCGGCCTTCTTGCGCTTGCGTTCCTGGGTCGGCTTCTCGTAAAACTCACGGCGACGAAGCTCGGTCAGGACACCGGCCTTTTCACAGGCCCGCTTGAAGCGCCGCAGGGCGGCGTCAAAATATTCGTTTTCGCGTACGCGTACACCAGGCATTAAAGCTCACCATCCTGAAGGTTGGGCTGGATTGTCCGAAAAAACCGGCCACAGGGGCCGGGTAAAGACCGACCATTGTAGCGGCGCCCCGGCGTGAAAGCCAGTAGGGCGGCAGGAGATCATCTTGAAGGTTCTCGGCATCGAAACATCCTGCGACGAGACCGGCGTGGCGCTGGTCGACGCGGAGCGCGGCCTGCTGGCCCACGCGCTCTACAGCCAGGTGCAGCTGCACGCCGAGTTCGGCGGCGTGGTGCCTGAGCTGGCCTCGCGCGACCACGTGCGCAAGCTCTTGCCGCTGGTGGAAAAAGTGCTGGCCGAGGCCGGCGTCAGCGCGGCGCAGGTCGACGGCGTGGCCTACACCGCGGGCCCCGGCCTGATCGGCGCGCTGCTGGTGGGCGCCTGTGCCGGGCGCAGCCTGGCCTGGGCCTGGGGCGTGCCGGCGGTGGGGGTGCACCACATGGAAGGCCACCTGCTGGCGCCCATGCTCGAGACCCCGGCGCCGCAGTTCCCCTTCATCGCCCTGCTGGTCTCGGGCGGCCACAGCATGCTGGTGGAAGTGCGCGGCCTGGGCGAGTACCGCGTGCTCGGCGAGACCCTGGACGACGCTGCCGGCGAGGCCTTCGACAAGACCGCCAAGGTGCTGGGCCTGGGGTATCCCGGCGGGCCGGCGCTGGCGCAGCTGGCCGCGACCGGCGGCCCGGGCGCCCTCAGCCTGCCGCGGCCGATGCTGAAGCGGCCCGGGCTGGACTTCAGCTTCAGCGGCCTGAAGACCGCCGTGATCACCGGAATCCGCGGCCTCGAGCTGGACGAAAGTGCCAGGGCGGACGTGGCCTGGGAGTTCCAGGAAGCCATCGTCGACGTGCTGGTGGGCAAGAGCCTGCGCGCCGTGGAGCAGACCGGCATCCGCCGGCTGGTAATCGCGGGCGGGGTCGGCGCCAACAAGCGCCTGCGCGAACGCCTTGCGGCGGACGCGGCGGCGCGCGGGGTCGAAGTGTTCTACCCGCGGCTGGAGTTCTGCACCGACAATGGCGCCATGATCGCCTACGCGGGTATGCTGCGCCTCGAGGCCGGCGAGACCGCGTCATCGTCCATCGAGGCACGCGCCCGGTGGGATCTTGAGGCCCTGCGCCCGCCGGGCATTAGCGTCTGAATTAGCGTCTGAAGAGGACCTGGGTGGACACGATTTTCCTCAACGACCTCAGGGTCGAGACCGTCATCGGCATCTACGAGTGGGAACGGCGCATCCGCCAGACCGTCAGCATCAACCTCGAGATCGCCGCCGACATCCGCCGCGCCGCGGCCTCGGACAGCATCGAGGACACGCTGAACTACAAGGCCGTGGCCAAGCGCCTGATCGAGTTCGTCGAGGGCTCCAGCTTCCAGCTGGTGGAGACCCTGGCGGAACGCATTGCCGGCATCGTGGTCACAGAGTTTGACGTCAGTCGCGTCAAGGTGACCCTGAACAAGCCCGGGGCGATCCGCGGCGCGCGCGACGTCGGCGTATGCATCGAGCGGACCACGGCGGACTTTCATGCCTGAAGTCTTCGTCGGCGCCGGCAGCAACATCGAGCCCCGCAAGCACCTGGGGGCGGGACTGCGGGCGCTGGCCGGGCATTTCGGCCTGCTGCGGCTCTCGCCGGTGTACCGCAACAGCGCGGTCGGCTTCGAGGGCGACGATTTTCTCAACATGGTGATTTCCTTCGAAACCGAGGCGCCGGTGGGCGAGGTGGCGGCAGTGCTGGCCGGGATCGAGGCGGACAACGGCCGCAGGCGCGGCGAGGCGAAGTTCGCCCCGCGCAGCCTGGACCTCGACCTGCTGCTGTACGGCGACGTGGCCGGCCTGGTGGACGGGATCGAACTGCCGCGCGACGAGATCACGCGCTACGCCTTCGTCCTCAAGCCGCTGGCGGACCTGGTGCCGGACCAGCCGCACCCGGTGCTCGGCCGCAGCTATGCCGAGTTGTGGGAAGATTTTGACGATACGGGCCATCCGCTGGAGCGGCTGGCCGGTGACTTTGCCGCGGAGGTGGCCCTATGAACCTTGCCAAGCGATCCAGGTCCGTTCTTCTGATGCTCGCCAGCGGCGTGCTGGCCGCCTGCGGCGGCTCCAGCTCCGGCAACATCGTGGCGCCGCCCGCTACCTGCTCGGTGGCCGACCAGAACCAGACCATCTACGAAGTCATGCAGCAGTGGTACCTGTGGTACGAGGAGCTGCCGAACGTCGATCCGGCCTCGTTCTCCTCGCAGCAGGCCCTGCTCGACGCGCTGCGCTTCCAGCCGCTGGACCGCTTCAGCTACCTGACGACGGTGGCGGAAGAGGAGGCCCTGTTCGGCTCCAGCCAGTTCGTCGGCGTCGGCTTCCGTTCGCAGACCGACGAGGACCTGGACCAGCAGGTGGTGCTGGACGTGTTCGAAGGCGGGCCCGCAGACGCCGTGGGCCTGGTGCGCGGCAGCCGCATCCTGGCCGTGGACGGGGTGCCGATCGCCGACGTGCTCGCCGCCGGCGGCTTCTCCGCGGCGCTGGGGCCGGCGGAAGTCGGTTACCAGTTCGAGCTCACCTTCGAGCAGCCGGGCGGCGCCATCGTCACGGCCACCCTGACCAAGGACGTGGTCACCATCCCGCCCGTCACCGCGGCGCGCGTGTTCGAGGTCGACGGCGCCACCACCGGCTACCTGGTGTTCCGCAACTTCGTCGAGCCGGGCGTGGCGGCGCTGGACAATGCCTTTGCCGACTTCGAGTCCGCGGGCGTGACCCAGCTGATCGTCGACTTGCGCTACAACGGCGGCGGCCTGGTGTCCGTGTTGGAACACTTCGCCGACCTGCTGGCCAGCCGCACCGCGCCGAGCCAGCCGTTCGCCGCGTACCAGTACAACGACCAGAACAGCAACCGCGACCGCACCTTCTTCCTCGACAGCACGCCGCCGGCCGAGGCGCTGCTGCTCGACCGCGTGGTGTTCATCACCACCGGGGGCACGGCGTCGGCCTCCGAGATGCTGGTGAACGGCATCCCGCCCTACATCACCGCGGCGGTGGTCGGCACGCCCAGCTTCGGCAAGCCCGTGGGCCAGCTGGGTTTCACCATCTGCGAGAACGTGCTGCGGCCGGTGTCCTTCGCCGTGGTGAACGGCCTCGGCACGGGGGATTACTTCGACGGCCTGCCGGTCGACTGCCCCGCGGCGGACGACACCGCCTTCGCCTTCGGCACGACTGGCGAGGAGTCCTTCGACGCCGCCGTGCACTGGCTGGAGTTCGGTTTCTGTCCGCAGGTTTCCAGCGAGGCCCAGGTGCTCATGGACCGCATGCCGGATGCCGGCAGCGGCCCGATGTGGCGCCTCAACGACGCCCATTGATCAGAAGCCCAGGTGGCGCCCGCCGTCCACGGCGATGACCTGGCCGTTGACGTAGGATCCGGGGCCCGCGAGGTAGAGCACGCAGGCGGCGATGTCCTGCGGCCCGCCGGTGCGGCCGAGCGGGATGCCCGCCAGCGTGGCCGCCTTCTCTTCCTCGCCCACCTCGGATTCGGGCCACAGGATGGCGCCCGGGGCGATGCCGTTCACGCGCACCTCGGGCCCGAGTTCCTGCGCCAGGGCATAGGTCAGCATCTCCAGCCCGGCCTTGGCCGCGCAATACACCGGGTGGCGCGCCATGGGCCGGCGCGCATGCACGTCGACCATGTTGACGATCAGCCCGCCGCGCTGGCGCAGCCACGGCGCGGCGGCCTGGGACAGGAACAGCGGCGCCTTCAGGTTGCTGCCCACCAGCTCGTCCCAGTGACGCTCGGTGATGCTGCCCACCGGGGTGGGATAGAAGCTGGAGGCGTTGTTCAGCAGCAGGTCGAGCCCGCCGAACTCCGCAGTGACCTGGTCCACGAGGCGCGGCAGCGCCGGGGTGTCGAGCAGGTCCGCCTGCAGCGCCATGGCGGAACCGGCGCGGCGCCCGTTGAGCCGCGCTACCAGCGCTTCCGCCTCCGCGGCCGAGCCGCGGTAATGCACGGCGACGGCGGCCCCGGCGGCATGCAGGGCCTCGGCCACCACCGCGCCGATGCGGCGCGCGCCGCCGGTCACCAGCGCCACGCGCCCGGCCAGCCCCGGGTTGCCGGCGTCATGGTGATGCGTGTCGTGGTTGTCGCTGTCAGTGCTCATGTAGCATTCCCCGCTCATCGGCCGCCGTGCAGGCGGCGCCATTGTGGCCAAGTTTGAACCCAGTGTCCTCCAGTCCCGCCGCCATGCCCGTCCCGGACGCCGACGCCCGGGCGCGCAGCGCAGCCCTGCTCGAGAGCCTGCGCGAGGAAGCACTTCGCGCCGGCGGCGCGATCAGCTTCAGGCGCTTCATGGAGGCGGCGCTGTACGCCCCGGGCCTGGGTTACTACAGCGGCGGCGCCACCAAGCTGGGCGCGGCCGGGGATTTCGTCACCGCGCCGGAGCTCTCGCCCCTGTTCGGCCGCTGCGTGGCGCGCCAGGCGCGCGCGGTGCTCGAGGCCGTCGGCGGCGACGCGGTGCTGGAGCTGGGCGGCGGTAGCGGCGCGCTGGCGGAGGCCGCACTGGCCGAGGATGGCGCGCTGCGCTGGCTGATGCTGGAGCCCAGCCCGGAGTTGCGCCAGCGCCAGCAGCAGCGTCTCG
>CAYPTW010000097.1:0-8725 GCA_964413755.1 uncultured Thioalkalivibrio sp. | reverse complement strand
CGCAAGCGCCGGTGGACAAGGCGCTGCACATCGACACCAACGTCATGCTGGTGGATGACCCGGTGAAACGGGTCGACAACATGACCATGGCGTGGGGCCTCGAGGCGCGCACGCCGTTCCTCGACCACGAGGTGGTGGAGCTTGCCGCCCGCTGTCCCGCGCCATTGAAGCTGGCGCAGGAAGGCAAGGGGGTATTGAAGGAGGCGGCACGACGCGTCATTCCGGACGGCGTCATCGACCGGCCGAAGGGCTACTTTCCCGTGCCGGCCCTGAAGTATCTCCGCGGCGAGAGCCTGGAGATGGTGCGTGATGCCCTGACCGGGCGCGCCGCGCGCGAGCGCGGCGTGTTCAACCCCGCCTACGTCGAGCGCCTGCTGCAGGCGCCCGAGGAGCACCTGACGCCGCTGCGCGGGTCCAAGCTCTGGCAGCTCGCGGTGTTCGAACTCTGGATGCAGACGCACGGGATCTGAGGCAGATGAGCGGAAAGAAAGGCTCTGGCGGCGAGCGCAGTTCGGGCAAGGGCGGGCATCCGGCCTCCGACCGCTCGCGGCATCGCCTCGAGCGGCAGGGCTCTGCCACGCTGCGCGGCTTCGTCGAGGAGGACCCGCAGCACAAGGGCACGCCGTTGAAGCCCAACGCCACGCTGGACTGCGGCTGGGGCCGGCTGATCTTCGCGCACACGTTCAGCGACAACGCGGAGCTGGCGCGCACCCTGCTGCAGGAAAAGGAAGGGGAGCGCGACATCGCGATCTACCTGCGCGATCCGCATGTCGTGCTGGCGATGGCGCCGCAGGACCTGTTCCTCGACCCTTCCCACACCTATCGCTTGTGGTTTTTCAATTACCGCCCGGCCCGCGTGCAGCCGCGCGGCTTCCGCGTGCGCCGGCTGCGCAGTCGCGAGGACGCCGAAGCCATGTACCGCCTGCTCAGCAGCCGCAGGATGGTACCGCCCAGCCCCGAGTTCGTGCTCGAGCGACGCAAGTCGCGCGCCTTGTCTTTCTTCATCGCCGAGGACGAGGACAGCGGCAGGATCATCGGCACAGTGACCGGCGTGGACCATGTGCATGCCTTCGGCGATCCCGAGAAGGGCTCCAGCATGTGGTGCCTCGCCGTCGATCCGCAGGCGGCGCAGCCGGGTATCGGCCGCGCCCTGGTGGCCTGGGTTGCCGACCACTATGCGGCCCGCGGGCGGGCCTTCATGGACCTGTCGGTGATGCACGACAACGAAGCAGTCATCCGGCTGTACGAGAAGATGGGCTTCGAACGCGTGCCGGTGTTCTCCCTGAAGCGCAAGAACGCCATCAATGAGCCCTTGTTCGTCGGTCCCGAGAACTACGACGCGCTGAATCCCTACGCGCGCATCATCGTGGACGAGGCGCGCCGGCGCGGCATCGGGGTGGAGCTGGTGGACCCCGAGGAAGGATACTTCGCGCTGACATTGGGCGGGCGCAGTATCCTGTGCCGTGAATCGCTCTCGGAGCTCACCAACGCCGTCGCCATGAGCCGTTGCGACGACAAGCGTATTACGCGCAAGTTGCTCGCGGAGGCGGGCCTGAGCGTGCCGGCCCAGCAGGTCGCGGGCGACGAGAAGGCCGACCGGGCGTTTCTCGCCGAGCACGGCGCCGTGGTGGTGAAACCGGCGCGCGGGGAACAGGGCCGGGGCGTGGCGGTGGACATCACCACACCCGAGGAGATGTCCGCGGCGATCGCGGCAGCCGCGCGCGTGTCGGACTGCGTCATACTCGAGTCCTATGCTCGCGGTGACGACCTGCGCGTCATCGTGATCGACTATCGTGTGGTGGCTGCAGCACTGCGCAAGCCGGCCGAAATCACCGGTGACGGCCGGCATGACATCCGCAAGCTGATCGAGAAGCAGAGCCGCCGCCGTGCAGCGGCCACCGCGGGGGAGAGCCGCATCCCGCTGGACGAGGAGACCCGGCGCTGCGTGACGCGGCAGGGCTATGATCTCGAGGACGTGTTGCCCGCCGGGGAGACGCTGCGGGTGCGCGCAGCGGCCAACCTGCACACCGGGGGCACGCTGCATGACGTTACCGAGCGCCTTTCACCGCATCTGCGCAAGGTGTGTGAGACTGCGGCGCGCACCCTGAAGATCCCGGTGGTGGGGCTTGACCTGCTGGTGCCCGATCCGGGCGGAGACGATTACGTGTTCATCGAGGCCAACGAGCGACCCGGGCTGGCCAACCACGAGCCGCAGCCCACCGCGGAACGGTTCGTCGACTTCCTTTTTCCGCAGACCGTACAGGTGAGCGATGCGACCCCTGGAAATTGATCTTGATTACCTCCAGCAGGTGCTGGTGGAACTGCTGCGCATCCCCAGCCCGGCCGGCTTCACCGACGAGGCCGTGCGCTACACCCTGGCACAACTCGAAGCGCTCGGCATTCCGGCCGAGATCACGCGTCGCGGTGCCATCCGTGCCGACCTGAAGGGCGCACAGCAGAGCCCGGACCGGGCCATCGTCACCCACCTCGACACGCTTGGGGCCATTGTCGCGGACCTGAAGGACAACGGTCGTCTCGAGCTGCTGCCCATCGGCACCTGGTCGAGCCGTTTCGCCGAGGGCGCGCGGGTGACCGTGTATACCGACGAGGGCAGCTATCGCGGCACCATTCTCCCCATCAAGGCGTCGGGCCATGCCTACAATCTCGAGATCGACACGCTTCCCGTCAGCTGGGACAGCATCGAGCTGCGCCTCGATGAAGAGTGCTTCACGCGCGCCGACCTGGTCCGCCTCGGCCTGAACCGGGGTGACTTCGTTGCCGTGGATGCGCTGCCCGAGATCACCCCGTCGGGCTTCATCAACTCCCGGCATCTCGACGACAAGGGCGGCGTCGCCACCGTGCTCGCCGTGGCCAAGGCGCTGGTGGAGAGCAAGACGCGCCTGCCGGTCGACTGCCACCTGCTGTTCACCATCAGCGAAGAGGTCGGCTCCGGGGCCTCGGCCGTCCTGCACGGCGACGTGGCCGAGATGGTCACCGTGGATACCGGCCCGGTGGCGCCCATCCAGGCCGGCGACGAGTTCGGTGTCACCATCTGCATGAAGGACTCTGCCGGGCCTTTCGACTATCACCTCACGCACAAGCTGCTCGAACTGTGCAGCGACTACGGTATCCGCCACCAGCGCGACGTGTTCCGGCACTATCGCTGCGACAGCGCTTCGGCCATCGAGGCGGGCAACGACATTCGCACCGCCCTGGTGTGCTTCGGCACGGACGCGACGCACGGCTACGAGCGCTGCCACCTGCGCGCGCTGCAGGCGCTGGCCGACCTGCTCGGACTCTACGTGCAGAGCCCGCCGACGGCGCGGCGCGACCGGCTGGGACTGGGCTCGCCCGAGGGTTTCACGCACATGCCGGTGGGTGACAGCGGACGCAACGACTGAGTCGGCACTTCACCTGACTCCCCGCGGGCCTTAAGCTGCATGGCGGGGAGGGACGGTAATGCAATCCAAGGCTTTCATCACCGGCGCGGCTTCCGGCATCGGCCGCGCCACGGCGCGGCTGTTCGCGCAGCGCGGTTGGCGCGTCGGGCTGGCAGACCGTGACGTCCCTGGCATCCAGGCCCTCGCTGCGGAACTCGGCCCGGAGCATGCCCTGGCCTGTCCTTGCGATGTCACGGATTCCGGCTCGCTACGCCAGGCGCTGGACGCGTTCTGCGGGCCGCACGGCGGGCTCGACTTGCTGGTCAACAACGCCGGCCTGCTGCACATCGGTCCCTTCGAGGAGATGGCGCCGGCGGCCCACCGGGAACTCATCGAGGTGAACGCGCGTGGAGTCGTGGAGGCACTGCTCATCGCCTTCCCGTTGCTCGCTCGGGCGCGCGGCGCGGCGGTGAACGTCTCCTCCGCCTCGGCGGCCTATGGCTCACCCGACTACGCCACTTACTCGGCCAGCAAGATGTTCGTGCGCGGGCTTAGCGAGGCCCTGGACATCGAATGGCGACGCCACGGCATCCGCGTGGCCTGCATCATGCCCGCCTTCGTCAGTACACCGATGATCGCCGGCTGGCGCAGCACGGCCATGGACCGCCTCGGCGTACAGTTGCGCCCCGAGGACGTGGCCGAGGTCATCTGGCGGGCGGCGCACGGGCGACGTCTCACGTGGCATGTCGGCTGGCGCTACCGCGTCTTGCGCGCGCTCAGCGAACCCCTGCCCGCCGGTGTGAAGCGACGCATGATGCGCTGGGTGTCCGGCTATCCCGGGAGCCCGGCGTGAGCGGGTCCGTGGCAGGGTTCCGGGGCCGCACGGCCTTCATCACCGGGGCGGGATCCGGGCTGGGACTGGGCATCGCCACCTTGTTGGCGCAGAGCGGCGCCCGGGTCGTCATGACCGACGTGGATGCGGCGGCCTGCGAGCAGGCTGCGGCACAGCTGGTCGACTCAGGATACGCAGCGGAGGCTGCGGCACTGGACGTGCGTGATGCCGGGGCATTCGCAGGCGCTTTTGTCGCGGCCTGGGAGCGTCACGGCAGGATCGACCTGCTGTTCAACAACGCGGGCATCGGTGCTGCGGGTGACGCAAGGGACGTCGACCTGGCGACCTGGAGGCAGGTGGTGGAGATCAACCTCATGGGTGTGATCAACGGATGCCACGCCGCCTGGCCGCACATGGCCGCGGCCGGGGGCGGGCAAATCGTAAACACCGCTTCCGCGTTCGGCCTGCTGCCCGGGCCGCTGTACGCGGCGTACAGCGCCACCAAGCACGCGGTCGTGGGGCTCTCCAGGTCGTTGCGCGCCGAGGGCAGGGACCTCGGCATCGGCGTCACGGCCGTGTGCCCCGGCTTCATCCGCACCCGCATCCTGGACAACGCGCTGATGGCCGGCGTAGATCGCGCCAGCGCCGAGGCGGCGGTGCCGTTCCGTTTCCTCGATGCCGACAAGGCGGTGCGCACGATTTTGCGCGGCGTGCGCCGCAATCGCGCGCGCGTCGTATTCCCATGGGAGATACGCGTGCTGTGGTGGCTGGACCGGCTCAGTCCCGCGCTGGTCGACGCTGTCAGTGCTGCCGCGGCGCGGCGCTACCGCCGCGTGGCACGGCGCGACGCGTAGCCCTCAGGCGCGCACGCGTCGCTTGCCGCGCCCGTGCAGCTTCTTGCGTCCAACCGCGCGCGCGCGTTTCTGTGCCAGCGCGATCAATTGCTCCTGCGCGCCACGCGCGTCCTCGTCGCCGGAGGGGACGCGCTGCACATAGCTTCCGTCCGGCTGCATGTCCCAGGCGCTGCGCCGGTCGTTGAGCTGGATGTCGAGGATCTCGCGCAGCGAACGCTGGCAGTCGGGGTCCTCCACCGGCACCACGGTCTCGACACGGGACTCGAGGTTGCGCTTCATGCAGTCGGCCGAGCCGATGAAGTATTCCTCGGCGCCGGCGTTGCGGAAGTAATAGATGCGCGTGTGCTCGAGAAAGCGCCCGACGATGCTGATGACGCGGATGTTCTCGGACAGGCCCGGTACGCCCGGCCGCAGGCGGCAGGTGTCGCGGATCACCAGGTCCACCGTGACGCCGGCATTGGACGCACGGTACAGGGCGCGCACGATGTCGGCATCCTCGAGGGCATTGGTCTTGAACTGTATGTGCCCCTGCTCGCCGCCGGCCTGCAGCTCGATCTCGCGTTCTATCTTCGCCAGCAGCGCGCGCTTGAGATGGGTCGGGGCAGGCAGCAGCTTGTCGTAGCGACGCTTGGCGACATAGCCGGTGGTAAGGAAATTGAACAGCTCGGTGAGGTCGCTGCCGAGCACCGGGTCGCAGGTGAGCAGGCCGAGATCGCTGTACAGGCGGGCAGTGCCGGAGTGGTAGTTACCGGTGCCGAGGTGGGCGTAACGCCGCAGCCCGTCGTAATCGCGCCTGAGCACGAAGATCACCTTGGCATGCGTCTTCAGGCCGAGCACGCCGTAGGAGACATGGATGCCCGCTTCTTCCAGCGAGTTCGCCCAGCGCACGTTCGCTTCCTCGTCGAAGCGCGCCTTCAGTTCCACGGCCACCGCCACCTGCTTGCCGTTCTCGGCCGCGTCGATGAGGTACTCGATGATCTTCGACTTGCGGGCCGTGCGGTAGAGGGTCATCTTGATGGCCAGCACTTTCGGGTCCTGGCTGGCCTCGCGCAGGAAGCGCTCCACTGATGTGGTGAAGGACTCGTAGGGGTGCTGTAACAGGATCGGCCCGCTGCCCCGGATCAGGTGGAAGATGTTGGGGGCGTCCACCAGCTTGGGATGCTCGATCGGGTGGTGCGGCGGGTCCTTCAGTTCGGGCCGGTCCAGCCCGATCAGTTCCATCAGGTCGCGCCGCTGCATGAGACCGTCGACCTCGAACACATCCATGCCTTCGTCCAGCCCCAGCTCCGCGGCGAGCATGCCGCGGTGAACCGGCGGCATGGCTCCGCTCACCTCCAGTCGCACGGTGGGCGCAAACTTGCGGTCGCGCAGCTCGGCCTCGATGATCTGCAACAGGTCGTTGGCCTGTTCTTCGTAGCGCTCGACGATGGCGTTGCGGGTGACCCGGAACAGGTCCCAGCGCTCGATCTCCAGCTCCGGCAGGAGCTGGTCGAGGTTATGCGCGATGACGTCTTCCAGCGGCACGAAATGGCTGCGCTCCCCGATGCGCACGAAGCGCGGAATACCTTCGCCGACCGGCACCTTGATCCGCACCATGCGCGGGCCGGGCTGGCCGGCGGCACGGTTGATGCTGACCAGCAGGTTCAGCGACAGGTTGGAGATGAAGGGGAAGGGATGCGCTGGGTCCATGCCGATGGGGGTCAGCAGGGGGTAGATGTTCTCCAGGTACCAGGCGCGCAGTTCGGCCTGCTCGCCCGCCTCGAGCTCGGAGTAGCGGCTCAGGGTGATGCCCGCTTCGCGCAACAGGCCGACCAGGTGCGGGAACAGTACGTCCTTACGCTCCTTGATGGCCATGACCTCTTCCTGGCACTCGCGCAGCTGCTGCTCCGGCGTGCGGCCGTCCACTGAGCGCTCGTGTACACCGGCGCCCACCTGTTGTTTCAGGCCGCCGATGCGCTTCATGAAAAACTCGTCCAGGTTGGAGCTGACGATGGCGAGGAACTTCACGCGCTCCAGCAATGGCGTGCGTTCGTCTTCGGCCTCGTTCAGCACGCGGCGGTTGAACGCCAACCAGGTGAGTTCGCGGTTGAGATACCAGGCGGAATCCGTGAGGTCGATGCCCTCAGCGGTGGGGCCTGTGGAGGCTTCTGCAATCTGGGTCATGGCCGGGCTCCCTGCATATCGTTTCCATCTTATACAAGCCGGGTTACAAAAGCGTGCACGGACACACGGATTGCAATGTGTGGCGCTGAAGAGTAACTTTATTCGTATTCGCCGGCGGCGCAGATCAACAAGCAAGATGCTGCCGCGACTTGATCCCGCCCCCGTGGCGGGTTCTTTTTTTCTCAGCCGTCGCCGGAACTGCTAAATTGCACCCAACGGGCCAGGTTCCGGGAGCCCCGATGCGCACGGTCACAGTATTTGCACCCGCTTCCGTCGGCAATGTCGGCGTCGGTTTCGATGTGCTCGGCCATGCCATAGAAGGCGTCGGCGACACCGTGGTGCTGCGCCGCCTGCCGCAGCCCGGCATGGCGCTGACGCGCATCAGCGGCGTCATCACGGAGTTGCCGCGCGACGTGGAGCAGAATTCGGCCACGCGTCCCTTGTTGCGCATGGCGCGGGAGCACGGCGTCCGGGACGGCCTCGAGATCGAGCTGGACAAGGGTATTCCGCTCGGTTCGGGCATGGGCGGGTCGGCCGCGTCCGCGGTCGCGGCGGTGGTGGCCGCAGATGCCCTGTGGGGTCTCGGCCTGCCGTTGCACACGCTGCTCGAGTACGCACTCGAAGGGGAGGGCGCTGCCAGCGGCGCAGCGCACCCCGACAACGCCGCGGCGTCCCTGTACGGCGGGCTGGTGCTGACCGAGCCCGGGCAGCCTTTGCGCTGCACGCGCCTGCCCGTGCCCAGTGGCATCGCCTGCGTGCTTTGTCATCCGGATCTCGAGGTCCGGACGCGCGATGCGCGCAGCATCCTGGGCGACACGGTGTCGCGCGAGCTCTGGGTCCGCCAGTCGGCCTGGCTGGCCGGCTTTGTTGCCGGCTGCCTGCGCGACGATCTCGACCAGGTGGCGCGATGCCTGCAGGACGAAGTGATCTGGCCCCAGCGCGTGCACCTGGTCCCGGGCGCCGCCGCGGCGCTGGATGCGGCGCGGGCAGCCGGCGCCATTGGCGGGTCCCTGTCCGGCAGCGGCCCGTCCCTGTTCGCCTGGACCCCGCAGGGCAAGGCCGCCGCTGTGGCGGCAGCGCTGAGCGACAGTTTCACCCGGGGCGGCGTTCGCAGCGAGACCTGGATTTCGACGCCGGATGCCCCGGGCGCGCGCGTCGTGTCGGGCGACTGAGCGCGGTGCCGGATGCAGCGCGCACGGGGTCGATCTATGCGACCGCCGCTTTCGTCTTCTGGGGCCTGACCCCGATCTACTACAAGCTGCTGCCGCATGTCCCGCCGGCCGAGATCCTCGCGCACCGCGTGGTGTGGAGCGTGGTGTTCGGGGCGTTGTTCGTGGCGGTCTCGCGCAGCTGGCCCGCGGTGCGCGCGAGCCTGGGTGACTGGCGCATCCTGCGGGCGCTGGCGGTGACCGCGGCGCTGGTCAGTACCAACTGGCTGGTTTACATCTGGGCCATCGCCAACGACCAGGTCATGTCGACCAGCCTCGGCTATTACA
>CAYPTW010000096.1:0-8823 GCA_964413755.1 uncultured Thioalkalivibrio sp. | reverse complement strand
TCTCGGCGATGTGGAAACGCTCGTCGCGATCGCTCCACTGCTCCGCCGGGAACAGTGCGGGACCCTCGGGCACCGCCGCCTCGAGCAACTGGCGCAGTCGCTCCAGGTTTTCCCCGCGCTCGGCGGACAGCGGCACGACGGCTGCAAAGTCACCGCGTGCGGCGGCCTGCTGCAGCAGCGGCAGCAAGGCGTCGCGCGGCTTGATGCGGTCCACCTTGTTGAGCACCAGGAACAGCGGCCGTCCCGAGGCGCGCGCGCGTACCAGCGCATCCTCGTCCGCATCGGTCCAGCGGCCGGCCTCGGTGACCAGCACCACGAGGTCGGCATCGGCAACCGCCGACTGGGCGCTGCGGTTCATGAACCGGTTCAGGGCCTTGCCCTCGCGACGGTGCATGCCGGGCGTATCGACGAACAGCAGCTGGGCGTCCGGGCCGGTCGCCACGCCCACCACCCGCTGGCGGGTCGTCTGCGGCCGGCTGGTGACGATGCTCACCTTGTGGCCGACCAGGGCGTTGACGAGGGTCGACTTGCCGACGTTGGGACGGCCCACGACCGCGACGAAGCCGCAACGATAAGTGTTCTCAGACATCCAGCTGCGCCAGCATGGTGGCCGCGGCGGCCTGCTCGGCTGCGCGCCGGCTGCGGCCGCGCCCGGCAGTCTCGACATCCAGCGCCGCGACCCGGCAGGTCACGCTGAACTGCTGCGCATGGTCCTCGCCCTCCACGGCGGCGACGCTGTAATCCGGCACGGCGAGGCCGCGCGCCTGCAATCGCTCCTGCAGCCGTGTCTTGGGGTCCTTGAGCGCTTCGTGCTCCGGCAGCTGGTCCAGCCGGTCGCCATACAGGCGGACGACCACGGGGCGCAGCGCCTCGAGTCCGCCGTCGAGGTATACCGCGCCGAGCAGCGCCTCGAGCGCGTCGGCGAGGATGGAATCGCGCCGGAACCCGCCGCTCTTCAGTTCCCCCGGCCCGAGCCTGAGCCGCGTGGGGAGACCCAGTTCCCGCGCCATGGGCGCCAGCGCGGTGCGCCGGACCAGGCTGGCGCGCAGGCGGCTGAGATGGCCTTCGGGGGCTTCGGGCAAGCGCTGGTACAGGGCCTCCGCGATCACCAGGCTGAGCGCAGCATCGCCGAGATACTCCAGCCGCTCGTTGTGACGCCCGCCGGCGCTGCGGTGAGTCAGCGCCTGGCCAAGCAATGTCGCATCAGAGAATCGGTGGCCGAGCGCCTGCTCGAACCACCGCAGGTCATCGGTCAACGCACGACCTCGACCGACTTGTCGAAATCGACCACGAAATACACGTTGGCGATGAACGGCGTGCGACCCTCGTAATCCGCCTGGACCTTGTAGCCAGTGGCGGTGCGCTCGATCTTGATGTCGCTCACCTTCAGGTTGTTGACGCTGTCGATATCGAAGCGCCGCTGGAGAGAGGAGCGGATCTGGCCGGGCCCGGGATTGCTGCCGTCGAGGTCGCGCTTCATCGCGTCCAGCGCGGAATCGATCTTCATGTACTCGAGATAGACCGGGACCAGCCGCAGCGCGGCCAGCACGAAGATGCCGGCGATCATCGCCACGATCACCATCCCGATCAGGGTCATGCCCTGTTGTCTCTTGCGCATTTCCATTCCCCTTCGCATGGCACTGCGGCCCTTGGCGCGGCCCCTGGTGCAACCCTTGGTCTCGCCGCTCATTCTATGCGGTCGCCGATACGATGCCACAACGGGCCGCCGGCTTCCGCGTCCCAGTTCATCCAGATGCGCACCGCGCGCCCGACCAGGTTCTCCGCCGGAATGTAGCCGATGATACGCCCGTCGCGGCTGCAGTCGCGATTGTCCCCCATCACCAGGTACTGCCCCTGGGGCACCGGGCGGTCAAGGAAAGGACTGGCGCGGTCGCGCTGCTCGCTGAGAAACAGCATGTGGCGTTCCCCGTTCAGGGTTTCGTAAGCCACCCTGGCGTCGAACCAGAAGCCGCCGCACTCGACCTCCAGGACCTCGCCGGTGAACTCCAGCGGCACCGGCTCCCCATTGATACGCAACTGCTTGTTGCGCATCGAGACAATGTCTCCCGGCGTGCCCACCACCCGCTTGATGTAGTTGGTCCCCGGGTCGGAAGGCAGCCGGAACACGGCCACGTCCCCGCGCTCCGGCCGTCCCAGCGCCAGGATCTCGGTGTTCAGCACCGGCAGCCGGAGCCCGTAGCTGAACTTGCTGACGAAGATGAAATCGCCGACACGCAGCGTCGGCATCATGGAGCTCGACGGGATGCGGAAAGGCTCGAAGAGGAAGGACCGCACCAGGAGGACCGCCAGCACCACCGGGAAGAAGGAACGGCTGAACTCGACCAGCGCCGGTTCGCGGGGCGGTTCCGCGCCTTCGCCCGCGGCAGCCGCGGTCGCCGCGCGCTGGCGCCTGAGCAGGGCGACGTCGAGCGCCCAGATGAACCCCATGGCGAAAGTGACGAGCACTAAAATGAGAGAAAAATCCAATGCTTATCCCCTATACTTCGCGCGAAGTATTTACTATTTGCGCTCCACCTGCAAGACCGAAAGGAAGGCCTCCTGGGGAATCTCCACGTTACCCACCTGCTTCATGCGCCGCTTGCCCTCTTTCTGCTTCTCCAGCAGCTTGCGCTTGCGCGACACGTCGCCACCATAGCACTTGGCCGTGACGTTCTTGCGCAGCGCCTTGACGCTGCTGCGCGCGATGATCTGCCCGCCGATGGCCGCCTGGATGGCCACCTCGAACATCTGCCGCGGAATCAGCTCGCGCATCTTCTCCACCACCTCGCGCCCCCGGCGGTACGCGCTTTCGCGGTGCGCGATCACCGACAAGGCGTCGACCCGGTCGCCGTTGACGAGGATATCGAGCTTGGTCAGCGGCGCCGCCTGGTAACGCTCGAAGCGGTAGTCGAACGACGCATAGCCCCGGCTGCAGGACTTGAGCCGGTCGAAGAAGTCCAGCACCACCTCCGAGAGCGGCAGCTCGTACTCGATCTGCACCTGGCTGCCGGTGTAATGCATGCGCTTCTGCACGCCGCGCTTCTCGATGCACAGCTTGATCACCGCGCCCACGTGCTCGTGCGGCACCAGGATGCTGGCGGTGATGATCGGCTCGCGGATCTCCGCGACCAGGTTGCTGCCCGGCAGGCGCGAGGGATTGTCCACCGCCAGCAGCGTGCCGTCGGTCTGCAGCACCTGGTACACCACGGTGGGGGCCGTGGTGATCAGGTTCAGCTTGTACTCCCGCTCCAGGCGCTCCTGCACGATCTCCATGTGCAGCATGCCGAGGAAACCGCAGCGGAAGCCGAAACCCAGCGCGGTCGAGGTCTCCGGCTCGAAGTGCAGTGCGGCGTCGTTCAGCCTGAGCTTCTGCAGCGCCTCGCGAAAGTCCTCGTAGTCCTCGGAATTGATCGGGAACAGGCCGGCGAACACGCGTGGCTGGACCTGCTTGAAGCCGGGCCACGGCTTCGGGCACGGCGCGTTGTCCAGCGTGACGGTATCGCCCACCGGCGCGCCGTCGATTTCCTTGATGCCGGCGATGAGGAAGCCGACCTGGCCGGTGCCGAGGCGCTCGCCGTCGGTCCGCTTGGGCGTGAAGATGCCCACACGGTCCGCGTTGTGAGCGCGCCCGGTGGACATGATCCGGATACGGGCGCCCTTTTCCAGCACGCCGTTCATGACGCGCACCAGCGACACCACGCCGACGTAGTTGTCGAACCAGGAGTCGATGATCAGCGCCTGCAGCGGGCCATCCGGGTTGCCGGCCGGCGGCGGGATGCGCTGGATGATGGCGTCGAGCACGTCTTCCACGCCCTGCCCCGTCTTGGCGCTGGTCAGTACCGCCTCGTGGGCCTCGATGCCGATGATCTCCTCGATCTCGGCCTTCACTTTTTCCGGCTCGGCGGAAGGCAGGTCGATCTTGTTGATCACCGGGATGACCTCGAGCCCGGCCTCGACCGCCGTGTAGCAATTGGCCACGCTCTGGGCCTCGACGCCCTGGGCGGCATCCACGATCAGGATCGCGCCCTCGCAGGCCGCGAGCGAGCGTGACACCTCGTAGGAAAAATCGACATGCCCCGGCGTATCGATGATGTTGAGCTGGTACTCGCGCCCGTCGCGCGCCTTGTAGCGCAGCGTGACGGCCTGGGCCTTGATGGTGATCCCGCGCTCGCGCTCCAGGTCCATGGAATCGAGCACCTGCGCTGCCATCTCGCGGTCGGCCAGCCCCCCGCAGACCTGGATGAACCGGTCGGCCAGGGTCGATTTGCCGTGGTCGATGTGGGCGATGATGGAGAAGTTTCGGATTAGGTCCATGGGGAGCACGTGGCACGCCGGCTACGTGCCGGCCGGGCATTATACCGGTCCGCAGCCCTTGCAGTGCTAGCCGGCGTCCAGCGCCGACCTGAGGCGTTCGGCATCGAGGAAGTGCTTGCACACCACCTCGCCGTCCAGGCACAGCACCGGGACGTCACGCCCGAAACGCTCGACCAGCGCCGGCACGTCGTCGATGTCCACCAGGGTGATGCGCGCATCGGATCCCACGACCTGGCGCACGGCGGCTTCCATCTGCTCGCACAAGCCGCAGTCGCGGCGGCTGTAGATGACCAGGCCGTCGCGCGTCACGCGCTGCCGCCCGCGCACCGCTCGCCGTCGCTCAGGCCGAGCACCACCGGCTGGAGGCTGGCATCGGCGCCGTGGCGCGCACCGTAGTTGCGCGCCCAGCGCAAGCCGAGAAAGAGCCCGAGCGCCGCCCCGGCCACCGCGCCGAGCTCGCCGCCGGCCAGCACCAGGCCCAGCGCCACGGCCCCGGCCAGCGCGGCCAGCAAGGGCACCAGGTAGACCGCGGCCGCAGCCCGCAGCACGGCGTCCTCGCTCAAGCCGATCAGCACGCGATCGCCCGCTGCCACCGGCACGGCGCCGGTCGCCGCGCGCACGTGGTGCAGCCGGTCGCCGAGCAGCTTGCCAAGCACGCCGCCGCC
This sequence comes from uncultured Thioalkalivibrio sp., assembly GCA_964413755.1. Classification (GTDB taxonomy): domain Bacteria; phylum Pseudomonadota; class Gammaproteobacteria; order Steroidobacterales; family XN24; genus XN24. The sequence continues at coordinate 3,844 of CAYPTW010000096.1, read as the reverse complement.
GCAACCGCGGCCCTCAGCACAGCGCGCACACTCGACCTGGCGCCGGCAGGCCACCAGGGCCCATTCGCCCTCCACCTGCAGCACGCGACCGGTCTCGGTAATCAATGCGGCGCTGCCCCTACCGCGCGCAGGGAACGTGCCATGCGTTCCACGGTCTTGGGCGGCACTTCGCCCACCGCAGTCACCTGCCGCCCCGCGATGACCAGGGTGAAGGCATGCGCCGCGCCCATGCGCGAGAGCCCCGCCAGTTCCTCGTCACTGGTGTCCGCCGGCTCGACGAAGACCGAGATCGACGCCAGGCCGTCGGTGTAGACCAGGTGCTCGACGGGCGCGTCCCCGCCGGGCAATGCCCGCACGCGTGACTCGCTCAGCTCGAAACCGGGCGGCGGATCGCTAACGCGCCATGCCGCTGCGGCCGCCGGCGTGTCGCGCGCCGGGCTTTCCTGCTCGAACCAGGTGAAACCGTCCAGCGGGACGGCGGGCTGCAGGCGCGCATCCGGGATCTCGGCCGGCACGATGATGCTGACGAACTGGATCTGCTCCACGGTCCGCCCGGAAGGATCCAGCAGCTGGACCTTGAGGGGGATGGCCGTGAGCTGGTCGATCCACAGGCGATGACCGTACCGGAAGTCGTCCTGGGGACGGATCTCGATGATGCTGGCATTGCGTCCCAGCTTGCTCTCCTCGCCCGCCAGCTCGAAGGCATACCAGCGCTCGATATCGCTGGAACTCTCCAGCAGCGCGCCCAGCAGCGGCGCCCCGTGCCGGCTGCCGCGGCGCTCGACCAGCACCGTCTGCTGGTCGGCGAAGATACAGGTCACCTTGCCGTTCTGCCGCAGGATCTCCCGGCCGGGCTGGTCGCGCGAGTACAGGCGTTCCTCCACCAGGCCGTCATTGGCACGGTGGATCACGTGCATGGTCTCGATGCGGTTGCCCACCATGTGGACGAAGGTGCCCTCGTAGCTGAGGGATTCGACCGCGTTCTCCATGCGCGACAGCCATTCGCGCGCCTCGTCCGCGAACCCCTTCGCGGGCAGGACACACAACAGGCAGGTGAGCAGAGTCGGCCGAAGTCGAGCCCGGGTCATTGCGGCTTGCCAACCTCCTCCACCGGGGCGGCTTCGCTATCCGGCGCCGGTTCCTCGCGCACGGCGGATTCCGGCTGGATGACGATGATGCGCGTGAGCGTGCCGCGCCCGCTGACCGCCGGCGCATATTCACTGTGGTTGACGTAGTAGCGGGTCAGGCGGTCCGGGCCGCCGCCGGCCGCGCGCGTGTACACCGGCTGGATCATCATGCGCTGCTCCGGCGCGGGCGACGCCACCTCGGTCGCGGACAGGTTGGGCGGCGGCAATTCGTCCTGCCCGCCGGGCAGCGCCACCAGCGCCACCAGCGCGACCGACGCGGCCACCGCGAAACCGCCCGCCAGCCGTCCGATATTACCCTTGCGCTGCACGGCAGCCGGAGCGGCATCTGCCCCCGTCTCGGCACGCACCCGCTCGACCAGGTCGGCCGGGCGCCCGGGCGGCAACTCGCCGCGCAGGGCGTCGCCAATCAGGCTGTAGCGCAGCGTGGCGTCGCGCAGCGCGGGGTCGCGCGCCATCCGCCGTAGCGCCATCGGCACCTCGGCCTCGGGAAGCTCACCGTCCAGCAGTGCCGAAAGCTGCTCTTGCGCATTCATATCATCACTTCCTTATCGCCCTGGCTCGAGCAGGGGCTTCAGTCGTTTGTCTATCGCCTCGCGGGCCCGGAAGATGCGCGAGCGCACCGTCCCGACCGGGCACTCCATGGCACCCGCAATTTCCTCGTAGCTCATGCCCTCGACCTCGCGCAGCACGATGGCTGTCCTGAGATCTTCCGGCAATGCTTCAATGGCCTCGTTCACGGTCTCGCGGATCTCCTCGGACAGCGCCAGGCCCTCGGGCGTGTCTTCCTCGCGCAGGCGGCCGTGCATCTCGTACTGGTCCGGGTCCTGCAGGTCCAGCCCGATGTCGTCGGCCCGCCGCTTGTTCGCGGCGAGCTGGTTTTTCGCAGTGTTGATGGCGATGCGGTACAGCCAGGTGTAGAAAGCACTGTCGCCGCGGAACGAGGCGAGCGCGCGATAAGCCTTGATGAAGGCCTCCTGGGCGACGTCCAGCGCCTCGTCGGGGTCGCGCACATAGCGGGCGACCAGCTTGACGATCTTGTGCTGGTACTTGCCGACGAGAATGTCGAACGCCGCTTTGTCACCCTGCTGGACCCTTTCGACCAGCAGCTGGTCGCTGCTCTTGGTGCCCATTCGGGCGCGCACCTCGGAATGCCGGCGTAAATGCTGCCGGCATTCTATCGCGTCCTTCGTGCAAAACTGTAATGACTCTCATCCGCCGCCATTCATCCGTAGTCAGCGTGTCTCTCGGCAGCAGCACACGCCAGGTGGCGCCGCCGAGATCGAAATGCAAGAACATTGCGGCATTTGTGACCACCGAACTGCCGCGTAGTTCCATGCTGTCTCGGATATTCCCTATGCCGAGGCGCACCCAGCCGGTGTCCGCATGCCAGCCCAGCCCGCGCACATCCCGCCCGCAGGGATGCAGGGCCCGCCGCAGGGCGCAGCAAAGAGACGGCGGCAGGCCCAGCAGGCACCATGCCGGCAGCGCGGAAACGAGGATTGCCAGGGCGGCGAGGAGATGACCGGCGGCCAGCCACGAGGCCAGGGCGCGGGACGCCCCGGGGCGGAATTCAATCAGCTCGTCGTAGACACTCAAGGACACTCGCCAGGGCCTCGGTCTCCGGCGCCAGGCGACCGACCAGCAGCGCGTTGATCTCCGGGTCCTGCCATTCCAGCAGGTCGGCGAACGCTGCGCGCTGGGTCGCGTCTGCCCCGGGCCAGTCACGCTCCAGGTAACGCATCAGCAACACGTCGAGCTCGCGCATGCCGCGCCGGCAGCGCCAGCGCAGCCGTCCGAGCTCGGCGGGGGAAATGTTGCCTGCCGGGGAAGCCGGGGTCATGCGGGATTTCCGGGGGGAAGCGCGGCTAATGCTGCCGCTCGGCCAGCTTGAGCTTGATCTCCGCGATGGCGCGCGCCGGGTTGAGGCCCTTCGGGCAGGTCCGCGTGCAGTTCATGATGGTGTGGCAGCGGTACAGCTTGAAGGGGTCCTGCAGGGCGTCGAGCCGCTCCCCGGTGGCCTCGTCGCGGCTGTCCACGATCCAGCGATAGGCCGCCAGCAGCGCGGCCGGGCCGAGGTAGCGGTCGCTGTTCCACCAGTAGCTCGGGCAGGCGGTGGAGCAGCAGGCGCACAGGATGCAGGCCGAGGGCTCGTTGATCTTCTCCTGGTCGGCCTTCGACTGCAGCCGCTCGCTGTCCGGCGGCGCGGGGGTGCGCGTCTGGATCCAGGGCTTGATCGAGGCGTACTGGGCGTAGAAGTTGCTCAGGTCGGGCACCAGGTCCTTCACTACCGGCATGTGCGGCAGCGGATAGACCTTGACGTCGCCGCCCACCTCGTCGATGGCCTTGGTGCAGGCCAGGGTGTTGGTGCCGTCGATGTTCATGGCGCAGCTGCCGCAGATGCCCTCGCGGCAGGAGCGGCGGAAAGTGAGCGTGGGGTCGATCTCGTTCTTGATCTTGATGAGCGCGTCGAGAACCATCGGCCCGCAGCGCTCGGTGTCCACCTCGTAGGTGTCCATGCGCGGGTTTTCGCCGCTGTCCGGGTCATAGCGATAGACCACGAAGCGCTTCACCTGCTTCGCATCCGCTGACGCCTGGAACTGCTTGCCCGGGCGAATCTTCGAGTTGGCCGGCAGCCTGAATTCAGCCATGTCAGCTCATCTCCCTCAGTAGGTCCGCGCCTTGGGCGGGATCGGGTC
>CAYPTW010000095.1:0-9056 GCA_964413755.1 uncultured Thioalkalivibrio sp. | reverse complement strand
TCTCCACCACCACGAAGTCGACCTTGTCGACCACCAGGCGCTTGATGTCGGACAGCGTGATGTACCGGCTCTCCTCGGTGTCGTACAGACGCCGGTTGGGGTACTTCTTGATAATCCTTGGATCGCTCATGACGGCTTCCGTTCGTTGCCCGGCCGTCGACACGGCCGGAGGTGGAGGGCTGTTCAGCCCCCCTAAGATAATCCATTTTGCACTGCAGCTAAAGTCGGCCGGGCGCCGGGATGCTGCGAATACCTGCCAGTTGCTGCGGCCGCCAGTTGGCGGCGCCCCAGGCCCACAGCTCCTCTGGCGGAGCACCCTCCAGCGCGGCGGGCGGCGCCTGGTTCAGGCACTGCAGAACGCGCCATGCCAGGGCTCCCGTACGGCGCATGTCGAGCGGCTCGGCGCCGGTCTGCTTGCTCAGTTTCTGGCCGTCCGGCGCCGCGACTACCGGTAAATGCATGTACCGGGGCGTGGGCAGGCCGAGCAGGCGTTGCAGCCAGATTTGTCGCGGGGTCGAGTCCAGCAGGTCGATCCCGCGCGTGACGTCCGTAATCCCCTGCGCCGCGTCGTCCACCACCACGGCGAGCTGGTACGCGAAGTACCCCTCACGACGGCGCACAATGAAGTCGCCGACGTCGTCCTCCAGGTACTGCTGGAATACACCCTGCAGCCTGTCTCGCATGCCGACCGGCTCCGCGGTCGTGCGCACCCGCAGCACGCGACTGCGTCGGGTGGAACGCGTCTTGTTGCGGCAGGTGCCGGGATAGATGCGGCTTTCCGGTCTGCCCAGCGCCGCGTTGGCGCTGGAGATGTCCTTCCGGCTGCAGTTGCATGGATAAGCCCAGGAGGCGTCCTCGAGGGCTTGCAGGGCGGAATTGAAGGCGTCCGTGCGCCGGCTCTGGTAAAGAACCTCTTCGTCCCAGTAGAGAGCGAAGGCCTCCAGCGCCCGCAGGATGGCGTCGGCCGCGCCGGGCGGTTCGCGCGGCGGATCGATGTCCTCGATACGCAGCAGCCAGCGCCCGCCGGCGGCGCGGGCATCGAGCCAGCTGCCGGCGGCGGCCAGCAGGGACCCGAAATGGAGAGGGCCGGTCGGGGAGGGCGCAAAGCGCCCGCGGTAGCCGCCCGCGGCAGCTGCGGCGGGCGCCCCGCTGCTGGCAGAAGTCTCAGCGCTCGTCGCGATCCCGGTACTGCTTCTCGGCAAGTTCGCGGCGCTCCTGCGCCTCGACCGTGAGCGTAGCCACCGGGCGCGCTTCCAGCCGCCGCAGGCCGATTTCCTCGCCGGTCTCGGAGCAGAAACCGTAGGTCCCGTCCTCGATCCGCAGCAGGGCCTGCTCGATCTTCTTCAACAGCTTGCGCTCACGGTCACGCGTCCTGAGCTCCAGGCCGAACTCGGATTCCTGGGTGGCGCGATCGTTGGGGTCGGGGAAGTTCGCCGCCTCGTCTTTCATGTGGTGCACGGTGCGATCGACTTCTTCCATGAGTTCCTGTTTCCAGGCCGTCAGGATCTGGCTGAAATGCTCCAGCATCCGGTCGCTCATGTACTCTTCGCCGGGCTTCGGCTGGTAAGGCTTGAAGGACTTCAGCGGTCCGGAGAAGGCGAAGCTCGGCTCGGGGCGCTCCGGCTGCAGCGCCAGGGCCTTCTTGACCCGCGCCTTGCTTACCGGCTTGCCGGAGCGTGACTTCGCTGCCGCGGCCTTCCGCGCCGGCGTCTTACCCGCCGTGGCTTTCTTCGCCGCGCTCTTCTTCGCTACGGTCTTGCGAGCCACAGCCTTTTTCGCCGGGGCCTTACTGGCAGCCGGCTTCTTCTTGGCCACGGTCTTTTTCGCCGCGGTCTTCTTCTTCGACACGGTCTTCTTTGCGGGGGCTTTCTTCGCCGCGGTCTTTTTCACGCCCGTCTTTTTCACGCTGGTCTTCTTGGCTGCTGTCTTCTTGGCCGCCGTCTTCCGCGCGGGTGCCTTCTTTGCCACCGACTTCTTCTTGCTCACAGGCTTCTTGGCAGGCGCCTTCCTGGCGGCTGTTTTCGTGGTCGAAGCCTTCTTGGCAGAAGTCTTCCGCGCCACCGTCTTCTTGCGTGAAACGGCTTTGCCGGACGCGCTCTTGGCGGTCGCTGACTTCTTCTTGCTGCTCTTGCTCGCGGGCATCATGGCCTCCCGGCGGATGGCGAATTCTGTCGGTTTGATTGAACCCCGGCGCGTCCGTCCGGGACGGCCGAGGCGGGGCGATACAAACTGCCTTTTTTAGCCCGTTTCGGGCTCTGAGTCCAGCCCTGTAGACAGCCGATGCGCCCGGGCGGGGTATTTACGGCAGCTCGACCCGGGCCGGAAGCTGCCAGCCTTCGTGCCGGTGCTCGGCGACCACCGTGGTGTAGATGCCGCCGCGCACATTGAAGTTCGCGGTGACCCGGATGAAGCGGGGCGCCAGCCGTTCGCGCAGGTCGCCGAGAATGCGGTTCGTGACGGCCTCGTGAAAGGCACCCTCGTCGCGAAAGCTCCACATGTAGAGCTTCAGCGACTTCAGCTCGATACAGCGTGCATCAGGGACGTATTCCAGCAGGATGTCGGCGAAATCCGGCTGGCCCGTCTTGGGGCACAGGCAGGTGAATTCAGGGATCCTGATGCGGATGGTGTAGTCGTGATCCGGAACGGGGTTGGGGAAGGTCTCTAGGTCCCGGTTGGGCACGGATTGACCGCCCAGGGCTTGCAAGTCTGACAAGTCGACACTCCTCTGCAGGATGCCGCGCCGGGCTGCCCGGCCCTCTGCGGCGGCTGGAAATGAAGGCGAATTACTTTACACTAGCCCGGTTCTGTTAATCACCCGCCTCGAGCGTCCCGGAAACTCTTCTGCATGCGTCTCAGCAAGATCAAGCTGGCCGGTTTCAAGTCCTTTGTAGACCCCACCACCATCCGCTTCCCTGGCAACCTCGTCGGGGTCGTCGGCCCCAATGGTTGCGGCAAATCGAACGTCATCGACGCGGTGCGCTGGGTGATGGGGGAGAGCTCGGCCAAACACCTCCGTGGCGACTCGATGACGGACGTCATCTTCAACGGTTCCACCGGGCGCAAGCCGGTCGGTACGGCCTCCATCGAGTTGATATTCGACAACGCGGATGGCTCGGCCGGCGGTCAGTACGCCAGTTTCGCGGAGATCTCGGCCCGGCGCGTCCTGTCGCGTGACGGCACCTCGAGCTATTTCCTCAACGGCGCGCGCTGCCGGCGCAAGGACATCACGCACTTGTTCCTGGGCACCGGGCTCGGGCCGCGCAGCTACGCCATCATCGAGCAGGGAATGATCTCCCGCCTTATCGAGGCCAAGCCGGAGGAATTGCGCACCTACCTGGAAGAGGCCGCCGGGATCTCCAAGTACAAGGAGCGGCGCCGGGAAACGGAGACGCGCATCCGCCACACGCGAGAGAACCTCGAGCGCCTCAACGACCTGCGCGAGGAGGTCGAGAAGCAGATCCGGCACCTGCAGCGCCAGGCCCGGACTGCCGAGCGCTACCGCGAAATGAAAGCCGAGGAGCGGCGGCTGGAGGCGGAGCTGCTTGCCCTGCGGCTGGGAGAGCTCGAGGGCGAGGAGTCGCGCCACAAGAGCATTCTTGCCGAGCGGGAGACGCGCCTGGAGGAGGCTGTTGCGGAGTTGCGCCGCGTCGAGGCCGAGCTGGAAGCGGCCCGCGAGCGGCACCGCGAGGACGGTGAAAACCTGAACCAGGTGCAGGGCGAGTATTACCGCGTCGGCGCCGAGATCGCGCGCCTCGAGCAGGCGATCCAGCATGCCAAGGACCTGCGCCAGCGCCAGGCCCAGGAGCTCGAACAGGCGCAGCAGGGCCTGCTTGAAGTCCATCAGCACATCGACCGTGACCGGGACCTGCTGGAGGAGCTGGGTCGCGTGCTGGGCGAGCTGGGTCCCGAGCTCGAACGGGCCCGGGCCGCGGAAGCCGCCTCGGGGGAGGCGTTGCGCAGCGCCGAGCAGGCCATGCAGGACTGGCAATCGGGGTGGGACGAATTCAATCGCGATGCCGCGAATGCGCGCGAAGTCGTCGAGGTGGAGCGAGCGCGCATCGAGCAGCTCGACGGCCAGCTGTCGCGACTGGCCGAGCGTCGGCGACGGCTCCACGAGGAGCGCGAACGGCTGGAGACGGAGTCCGGCGGCGTGGACCTCGATGCCATGACGCTCGAGCTCGAGCAGGCGCGCGAGCGGGAGCAGAGCGCCCAGCAGCGCGACGTCGAGGTGCGGGACGAGATCCTGTCCCTGCGTGAGGAAGACGGGGCGCTGGCAGTGCAGCTGGACGAGGGCCGCAATGCGTTGCAGACGCTGCGCGGAACGCTCGCCTCGCTCGACGCCTTGCAGCAGGCCGCGCTCGGTCGCGACGGCGGCAAGCTGATCGAGTGGCTGCAGGGCCAGGGTCTGGCCGATCGCCCGCGCCTGGCGGAAAAGCTTTCCGTCCAGCCGGGCTGGGAGCGGGCAGTGGAGACGGTGCTGGGGGGCTACCTCGAGGCCGTGTGTGTCGAAGGGCTGGATGAAGTCTCCTCGGCACTGGACCAGTTGACCCAGGGAGCCGCCAGCTTCGTCGAGCTGGCCGCCGTCGACGCCCGGCAGGCTGGCGCCGGCATGCTGGCCGAGAAGATCCAGGGCGGGCCGGGCGCGGTTGCCCTGGTCGAGGGTGTGCATGCGGTCGATGATCTCGGCACAGCGCTCGCCATGCGCGCCCGTCTCGGCGCCGGCGAGTCCGTCATTACGCGTGACGGCGTCTGGCTCGGGCCGAGCTGGCTGCGCGTCAACCGGGCCGAAGACCCGCACGCCGGCGTGCTGGCACGCGAACAGGAGATCCGCGAGCTGCGGGCTTCCATCGGCGGGACGGCATTCGAGGTCGAGGAGCTTGCTGCCCGCCACGAGGAGATCCGTTCGCGGCTGGCAATGCTGGAATCCTCCCGGGAGGAGGTGCGGCAGGAGGCGGCCGAGGCGCACCGCAACGCCGCCGGCCTGCAGGCCACGCTGCAGACCGCCCGCTCGCGCATGGAGCAGACCCGCAGCCGGCTGCTGACGCTGGAGCAGGAAAAGCAGGAGATCGATACCCAGGTTGCGGAAGCCGAAGAGTCGCTGCGCCAGAGCCGCGGCAAGCTGCAGCAGGGCATCGAGTCCATGAGCGGCTTCGAGACGCGTCGCCAGGGCCTGGAGGAGGAGCGCGAGCGCCTGCGCGCGGGACTGGAAAGCGCGCGTGAGCGGGCCCGGGCCGATCGCGCGGCGGCGCAGGAGATCGAGATCCGCGTCGAGTCGCGTCGTTCCAGCCTGGATTCTGCGGGGCTGAGCATGCAGCGTTTCCAGGACCAGGTGGCACGTTTCAGCGCGCGCAAGCAGGAGCTCGAACGCCAGCTCGAGGACAGTGTCGCGCCGCTGGCAGAGCGCGAGAGCCAGTTGGAGGCATTGCTGGCGGAGCGCGTCAGCACCGAGGAACGGCTTGGCGCGGCGCGTCGCAAGGTGCAGGAACTCGAAGCCGGCTTGCGGGAGCTGCAGGAGCAGCGCTCGCTGCGTGACGGCGCGGTGGCGGAGGTACGCGAAACGCTGGAGACGGCGCGCCTGGCGGCGGGCGAGACCCGCGTAAGGTTGCAGACGGCTGCGGAACAGTTTGGCGCCACCGGCTTCGACCTCGACGCCGTGCGCACCGAGCTGCCGGAGGACGCTGCCATTCCGGCGTGGGATGAGCGGCTGGGTCAGCTGGCGACACGCATCGAACGGCTCGGCCCAATCAATCTTGCGTCCATTGACGAACTCAAGGAGCAGAGCGAGCGCAAGGGGTATCTCGATGCCCAGTTGGCGGACCTGAACGAGGCCCTGGAAACGCTCGAGAATGCGATCCGCCGTATCGACCGCGAGACGCGCACGCGCTTCAAGGAGACCTTCGACCAGGTCAATGCGGGCATCCAGGAGCTTTTCCCGCGACTGTTCGGCGGTGGCCATGCGTACCTGCAGCTCGAGTCGGACGACCTGCTCGAAGCCGGGGTGACGGTGATGGCCCGCCCGCCGGGCAAACGCATCAGCACCATCCACCTCATGTCGGGCGGCGAGAAAGCCTTGACCGCGGTGGCGCTGGTCTTCGCCATATTCCAGCTCAACCCCGCACCTTTCTGCATGCTCGACGAGGTTGACGCCCCGCTGGACGACGCGAATGTGGGTCGCTTCTGCGATATAGTCCGGTCAATGGCGGACAAGGTGCAGTTCATCATCATCACGCATAACAAGACCACCATGGAGATGGTGCACCAGTTGACCGGTGTGACCATGCATGAGCCCGGCGTCTCGCGGCTTGTCGCCGTGGACATCGAGGAGGCCGTGCGGATGGCGACAGGCTGAGGCGGGAGTGCGTTTAGATGCCTGAACTCCGCTGGATTCTTACCGCTGTCGGCGTCGCCCTCATTGTCGGCGTGTATCTCTGGAGCCGCCGCGAGCGAGACGACGAAGAGGACGAGGGGCATCGTCGCGAGCCGCGCCTGGAAGACCGGGATGCTTCCTGGAGTTCCACCGCCGGCGAGCCGCTCCGGCCGGAGGCGAATCTCGACGTGCCGCCGCGCCAGCGACGCGCTGCCATGAGCGAAACGGAAGCCGAATCAGCGCCCCAGTTACCGCCGGTAGGCGATCAGCTGATCGTGGCGCTGCGCCTCCGTGCCAGGCAGCCGGCGGGCTTTGACGGCTCTGACCTGGTGAAGGCCTTTTCCGCAGAGGGCCTCGAGTTCGGCCGGTTCGGTGCCTTCCACTCGCTCGACGAACGGCGCCGCAGCCGTTTCCTCGTGGCCAGCCTGGTGGAGCCGGGCAGTTTCGAGATCGAGAAAATGCATGAACTGCGGTGCCCCGGTGTCTCGATGTTCATGGTCCTGCCCGGCCCGCGCGAGCCTCTTTCGGCACTGGACGGGATGCTCACCTGCGCCCGGCGACTGGCCGAACGACTCGATGGCGAGGTGCTCGACGACAAGGGTAACCCGCTCACCATGCAGCAGGCGGGATGGCTCCGGGAGCAGGTGGTGGAGTACCACCGGCGCAGCAAGCTGGCCGCCGGTGACGGAGCGAAAGAATCCCAGCCGTGACCGCTGCCGATAAAAAGGCTGCAGCTCGCGCCGCCGAGTTGCGTGAGCTCATCGAGCATCACAACTACCGCTACTACGTGCTCGATGATCCCGAGATTCCGGACGTCGAATACGATCGCATGTTCCGCGAGCTCCAGGCGCTCGAGGAAGCCCACCCGGAGCTGGCTGCCGAAGATTCGCCGACCCGGCGGGTCGGGGGTGCCCCGGTGGAGCGTTTCAATGAGGTGCGGCATCTCCAGCCGATGCTCTCGCTGGACAACGCCTTCACCGCCGAAGAGCTGGTCGCGTTCGATCGACGTATCCGGGAGCGGCTCAAGACGGAAGAGGAAATCAGGTACTCGGCCGAGACCAAGCTCGACGGTACCGCGATCAGCCTGCTGTACGAGAACGGCCAACTGGTACGCGGCGCAACGCGTGGCGACGGGCAGACCGGAGAGGACGTGACTCATAACGTGCGTACAGTGGAGTCAATACCGCTGAAACTGCGCGGCGAGAGCCATCCCGGGCGGCTCGAGGTGCGGGGCGAGATCTACATGCCGAAGGCTGGTTTCGCACGCTTGAACGAAAGGTTGGCGAAAGAAGGTGCCAAGACCTTCGTCAATCCACGCAACGCCGCGGCCGGGACCTTGCGGCAACTCGACCCCAAGGTCGCCGCGAGCCGACCGCTGGAGTTCTTTGCCTATGGGATCGGATTCTCCGCGGACGGAGCCTTGCCCGGTCGACACAGCGAGATCCTCGAACTGCTGCGCGAGTGGGGCGTGCGCACTTCTCCGCTGACACGGGTGGTGACGGGGGCTGAAGGATGCCAGGCCTACTATGACGAGATGCTCGAGCAGCGCGATGAGTTGCCGTATGAGATCGATGGTGTGGTGTTCAAGGTCGACGTGGTGGAGCAGCAGCAGGCCCTTGGGTCCGTGTCGCGTGCGCCGCGCTGGGCCGTGGCGTTCAAGTTCCCGGCGCAGGAAGTCACAACCGTGCTCAAGGGCGTGGATTTCCAGGTTGGGCGGACTGGGGCCCTGACTCCGGTCGCAAGGCTGGAGCCGGTATTCGTCGGTGGCGTGACAGTGAGCAACGCCACGCTGCACAACATCGACGAGATCGAGCGCAAGGACGTGAGGGTCGGTGATGCCGTGATTGTCCGGCGCGCCGGCGACGTGATCCCGGAAGTGGTCAGGGCGTTGCACGAACGCAGGCGAGGTAATCCGCAGCCGGTCCGCCTGCCGGACAAATGTCCCGCGTGTGGTTCAGATGTAGTGCGCCCGGAAGGGCAGGCCGTGGCACGGTGTTCGGGAGGGCTCGTGTGCCCGGCGCAGCGCAAGGAAAAGCTGCGCCATTTCGCCTCGCGACGCGCGATGGATATCGAGGGCCTGGGGACGAAGATAGTGGAACAGCTGGTCGAGGAGGGCATTGATGGTCGGGAGATCCATGATCCGTCCGACATCTATAAGCTTACTGCCGAGCAGCTGGCACAACTCGAGCGCATGGGTGAGAAATCTGCCAGCAACCTCGTTGCGGCGATCGAGCACAGCAAGAACACAACGCTGCCGCGTTTCCTGTTCGCCCTAGGAATCCCGGAGGTCGGCGAGGTCACAGCAGAGGGCCTGGCGCGTCACTTCGGAGACCTGGATGCTCTCGCTGCGGCCGAAGTGGAAGAACTGGAGGCGGTACCCGATGTTGGGCCCGTGGTCGCGCAGCACGTACATGAGTTCTTTCGCCAGAGCGAAAACATGAAGGTCATCGAAGCCCTGCGTGAGTGCGGTGTGAGCTGGCCCCGGGTTAAGGTGGAGGCTAAAGCCACCCCGCTCGCCAACAAGACATTCGTTCTGACCGGCGCGCTCGATACCATGACGCGTGACGAAGCGCGTGACCGGATCCAGGCTGCGGGAGGCAAAGTAACCGGCAGCGTGTCCAGTAAGACTGATTATGTGGTTGCCGGAAACGACCCCGGCTCCAAGCTAAAAAAAGCGGAAGAGTTGGGG
>CAYPTW010000094.1:0-9214 GCA_964413755.1 uncultured Thioalkalivibrio sp. | reverse complement strand
AGATCGGCATCCTGCACGAGGTCGGCATCCACGTGGTGCTGGTGCACGGCGGCGGCCCGCAATCGACGGCGCTGGCCAACGCGCTCGATGTGCCGGCCCAGTTCGTCGAGGGCCGACGCATCACCGACGAGGGCTCGCTGCGCGTCGCGACCATGGTGCTGAACGGGATCATCAACACCCGCGTGCTCGCCATCTGCCGCGATATCGACCTGCCCGCCATCGGCATGAGCGGCGTCGACGCCGGCCTGATCCACGCCCATCGCCGCCCGCCGGTGAAACTGGCCGGGGCGGAAGGCGGCACAGTGGACTACGGCTTCGTCGGCGACATCGACAGCGTGGACAGCGGCGTGCTGCAGCGCCAGCTCGATGCCGGCTTCCTGCCCATCATCAGCCCGCTCTCGGCCGACGAGGACGGCGTGCTGCTGAACATCAACGCGGACACCGTGGCTGCGGCCATCGCCGTGGCGCTGAAGGCGGAGAAGCTGATCCTGGTGACCGGCGCCCCGGGCATCCTCGACGACGTCAACGATCCCGGCTCGCTGGTCTCCTACCTGGACCTGGCGGACCTCGAGCGCATGCGCAGCGAAGGGCGTCTGGATGCGGGCATGAAGCCAAAGGCGGACGCCATCCGCTCGGCGATCCAGGGCGGCGTGCCGCGGGTGCACGTGATCTCTTACCAGGTGCCCGACAGCCTGCTGCTCGAGGTATTTACCAACGAGGGCACCGGCACGCTGGTGGTGGAGGATACGGGCACGCTGACACCGGCTGAGCAGGCCGCAGCGGAGGACGACGAAGCATGAGCCGCATGTGGGACAAGGGCGACCCGCTGGACAACCAGGTGCTCGCCTACACCGCGGGCGAAGACCACCAGCTCGACAACCGCCTCGTGCCCTACGACGTGCGCGCCACGATTGCGCATGCACGCATGCTGAACGCGCGCGGACTGCTGGGCGACGAGCATGTCACCGCCATCGTTCAAGGCCTGGAAGAAATCGGCGCGGCCCACGCGCGCGGCGAGTGGCGCATCGGCCTCGAGGAAGAGGACGTGCACAACGCGCTCGAACACCGCCTGTCGCTGCAGGCGCCGGAGGCCGCGGCGCGCATGCATCTCGGGCGCTCACGCAACGACCAGGTGCTGGCCGCGCTGCGGCTGTACCTCAAGGACACCGCGCAAAGCCTGCACGACGGCGCCCTCGCGGTGGCCGCCGAGCTCGACGCCCTGGCGACGCGCGAAGCGGAGACGCCGCTGCCCGGCTATACCCACCTGCAGCCCGCCATGCCGAGCTCGGTGCGGCTGTGGGCGGAGGGCTTTGCCGCGGAGCTGCGCGACGACGCCACGGGCCTGCTCGGGGCCGCGCGCCGCGCCGACCGCAACCCGCTCGGCTCGGCCGCCGGCTACGGCGCCCCCGGCCTGCCGCTGGACCGCGAACATACGCGCGAAGCCCTGGGCTTCGAGTCGGTGCACGAGCCGGTGACGGCAGTGCAGCTGTCCCGCGGCAAGGCCGAGGCGCAGCTGATATTCGAGATCCACCTGCTGATGCAGGACCTCGGTCGCCTGGCTTCGGACCTGATCCTGTTCTGCAGCCAGGAGTTCAGCTACGTGGCGTTGCCGAACTCGATGACCACGGGTTCGTCGATCATGCCGCAGAAGCGCAACCCGGACGTGTTCGAGCTGGTGCGCGCGCGGTCTGCGACCACGCTGGGCTGCCTCAATGAAGCGCTCACCGTGCCGGCCAAGCTGACCTCGGGTTACCACCGCGACCTGCAGCTGTTGAAGGCGCCCCTGTTCCGTGCCATCGACCTGGCCGAGGCGACGCTGGGCATCATGGCCCATGCCCTGCCCGAGGTGGATTTCATCGCCGAGAACATCCGCATGGAGCAGCAGCTCTATGCCACCCAGGACGCGTACAAGCTGGTCACCGAGGAAGGCCTGCCCTTCCGCGAGGCCTATCGCCGCGTCGGGGAGAAGCTGCGCCAGCTGCGCGACAAGGCCCTGGGGAAGGACGACGCGTGAGTATCTGGCACCAGGCTCCGACGCTGGAGTCGCTCAACGCACTGTCGAAGAACACGCTCATGGAGCAGATCGACATCCGCTTCACCGAGGTCGGCGATGACTACATCGTCGGCACCATGCCGGTGGACGCCCGCACCCATCAGCCCTTCGGGCTGCTGCATGGCGGCGCGACGGTCGCCCTGGCCGAGACCCTCGGCAGCTCGGCCGCCAACTGCTGCCTCGACCTTTCCACGCACTATGCCGTGGGCCTGGAGATCAATACCAACCACCTGCGCCCCGTGCGCAGCGGACTGGTGAAAGGCACGGCGCGCCCCATACACATCGGCCGCAGCACCCAGGTGTGGGAAATCCGCAGCGAAGACGAGGCCGGCAAACTCACCGCCATCTCGCGGCTCACCATGGCCGTGGTACCACGGCAGGGGACCTGAACATGGGCCCGTTGCGCACCAGCACCGGCGCCATGCGCGCGCGCGCCGCGCTGGCAGCCCTGCTGCTGGCGGGCGGCTGCGGCATGTACGGCGACCTGTACCTCGAAGAACCCGCGCCGCAGGCGCCGCCCGAGGTCGAGGAGCGTGCGCCGATCGCCGCGGAAGACACCACGGATGACGCCGCGGAAAAAGAAGACGAGCCCGCCAGGCCGCGGGGGACGCCGCCGGACGGCGCCGGGGACGCTGCGGCGGAGCGCCCGTGAACCCCGCTTTCGCCTATCGCGCCGAGCGCCTGCATGCCGAGGACGTCCCCCTCGAGGACATCGCCGCGCGCTATGGGACACCTTGCTACGTCTACTCCCGTGGCGCGCTGGAAGCGCGCTACGATGCCTTCGCCGAGGCTTTCACGGGACGGCCCGTGCGCCTGTGCTACGCGGTCAAGGCCAACGCCAACCTCGCCGTGCTCGACGTGCTGGCGCGGCGCGGGGCCGGCTTCGACATCGTTTCCGGCGGCGAGCTGGCGCGCGTGCTGGCGGCCGGCGGCGACCCGCGCAAGGTGGTGTTCTCCGGCGCCTGCAAGCTGGACGAGGAAATCCGCTACGCCCTGGCGCAGGACATCGCCTGCTTCAACGTCGAGTCGGATCCCGAGTTGAGCCGCCTTTCCGCGCTCGCCGTGGAGGCCGGGTGCGAGGCCCGCATCGCCATCCGCGTGAACCCTGACGTGGAAGCGGGCGGCCATCGCCATATCTCCACCGGCCGGCGAGAACACAAGTTCGGCATCGCGCTGGAGGAAGCCGGAACCCTGGTGGTGCGTGCCATGACCCTGCCCGGGCTGCGGCTCGACGGCGTCGCCTGCCATATCGGCTCACAGATGATGGGGCTGGGGCCGCTGGCCGCGGCGCTGGAGCAACTGGCGGACTTCGTGCGCACGCTGCAGGCCGACGGCGTACCGCTGCGTCATGTCGATGCCGGCGGCGGACTCGGCATCGACCACCACGGCCAGGTGGCGCCGACGCCGGCGGACTACGCCCGCGTGGTGCTCGACGCGCTCGGCGGCCTCGGTATCGATATCGTGCTCGAGCCGGGACGCGCCATCGCCGGGCCGGCCGGGCTGCTGCTGACGCGCGTCGCCTACGTGAAGCAGGGTCACGGTCGCAAGTTCGCCCTGGTCGACGCCGCCATGAACGACCTGCTGCGTCCCGCGCTGTACGAGGCCTGGCACGACATCCTCCCGGTGCGGGCCGGCGCCGAGCCCGACGCCGAGCCGATCGACGTCGTCGGGCCGGTATGCGAGACCGGCGACTTCCTCGGCCGCGACCGCAGCCTGGCGGTGCATCCCGGCGACCTGCTGGCGGTGGCCGACGGCGGCGCCTACGGTTTCGTCATGAGCTCCAACTACAACGCCCGCCCGCGGGCCTGCGAAGTGATGGTTTCAGGCACCCAGGTGCGCCTGGTGCGCCGCCGCGAGACGGTGGCGGAACTCTGGCAGGGCGAGACCACCTTCGGGGAGGCGGAGGCATGAGCAAGCCGCAGCTGGTGCTGGTGGACGGCTCCTCGTACCTGTACCGCGCCTTCCACGCCCTGCCGCCCCTGACCAACAGCCGCGACGAGCCGGTGGGCGCAGTGCTCGGCGTGGTGAACATGTTGCTGAAGCTGATCGACGAGCACCGCCCGGAACATTTCGCGGTGGTGTTCGACGCCAGGGGCAAGACTTTTCGCGACGAGCTGTTCGCGGAGTACAAGGCCAACCGCCCGCCAATGCCCGACGAACTGTCCGCGCAGGTCGGCCCGCTGCTGGAGATCGTGCAGGCGCTGGGGCTGCCGATCCTGCAGGTGCCGGGCGTCGAAGCCGACGACGTCATCGGCACGCTGACGCAGCAGGCGCGCGCGGCCGGCATGCAGACGCTGGTCTCGACCGGCGACAAGGACATGGCGCAGCTGGTGAACGGCGATGTCACGCTGGTCAACACCATGACCGGCAAGGTCCTCGACCGCGCCGGGGTGGAGGAGAAGTTCGGCGTGCCGCCCGAGCGCATCGTCGACTGGCTGGCGCTGGTGGGGGACAGCTCGGACAACATCCCCGGCGTGCCGAAGTGCGGCCCGAAGACCGCGACCAAGTGGCTGCAGGAGTTCGGCGACCTGGACACGCTCAAGGCGCGCGCCGACGAGGTGGGCGGCAAGATCGGCGAGAGCCTGCGCGCCCACCTGGACCAGCTCGAGCTGTCGCACGAGCTGGCCACCATCCGCTGCGACGTGGAGCTCGAGCAGGGCCCCGCGGATCTCAAGCCGTCGCCACCCGACGTCGACCACCTGCGCGAGCTCTACACCCGGCTGGAGTTCAACACCCTGCTGCGCAAGCTGCCTGACGGCGACGAGCCGCAGGCCGCGGGCGCCGCCGGCGAGGACAAGCCGGCAGCGGCTGTGGCCGACTACGAAACCGTGTTCACCGCCGCGCAGCTCGATGACTGGCTGGCACAGCTGGCAGCCGCGGAGGACTTCGCCTTCGACACCGAGACCGACAGCCTCAACTACATGCAGGCGCGCATCGTCGGCGTGTCGTTCGCCGTCGAGCCGGGGCGCGCGGCCTACGTGCCGCTGGCGCACCACGACCCGGACGCGCCGCAGCAGCTGGATCTCGCCGCCACGCTGGCGCAGCTCAAGCCGCTGCTGGAAGACCCGGGCAAGGGCAAGATCGGCCATCACCTGAAGTACGACATGCACGTGCTGGCCAATCACGGCATCGCCCTGCAGGGGATACGCTACGACACCATGCTCGAGTCCTACGTGCTGGACTCGACCGCGACGCGCCACGACATGGACTCGGTGGCGCTGAAGTACCTCGGCCACGAGACCATCCGCTACGAGGACGTGGCCGGCAAGGGGGCGAAGCAGATCACCTTCGACCAGGTGCCGGTGGCGACGGCCGCGCCCTATGCCGCCGAGGACGCCGAAGTGACGCTGCGCCTGCATCGCGAACTGTGGCCGCGGCTCCAGGACACGCCCGGCCTGCAGCAGGTGTACGAAGAGATCGAGCGCCCGCTGGTGCCGATCCTCTACGGCATGGAGCGTCACGGCGTGCTGCTCGACACCGCACTGCTGCGTCGGCAGAGCCGCGAACTCGAGCAGGGCATGGCGGCGGTCGAGGAAGCCGCCTTCGCCGCGGCCGGCGGCAAGTTCAACCTCGGGTCCAGCAAGCAGCTGCAGGAGATCCTGTTCGAGCGCCTCGGCCTGAAGCCGCTGCGCAAGACGCCGGGCGGCCAGCCCTCGACCGCGGAGGACGTGCTGGAAGAGCTCAGCGCCGAGCACGAGTTGCCGCGTCGCGTGCTGGAGTACCGCGGCCTCGCCAAGCTCAAGTCCACCTACACCGACAAGCTGCCGGAGCTGTGCGACGCCGGCAATCGCGTGCACACCTCCTACCACCAGGCCGTGGCGGCGACCGGGCGCCTGTCCTCCTCCGACCCGAACCTGCAGAACATCCCGGTGCGCACCGCCGAAGGCCGGCGGATCCGCCAGGCCTTCATCGCGCCGGAGGGCTACCGCATATTGGCGGCCGACTACTCGCAGATCGAGCTCAGGATCATGGCGCACCTTTCCGGCGACGAGGGGCTGCAGGCCGCCTTCCGCGAGGACCAGGACATCCATCGCGCCACCGCCGCGGAGGTGTTCGAGACGCCGTTGGACGAGGTCACGGCCGAGCAGCGCCGCTCCGCCAAGGCGATCAACTTCGGCCTGATCTACGGCATGTCGGCCTTCGGCCTCGCGCGCCAGCTCGGCATCGAGCGCGCCGCGGCGCAGGAGTACGTGGAGCTCTACTTCGAGCGTTACCCGGGCGTGAAGCGCTACATGGACGAGACGCGCAAGAAAGCGCGCGAGGACGGTTACGTCACCACCGTGCTCGGGCGGCGGCTGCACCTGCCGGAGATCCGCTCCCGCAACAACCAGCGCCGGCAGTACGCCGAGCGCAGCGCCATCAACGCGCCCATGCAGGGCACGGCCGCAGACATCATCAAGCTGGCCATGATCCGGGTCGCCGACTGGCTGGCCACCGGCGTTATCGACGCCCGCCTGATCATGCAGGTGCACGACGAGCTGGTGTTCGAGGTCACCGAGGCCGACGTGGCCAAGCTGATCAGGGAGCTCGACCCCCTGATGGGCGAGGCCGTGGAGTTGTCAGTGCCCCTAAAGGTCGACGCGGCCGCCGGCCTGAACTGGGACGAGGCGCACTGACGGGGACCTCTCCGGAGCCGCTCCCCGGCTGGCAGGCCTACCGCAGCACGCTCAGGTAGTGGGGGTCTGCCGGGACGCCCGGGAGCCGGCTGAGCAGGTAGCGGTGGGCGCCGTTGCTGCTGTGAAAGACGAACAGTATTTCCTGGGCGTAGGACCGCCCTCCCACCGAGAGCGGCGGAATCCAGTACTGCTCGATGCGGTTGAGGAAGCCGTCCTCGTAGATCCCGAGCCGCCGGTGGCATGGCGGCGCCCATACGGAGAATTCGCAGTCCGGCCGAGCTTCCACGTCGACCACCATGATCTCGCCGAGCTCGCTGGAGTGACTGAGGGCTTCGAAACGGCCCCATCCCTCGAAGGAATCGTTGAACACGCCGGCGAAGGTCATGTCCCGCGCCGGGTCAGCCGAGGCCCTGAACACCACGCGGCACGGCGTATACAGCACCTGGCCGTCCTCGGAAGGCCACACGTCCCCGCAGATGGGGTAGTCGCCGTGGTAAGGCGAGTCGTCGACGAACTCCGCCACGCCGGACCGTATGTCCCACTTCTCCAGGTCGCCGGGGTACCCGTGATCAGCGATGTAAATGAAGTCTCCCGACGGATGGAGGCGAGCTCGTCCTGCCCATATGGAACCGGAGCCCAGCTGCTCGGTACCGGTGGCGATGTCGATCGAGACGATCCTCCTCGGGTAACTCACCGGAATCAGTTCCACCGGAATCACATGCGCGCGGCCGCGGCCGTCGAGCACCAGGTCGAAAACCTGGGCCGACAGCGCCAGCTCCACCGGCGCCGGCGGCAGGGCGTCCCCGAGTGTCTCGAGCTCGACGTGGCTGACCAGGCCGTGATGCCCGACCGCCGCGGTGCGCCCGTCGGGGGCGATCGAGAGGGCGACCGGAGTGCGGCTCAACGGCACGGAGTGAGTGATGCCGGTGGCCGGGTAAAGCACGTGCAGCGCGTTCTCGGGCTGCATGGACACCATGACGATCGCCTCCAGCGCGGCGCTGTATTCCGCATCCACGACATCGTGGCCGAGTTCGACCCGGTCGAGCACCGGCAGGACCCCCAGTGTCGGGTCGGGGTCCGGATTCGGCTCCGGCGGCGCGGCGGCCCGGACAATGTAGCTGGTGTTGAGGTACCGCGGCATGTTGTAAAGCGGGCGGCTGCAGGCTGCGTCATGACACAACCTGATCCCCACGAGGCCCTTGTGCTCCCAGGGATCCAGGTCCGCCGGGTCGGTGAAGCGAATTTCCACCGTGGCATAGGTCGCGTTCCACGCGATGAACTCCATTTCAGCGACGCCTTCACCGCTGAAGGACAACTCGGCGAACACCTGGTCGGCAGGCACTCCGTCGAACATGACCTGGGCCGAGTAGCTCGGCGGAGGCTCGCCCTGGATCGCGGTGAGCATGATCTGGGACGAGACGAAGTAGGCGGTGGCGGGCTCGTCGCTGCCGGACCCGGAACCGCCGCCGCAAGCGCCGAGCGACAGCGCCACGAGGGAGAGCATGATCCTGGTGTTCCTGGTCATGACAGCCGGCTTCCTGGCCGTGGCGACTCGCCACATGTGGTTCTCACCGGCCAAAAGCGCCGGACTGGAGCGGGATAATCACCGGCCAATCCACGGGCGTATATAGGTTTTTTTACCCATTCCGGCAGCACGGCGATCCGGGCCGGAACTTTTGCCGCAGCGCGGGAGTCAGTATCCGTGAGCGCCAATGCGACGCTCGCCCGCCACCCTCCCTGGGCGGGCCAGCAGTCCGGTTCCCCCAAGCCGGACCAAGTATTGCCCCGGGGCGCATTCGCCCCGGGGCTTTTTTTTGCCCCGCTCAGTCCTGCTGCGGCAGGGCGCCGATCCCGAGAAAGCCATCCAGGACCTGGCGCGCCTCCTCCAGGCCGGTCCCCTTGAGGGCCGAGAACAGCTGGGCGGAGGCCGCATCACCGACTTCGCGACGCACTGCCAGCAGCGTGGACGCCGCAGCCCCGCGCGACAGCTTGTCGGCCTTGGTCAGCAGCAGGTGCGCCGGGCATCCTGCGGCATGGGCCCAGCCCAGCATCCCCTGGTCGAACTCGGTCAGCGGCCGGCGCGCGTCCATGACGATGAACAACCCCGCCAGGGACTGGCGGTGGTGGAAATAGTCGTCCATCAGCTTCCCCCAGTGGCGGCGCACCGCCTCCGGGACCCGGGCGAAGCCGTAGCCGGGCAGGTCCGTGACCCGCAAGCCCTCGCCCAGGCTGAAGAAATTCACCAGCTGGGTGCGGCCCGGCGTCTTGCTGGTGCGGGCCAGCCCGCGCCGGCCGAGGATGGCATTGATGGCGCTGGACTTGCCGGCGTTCGAGCGCCCCGCGAACGCCACTTCGCGGCCCGCGTCGGGCACGAACTGGCTGCGCTGGTTGGCGCTGGTGAGGAACTGGGCGTCCGGGTAGGCGCTCATGGCGGTGGACTGCAACTCGGCGAGGTGGTGTAGAATTTCGGGTTCTACCCGCCGGACGCCGCGCTGGCAAGTCGGCAGGACAACCACCGGAGATTATGAGCCATGAGGATGCTTCT
>CAYPTW010000093.1:0-9264 GCA_964413755.1 uncultured Thioalkalivibrio sp. | reverse complement strand
CTGGCTCTGGGGGCCTCCGATCGCGACCTGGCCCAGATCATCACCGGGGACTAGCCGGCCGCGCCACGCTTTCCGCCAGCAGCACCCACTGCACGATCGTCGTGGCCACGGCGAGCTTCACCCAGCCGTCGAAGCCCTCACCGAGACGGAACAGGACCAGCGCGACCGGCAACAGCACCACGGCCAGGGCGAGCGGCCTGAAGTTGAGTTGCTGCCAGCTGTACAGCGGCACCTCGTGGCTGAAGCGCGTCTCGTGCACCACCAGCCACAGCGCCAGCCCGAGGAAGAGCGCGAAGGGCGCCACCAGCCACCAGAACGACAGCGTGATCCCCCAGGTGCCGAAGGAGATCTCGCCGCCCACCTGCAGCGCGCCGTAGAGGCACAGCGTGGTCAGCGCCAGGTGCCAGGCCACCAGCCAGGCGTGGAACAGCCACCGCAGTCGGCCGCGGCCCTCGAGGTAGAACGCCGCCAGGGCCACCAGCGCCACCAGCGGCGGCAGCCAGAAATCGCCTTCCATGCCCTGGCCGCCGACGCCGAAGATCTGCCACTGCGAGATCTCCGGCTTCAGCACCAGCCGCATGGTGGTGGTCCAGAAGAAGGTCGTGGTGACGATGGTCCAGATGAGGACCGTGTTGCGCAGCAGGGTCATGGTCCGGCGCTCCTGGATCTCGCTCCGTCGTTACGACAGAGTGATTCTAGCGCGGCTTCAGGTCCCCGGCAGGTGCAGCGACACGCCGATGCGCAGCGCGTCCCAGCTCTCGCCCCTGGTCTGTACGCCGACGATGTGGGCGCGCAGTTCGGCGCCCTGTTCGAGCAGGCGCACCAGCGGCTGGTTTTCGCTGCGCGGCACGTAACCGACGCGATGGCCGAGCGCCTCGATGCGGATGGCGCGCGGGTCGTGCGGGTTGCCGGGTTCACGCACCAGCGTGACCGGGTCGCCGGGGCGCAGCCGGTCGAGGATGGCAGGGCCGTCGTAGTAGCTGAAGCCGGCCACCGGGAAGACGCTGAAGTCGACTTCGGCAGTGCGCGCGGCCACGATCGCCGGCGCTCCGAACAGCGGTGCTGCAAGGAGCTGCTTGAGGAAATTCCGGCGCAGCATTGACGATGGCATGGGTGCCCCCTCCAGTTTGCGGCCTTCCCTGCCGCGGTTTTCTGGAGGCCAGCCTACTTTCGCCCGGGCTCAGGGGATGAGCCCGGCGTCACATTCCGCGAAAAATGCTGCGGGGTCGATAACCGTGGCCCCGCGCTTGCGCGCACGCCGCGCCAGCTTTATGTCGCGCGTCACCACGACCGGCGCGTCGTCCACGGCCTGGCGGTGATGTGCGAGTGCAGCAAGGATGGCGCGATCGGCGCACTGGTCGCCCGCGCCGCCGGGGTAGATCACCTCGACCTGCTCGGAGCGTCGCTCCGCATGCGCCTCGCCGCCGTCGAAGTAGATGCGCACGGCCTGCCCGGGCTGGTCGAACACCGCCACCACCTGTGCCACCAGCGCTTCACGCGCGGCGGTGCCCGGATGGCCGTCCACCAGCTGCGCCGCAAAACGCGGGCGCATTGCGTAGAGGAGGTTGTGGCCGTCGATGAGGAGAAACGATTTCACGGATCCAGAATTGTCCAGGCGAATTGTCCAGGCGGAAAATCCCCCAGAAGCTATGCTCAGGGTAAGCCACCGGCACGGAGGTGTGCCATGACCCGCGAACTGATGCCGATCGACCAGGAGATCCTGAGACAGGTATTCGAGGCGATGGAGGCCGCCGGAGTGACCGGGCTGTGCCGCGACGGCCGGCTCGAGGTGGGCATGCAGGAGGCGCGCAAGCTGTTGCCCGAGCTGGACCAGGATGCGCTGCGGAGGCTCGTCGAGGAGTGCGATGCAGGGTAGCATCGCCGCATGCTGCTGTTTTTCGACGTCGAGACCACCGGGCTGCCGAGCCGGCGTAACGCCACCTACCGCGAAATTGACGCGTGGCCGCGCATCGTGTCGATCAGCTGGGCGCTGGCTGCGGGGCCGGACGAGGTGGCCGCGCACCGCAGCGCCATCATCCGACCCGACGGCTACACCATCCCCTGGGGCGCCGAGCAGGTGCACGGCATCAGCACCGCCAAGGCATTGCAGTTCGGCCGCCCGCTGAACGACGTGCTGCGCGACCTGGCCGAGGATGTCGAGACGCACCTGCCGTTCCGCCTCGTCGCGCACAACCTGGACTTCGACCGCAACGTGCTGTTCTCGGAGCTGGTGCGCGCCGGGCGCATGCCGCCGTCGCCCGAGCTACTGCGGTCGCTCGGGGCGCTGCCGACGGTCTGCACCATGCTGTCCTCCGTCAACGTGTGCCGCTTGCCCGGCCGCTACGGCGACTACAAGTGGCCGCGGCTCGCGGAGCTGCACCAGCATCTCTTCGGCGAAGGCTTTGCCGGCGCCCACGATGCGGCGGCCGACGTCATGGCCTGCGTGCGCTGCTATTTCGCATTGCGCGGGGAAGACTGAGTTTCTTTACCTTGCGCCTGAGAATGCTACCTTGTGTGTATAAAAGTTATTCTTTATACACATAGAAGGCCGTGGCATGAGAACCAACATCGTGATTGACGACAAGCTGATGGCCGAAGCCCTGCAGGTTTCGGGCGCGCGCAGCAAGCGGGAGGTGGTCGAGCTGGGGCTGAAGACCCTGGTCCAGCTCAAGCGCCAGGAACGTATCCGCGGCCTGCGCGGCAAGCTGCGCTGGACGGGCGACCTCGAGGCCATGAGAACCGATTGATGGTGCTGGTGGATTCCAGCGTCTGGATCGACTACTTCAACGGTACGCCGACGCGGGAAACCGATGTCCTGGACGGGTTACTCGGCACCGAGCCGGTGGCGCTCGGCGACCTGATCCTGGTCGAGGTGTTGCAGGGCTTCCGGCGCGATGCCGACTACCGCCTGGCGCGGGAGCTGTTGCAAGGCTTGCCGGTCTTCGGGTTGCTGGGCCGGGAGCGCGCCATCGGGGTGGTGGACCACTACCGGGCGCTGCGCAAGCGGGGCGTCACGGTGCGCAAGACCACGGACGCGGTGATCGCCAGTTTCTGCATCGCCGAGCGGCTGCCGCTGCTTTACTCGGATCGCGACTTCGATCCCTTCGTCGAGTATCTCGGTCTGAAGCGAGCCTGACTTCGGCGCGGCCGCGCACTCAGCCGCCGAACTTCCAGCTGCCCCGGAACGCCACCGCGCTGCCGCTCAGGCTGAGCGCGAAGCCGAGGCCCTCGCGCTCCCAGCCCAGCGCGGGGACGATGGTGAGGCCGACCCCGAGCGCATTGTTCAGCGGCAGCTGGTCTTCGTGCGGTTCCTTGTAGCCGTGCACGATGCCGGCGCTCACCGCCCAGAACAGCTGGCCGTTCCACGCCGGCTTCCAGTCCCACTCCAGCCCGTAGTAGATCGTCTGCGAGAACTGGCCGTAGGAGTTGTCGAACACCGCCGCGCCGAAGTGACTGCGGTCGGCCTCCCAGATCACGTGCCGGGGGGTGACGAATTCGACCGCGACGATGTGGTTCCAGTCGACGTAGTCCTTGTCGTTGGTGACATGGAACACCCGCGGCGTGTAGGCGACGCGGACCCGGTCGTCGGCGCCGAACCAGCCGGGGCGGGCTTCGGCTTCGGTCCCGCTGAGAGCGAGCGGGAGGAGGATGGCGAGCAAGGCGAGGCGGAGCAGCATCAGGCGTTTTTTCCCCGGGGGCCTGACATAGGTATCGCTGGGAAGGCCGGCGTGGATTTCCCCGGCCCTCGGCCTGATCTGGTTGATGCACCCGGATATGCCCTCTGTATCGGCATGTTGCGCGCAGGCACCCTGAGAGGCTCGTATGGCGAGGGGCAGGGCGTGCATGTACACTTTAACGTGTACACAAAGGAGCCCGCTGATGACCATGGTGAATGTTCGCGAGACCCGGGAAAACCTTGCGCGACTGTTGGACGCCGTGGCCGCCGGCGAGGAGGTCGTGATCATGCGTCGCGGCCGGCCGGTGGCAAAGCTCGTGCCCGCCGCGGCGGGCACGGTGGCCTTCCAGTCGCGCGAAGCGCTGCGTGCAGCGCTGCCGCCGATGCAGCGATCGGCCGCCGCGGAGGTGCGCAAGGCCCGTGCAGAGGAGCGCTACTGAGTGCTTTATCTCGACACCAGCGCGCTGCTGCCGTTTTACCGCCAGGAGGCGACCAGCAATGCGGTCGAGAAGCTGCTGCTGGCCCAGCGCGAGCCGGTGCTGATCAGCCTGCTCAGTGAGCTCGAGGTGGCGTCCGCGCTGGCGCGCTGGGTGCGCCAGCGCGAACTCAACGAAGCGCAGGCCAACCAGGTGGAGAATGTATTTCGGGAAGACCTGCGGGCGGGGCGTTTCCGCGTGGTGGAGCCGGTGCCGAGCGACTATGCGCGCGCGTTCGCCTGGCTGTTGGCGCGCAAGACGTCGCTACGCGTCCTCGATGCCCTGCACATGGCCGGCGCACTGCGCCAGGGGGCCGAACTGGTCACGGCGGATACGGGGATGCTGCGGGCGGCGAAGCATTTCGGTGTGCCGGCCCGCCGCATCGCGACCTGACTGCTCAGCTGAACTGCACGCGGGCCTTGAGGGCTTCGAGGGTAAGTTCCGGCGAAGCCAGCTTGCTCTCTTCCGGCCCGCCGCCGACCACCACGCCGCGCCCGGCCACCGGGGGCAGGGTGTCGAGCTTGAAGCGGCCGGGCTGGGGCTGCGCGCGGATGAAGCACTCTTCGTCGAAGAACAGGCGGTCCTCGCTGCGCGCGAGTTCATCGGAGTCGATGGTGTCATAGCCGACCAGGCCGCGGATCGCGTCCAGGGAGGGCTCGATTTCCACCTGCTCGATGGTCTGCTTGAAAGGGTCGATGAGGAAGGCGTGCATGGTGGCATCCCGGCGTGTGTTGCGTTGCAGTGCATTCTACTGGAACCCGTCGTGACGGCAGAATGCGCATGGCAGATGCGCATCTTGATGCGTATGATGGTGCGAGTCGAGCCAGGAGAGCGCCATGTCCGCAGTATTCGATGCCAACGCCCCCCGCAAAGCAGCCAACCTGACCGTAAACACGGACTTGTTGCGTCGCGCGCGCGGGCTGAAGATCAATCTCTCAGCAACCCTGGAAGAAGCGCTGGTGGCGGAGATCAGGAAACGTGAGCAGGCGGCCTGGCTGGCCGCAAACCGGCCTGCCATCGCCGGCTACAACGAGAGCGTGGAACGCGAGGGCGTATTCAGCGACGGCTTGCGGACGTTCTGATGCCCCAGTTCGCGGTGTACCGGAATCCGAACGCGGCCACTCGCGAGCGTTTTCCTTTCCTGCTGGACGTGCAGAGTGACCTGCTGGCGGAGCTTGGCACGCGCGTGGTGGCGCCGCTGGCGGCGTTGTCCTCCCTGCCGGCCCGGCCCATGACCCGGTTGATGCCGGTATTCCGAATAAATGGCGCAGACTACGCGATGGTGACGCCGCAGGCCGCGGGAATCCCGCGGCGGCTCCTCGACGAACCTGTCACCAGCCTCTCCGGCGAGCGCGAGGAGATCCTCGCGGCGCTGGACTTTCTCCTCACCGGATACTGACCAGGACAAGCGAGCAAACCATGGACCGCAAAGACCACCCCCTGTTCCAGCCTTACCACCTCGGCCCGCTGACCCTGCAGAACCGCATCGTCCTGGCGCCGCTCACGCGCAGCCGCGCGGAGGGCAACGTCCCCAACGCCCTGATGGCCGAGTACTACGGCCAGCGCAACTCCGGCGGCCTGCTCATCACCGAGGGCACCTCGCCGTCGCCGAACGGCCTCGGCTATCCCCGCATTCCCGGCATCTTCTCGCCGGCCCAGGTGGCGGGCTGGCAGGCCGTGACCAGGGCGGTCCATGCCGGCGGGGCGAAGATCTTCATGCAGCTGATGCACACGGGTCGTATCGGCCATGCCAACAACCTGCCGGAGGGGGCACGCGTGCTGGCGCCGTCGGCCATCGCGGCGGCCGGCGAGATGTACACCGACCAGGCCGGGCTGCAGCCGCACCCGCTGCCGGAGGCCATGACGCTGGCGGATATCGCCGCGGCCGAGGCGGAGTTCGTGCAGGGCGCGCAGAACGCCATCGCCGCCGGCTTCGACGGCATCGAGCTGCATGGCGCGAACGGTTACCTGCTGGAGCAGTTCCTGCGCCCGACCTCGAACCAGCGCACCGACCAGTACGGCGGCTCGTTCGCCGACCGCGCGCGGTTCGTGCTGGAGGTGGCGCAGCAGGTGTGCGCCGCCATCGGTCGCGAGCGCGTCGGCATCCGGCTGTCGCCCTTCGGCGTGTTCAACGACATGCCGCACTACGACGACATGGCGGAGGAATACATCGAGCTGGCCGGCGCGCTGGGCAAGCTCGGCCTCGCCTACCTGCACATCGTGGACCACTCCGCGAGCGGCGCGCCGGAAGTGCCGGAGGCGGTGAAGCAGGCCATGGCAGAGAAATTCGGTGGCACGGTCATCCGCTGCGGTGGCTACACGGTGGAGCGCGCCATGGCGGACATCGACGCCGGCAAGGCGGACCTCATCGCCGTGGGCCGCGACTTCCTCGCCAACCCGGACCTGCCGCGGCGCTGGCGCGAAGGCCTCGAGCTCAACACGCCGGACCCGCAGACCTTCTACACGCCCGGGCCGAAGGGCTACACCGACTACCCGGCGGCCTAGAGAAAGCGCACCAGCAGGAACAGCCCGACCATGGAGAAGCCGAGCGCGATCTTCGCGGCGGTGCCGATGATCAGCCCGACGGTGGCGCCCCAGCCGGCACGGCTTGCCGCCACCCAGTCGTTGCGCTCGGCGATCTCGCCGATCAGCGCGCCGATGAAGGGCCCGAGCAGCAGCCCGGCGAGGCCGAAGAAGATGCCGATGACGGCGCCGAGCGCGGCGCCCGCCATGGCCCGCGGCGACGCGCCGTAGCGCTTCGCGCCGAACGCGCCGGCGACGAAATCGGCCAGCATCGCCAGCCCCGCCATGATCGCGAGCGCTACCAGGGTCTTGCTGCCGACGTGCACGAAGGCCTCGGCCCAGGCCGCCGTGAACAGCCCGGCGAACAGCAACAGCGGCCCCGGCAGCGCCGGCAGCACCAGGCCCGCCAGGCCGGCCACCACCATCAGCACCGCGAGGATCCAGAGGAGGATGGTCATGAGAACGGGGTCCTGTTGCGTGAATCAAATAGCGCCTAGACTGCGCTAGCCGTCGGGCAATTTGTGCCGGGACGGCCAACCTTAACGAAGGATAGGCTCCATGACATCCCAAGCACACCTTTCCAGCGTATGGCGGCCGGGCTCCCTCGCCCTGCTTGCGCTGGTTGCCGTCGGCTGCGCCACGCAGACGCCGCCCGTGACACAGCGCGAGGCGCCCCAGTCGAGCGCCGAGCAGGCCGCCGCACAGCAGGCGGTGCTGGCGGCGACGCCCGCGGCGCCCAAGCTCAAGCGCAAGATCGCACTCGGTCGCATCACCAACGAGACCAACTACGGCCAGTCGCTGTTGCGCGACCAGGAAGGGGACGTGCTCGGCAAGCAGGTGACCGACCTGCTGAGCAAGGCACTGACCGAGTCCGGTGCCTACCTGGTATTCGAGCGGCCTGATATTTCGCGCCTCGAGAACGAGAGCCGCCTCAGCGGCCAGGAACTCAACGTCATTGGCGTGGACGCCCTGATCATCGGTTCGCTGACCGAGTTCGGCCGCAAGACGCTGGGCGAGTCCGGCTTCCTGTCCGACAGCAAGCGCCAGGTTGCCTTCGCCAAGGTCGACCTGCGGGTTGTGGACACCGCCACGACGCAGGTGTTGTTTGCCACCTCCGGCGCCGGCGAGGCCTCCACCGAAACCGCCTCCGTGATGGGTTTCGGCTCCCGCGCGGGCTATGACGGCACGCTCAACGATGCCGCTATTCGCCAGGCCGTGTCCGAGGCGGTGAACCGGATCTCCTTCCAGATGCAGGACCGGCCGTGGCAGAGCTACATCCTGCGCGCCGAGGGCGGACGCATCTTCGTCGGCGGCGGCAAGAGCCAGGGGATCCTCCCGGGCATGGAGTTCGAAGTGCACACGCGCGGCGAGGTCATCAAGTCACCCCAGACCGGTGCCGATATCACGCTGCCCGGTGTCCAAGTGGCCACCATACGCATCGACGCCAACTTCGGCGAAACGGAACTGACCGAGGGATCGGTCGCCAGCCTGCTCTCGGGCAGCCTGGCGGATCAGGCAGTCGAAGACTTGGTCGTGCGTTACGGGGGGGCGATGTGATGAGGACCTGGATCGTTGTGGCCGCGCTGGCGGCACTCTTGCTCGGGACGGCCGGCTGCGTGCAGATGCCGACCGAAAAACAGGGCGTTTCCGACATGCGCCCGCAGATTTCTTTCGTCGCAGCGGAGTCGCTGTCCGATGCGGTGGTCTATGTCGACAATGTGGCCGTGGGTCTGGTCGGCGACTTCCGCGACGGCACGGCGGCGCTGCGTATCCTGCCCGGCACCCACGTCGTGCGCGTCGTAGCCGGCGACCGCGTGCTGCTGGACGAGCGGTTCTATATCGGCGACGGCGTGAGCCGCTCGTTCGTCGTGCAGTGAGAGCGGGCACGTGAGACTTTATTTGCTGGCGGCAGGGCTCGCGCTGCTGACCTTGTCCGGCTGCGCTACGACGAAGCAGGCTTACGATTGGGGCGAGTACGACCAGTTGCTGTACGAGACCTACAAGGAGCCAACCAGGGCCGAGGCGCTGCGTCTCGAGCTCGAGACGCACATCGCGGCGCTCGAGGCGGGCAACGGCAAGGTGCCGCCCGGCCTCTACGCGGAGCTCGGCACCCTCTACCTCGAGGCGGGCGACTCGGATGGCGCCATCGCGATGTATGAAAAGGAGCGCGCCGCGTGGCCGGAGAGCCGTGGACTGATGACGGCGCTGATCGTCAACCTGCAGCGCCGCAAGGCCGGGGCAGAGGAGGCAGCGCAATGAACCGCCGTGTCCTGCTGCTGGCCATGCTGGCCCTGGTTGCCGGCGGTTGCGCCACGACCCCGACGGAGCCGTATGACTTCTCGGCCTTCCAGTCGGCGGCGCCACGCTCCATCCTGGTGGTGCCAGCGGTGAATGAGTCGCTGGACGTGGATGCGCCCAATTACCTGCTCTCCACCCTGTCGCGGCCGCTGGCCGAGAAGGGTTACTACGTTTTCCCGGTGCACACGACCAAGTTCATCCTCGAGCAGGAAGGGTTCTATGAGGGCGAGCAGATCCACAGCCAGCCGCCCGAGCTGCTGGCGCAGCTGTTCGATGCCGATGCCGTGCTGT
>CAYPTW010000092.1:0-9302 GCA_964413755.1 uncultured Thioalkalivibrio sp. | reverse complement strand
TGGCCGAGGCGGCGCGCAGCAACCTGGCGGCGCTCGACATCCGCAACGTGGAAGTCATCGAAGGCGATGGCCTGGTGATGGAATTACCACCGGAGTTCGATGTCATATGCGTGAACGGCTCGCTGCCGCTGGCGGAGCCGCGGCTCGCGCGCCTGCTCAGGCCGGGCGGGCGGCTGTTCCTGGTGACCGGCAAGCCGCCGGTGATGGAAGCGCTCCGCGTGACGCGACAGGATGACGTCACCTGGAGGACCGAGAAATTGTTCGAGACCTGCCTGCCGCCCCTGGAGAATGCGCGGCAGGCGGCGGAGTTCGTGTTCTGATGATCAAGGAAATGAGTCCGAAGGAATTCGTGGCGCGCCGCGACCAGGGCGAGACGCCCGTATTGCTGGACGTGCGCGAGGACTGGGAGCTCGGAATCGCCCGCGTGGACGGCGCTGTACATATCCCCATGGGCGATGTTCCGGCGCGCCTGGGGGAACTGGATCCGGCGCGCGAACTGGTGGTGTTGTGCCGCAGCGGCGGGCGCAGTGCGCAGGTCGCACGCTACCTGGAGCGGCAGGGTTTCGCCAGCGTGTGGAACCTCGCCGG
This sequence comes from uncultured Thioalkalivibrio sp., assembly GCA_964413755.1. Classification (GTDB taxonomy): domain Bacteria; phylum Pseudomonadota; class Gammaproteobacteria; order Steroidobacterales; family XN24; genus XN24. The sequence goes on along the minus strand of CAYPTW010000092.1, from coordinate 8,714 downwards.
GGGCATCCTGGCGTGGGGCCAGCAGGTGGATCCAAGCCTGACGCCTTACTGACCCTCGTCCGGCCGGCACTTGCCCCCGGCACGGCGATATGGTGATATATCTCACTATATCACCGGCGCCACAAACAGCAGATTCAAGGAATCGCCCATGAAGCTCAACAGCCTGTATTCGTTGCTCGCGGCCCTGGCGCTGCTCGCCTCTCCCCAGGCCGGCGCCACGACCCTGCTCGAAGCCTACCGTGACGCCCTGCGCAGCGACCCCACCCTGCGCGAGGCCGCCGCGAACCGTTCCGCCACGCTGGAAGCGAAGCCGCAGGCGCGCGCCGCCCTGCTGCCGCAGATCGAGGCGACCGGCAGCTACCAGCACCAGTCCGCATCAGGCACCCAGACATTCACCCAGCGCCTCGAGACGGGCCAGGTCGTGACCCTGTCCTCCGGTTTCCGCCAGGAAGTCGAGCCGCTGCGCAACTGGCAGTTGCGCGTCACCCAGACCCTGTTCCGCTGGGACCAGTGGGTGGCCTTGCGCCAGGCCGACAAGGAACTGGCACGGGCCGAAGCCGAGTTCCGCGCCGCGGAGCAGGACCTCATGGCGCGTGTTGCCAACCGCTACTTCGAGATCCTCGGCGCACGGGCCACGCTGGAAGCGGCCGAGGCGGCACGCGAGGCCATCGGCCGCCAGCTGGAGCAGGCGGAAAAGCGCTTCGAAGTCGGTCTGTCCGCCATCACCGACGTGCAGGAAGCCCAGGCCAGCTTCGACTCCGCCACCGCCAGCGTGATCGAGGCCAAGCGCGCCTACGCCGTGGCGCGCGAGTTCCTGCGCGAGATCACCGGCGTGTACTACGACGACCTCGCTGACGCCGGCCCCGACACACCGCTGGTGTCGCCCGAGCCGGACGACGTGGACCAGTGGGTGCAGACGGCGCTGTCGCGCAACCTGAGCCTCGAGGCGGCCCGCATCGCCGCAGACATCAGCCGCGACAACATTGCCGTGCGGCGCAGCGGACACTATCCCTCGCTCGAACTGTTCGCCTCGCGCGGTAATTCGCGCGTCACCGCCGAGCGCCAGGACAGCCCGGTGGTACTCCCCGGCGAACCGGACCCGGGCCCGCAGCCCTTCCTCCCGGCCGACAGCGACTCCTGGCAGGATGCCTACGGCGTGCAGGTGCGCGTGCCGATTTACTCGGGCGGCGCCGTCGCCTCGGGAGTGCGCGAAGCGACCTACCTGCACGAGGCCAGCCAGCAGCAGCTCGAGCGCGTGGCGCGCCAGACCGAGCGTGCCGCCCGCGACGCTTACCTTTCCGTGACCTCCGAAATCAGCCGCGTGCAGGCCCTGACCCAGGCGGTCGAGTCAGCGCAGACGGCACTGCGCGCGACCGAGGCCGGCTTCGAAGTCGGCACGCGCACCACCGTGGACGTGCTGCAGTCGCGGCGCCAGTTGTTCGAGGCGCAGCGCGACCTGGCGAACAGCCGCTATACCTACCTGGTCAACGCGCTGCTGCTGAAGCAGGCGGCGGGGACGCTGCAGGAAGCGGACATCCAGCAGATCGACGGCTGGCTGAAGCCCGCCGACCAGGTGCCGACGCCGAGCCAGCCGGCACCCTGAGCGGCGCCCTGAGGGGCGCGGTCAGCGCTGCGTAAGCAGCGGGGCGATCAGCTGCCGCAGCTTTTCCAGCGCACCGCTGCTGTCTTCGAACATGCGCCGCGCGCGGGCGCCGCGCGCGGCACGCAGTGCAGGGTCCTGCAACAGCGCGGCGACCGCCTCGCCGAGGGCCGTGGCGTCGGACACGATCTGCAGCCCGCCCGACTCCGCCAGGACCGCAGCGATGTCCTCCGCATTGAAGTTGTGCGGGCCGGCGAGTACCGGCAGGCTCAAGGCGGCGGGCTCGAGCAGGTTGTGGCCCCCGACCTGCACCAGGCTGCCGCCGACGAAAGCCACGTCCGCCGCAGCGTAGAACATCGGCAACTCGCCGAGCGTGTCGACCAGGTAGACCGGCTCGGTGGCGCGGGGACCCTGCCCGAGGGTGCGCCGGCCGAACTCTGCACATCTCTGCGCGACCTGCTCCGCCACCGCGCCGAACCTGTCCGGGTGACGCGGCACCAGCAACAGCAGCGCGTCCGGCACCCGGGCAGTGACGATCGCATGCGCCTCCAGGGCGGCCTTCTCTTCGCCCTCGTGCGTGCTGGCGGCAATCCACACCGGGCGCGACGCTGCGTGCTCCTGCCGGAACGCGCGGCCGGCCTCGAGCTGGGCGCGCGGCAGCACGAGGTCCGCCTTGAGGTTGCCGGTAACCACCACGTTGGCCGGGTTTGCGCCGATGAGGCGAAAGCGTTCCGCGTCTTGCTTGCTCTGGGTGGCCACCACGATGCCGTGCGCGAGGGCGGCGCGGAACAAGCCGCTGAAGCGCCGGTAGCGCCCGACCGATCGCGGCGAAATGCGCGCGTTGGCCAGCACCAGGGGCACGCCCTGCGCGCCGCACTCGGCGTACATGTTGGGCCACAGCTCCGTCTCCATCACGATCACCAGGCGCGGCCGCATGCGGCGGAAGAAACGGCGCACCGAACCCGGGGAATCGTAAGGGGCGTAGCTGTGCAGCACGCGGTCATCGAACAGCTCCCTGACACGCGCCGCGCCGGTGGGCGTGGCAGTGGTGACCACCAGGGGGGTGTCAGGATGGTCGCGCAACAGGGCCTCGACCAGGGAAGAGGCCGCGACGACCTCGCCCACGGAGACCGCGTGAACCCAGATGGAGGGCCGCTCGACCCGGGTGCGGCCGAAGCCGAACCGCTCCGGGAAGCGCCGCCAGTAAGCACGGTTCCCCAGGCCCTTCCAGAACAGGATGAGGGCCACGACAGGAACCGCGAGGTAGGATATGACAACGTAGAGACGGAACAACGGCGCCGAACCCGAAGGGTGTCGGCGATGGTATCACAGCGCCCTGCGCGCCCGGCCCGCGTGGCTATAATGCCGGCGAATCCCGCGCCCGCTCCGCACCGGACACTCTCTTGAGCAGCACCCCCACCCCCCTGTACCGCTTTCTCGCGCCGCGCTACTGGCCGGTGTGGCTTGCGCTGGGCGTGGTGCGGCTGCTGGTCGCGCTGCCCTTTGGTGCGCAACTGGTCGCCGGTCGCGGCATCGGTCGCACGGCGCTGGTGTTCGCGCGCAAGCGCCGCGCGATCGCGGCGCGCAACCTGGAGCTCGCCTTCCCCGAGCTCGACGCGACCGCGCGGCGCGACCTGTTGCGGCGGCACTTCGAGTCGCTCGGCATGTCCGTTATCGAGACCGGTATGTGCTGGTGGGCCAGCGACGAGCGCGTCGCACGCCTGGCCGAAGTTTCGGGCCTCGAGCACGCCCAGGCGGCGCTGGCCGCCGGCCACGGTGCCATCATGCTCACCGGTCACTTCACCACCCTGGACCTGGGCGGCAGGTTCCTCACCCGGCTCGCGCCGGTGAGCGCCATGTACCGTCCGCACCGCAATCCCCTGTTCGAGGAGATCATGCGCCGCGGGCGCGAGCGTTCCGCGCGCCAGGCTTTCGTCAAGACCGACGTGCGCGCCATGATCCGTGCGCTGCGCACCAACCTGGTCTGGTATGCGCCCGACCAGGCGCACCAGCGCGGCAAGTACAGCGCCGTGGTCCCCTTCTTCGGCGTACCCGCGCCGACCAACACCGCCACCTCGACCTTCGCCCGGCTGGGCAAGGCGCCGGTGATCCCCTTTTTCCCGGTGCGGCTCCCGGGGCGCGCCGGCTACCGCCTGGAAATCCTGCCGCCGCTGGAGGATTTCCCCGGACCCGATCCCGCGCAGGATGCGCTGCGCATCAACCGCCTGCTCGAGGAGCGCATCCGCATGTGTCCCGAGCAGTACCTGTGGGTGCACCGGCGCTTCAAGCAGGCCGGCGAAGGCGGCGCGGACCACTACGGCCCGCTGGCGCAAAAGCGTCAGCGCAAGCGACGCGCCTCGGCATAACCCGCCTGCAGCATGCCCCAGCCGGCCGCGCTGAATGGCGGCAATGCCGGATCGCGGGCGATCTTCCGCAGCGAGCGCTCGAGCCGCGCGAGATTGGCTTCGCGCCAGGGGCCGGGCGCCCTGAATCGCCCGCGATCGAAGTCGAGCAACCAGGCTTTGCCGGCCGCGTCGAGCATGATGTTGTGCGCATTCAGGTCTGCGTGGCAGGCGCCCGCCTGATGGAAACGCCATAACATCGCACCGACGCCGCGCCAGTCGACGGCCTCTCCCTGCGCGAGCCGGCCCGAAAGGGGCGCAGCGGAGGGAATCCGCTGCGTGACGAGATCGGCGCGGTAACAGGGCCCGGCGCGCCGCCAGGCGGCCGCCACCGGACCGGGCACCGGCAGCCCGAGCTGCTGCAGCCGGGCCAGCATGCGCCATTCGCGGAAGCAGCGCGTCCGCTCGGCACCCAGCCACAGGTAGCGATCCCGCACCACGCGGCCGAACAGCCCGCCGCGGCGATAGTGGCGCAAGGCCCATTCCCCGGCCGGGGTCGGCACGAACACCACCTGGGCGCGACCACGCTCTGCCAGTCCGGCCGGCGCCTGCCGCCGCAATGACGCGATGAATTCCGGGCCGGGTGCCGCGACCAGTTCCGGGTCGTAGAGCAGCCCCCAACCGGCGCCCTGCGCGAGCGCGCCGGTCACGGCCGTGCGCGTCTCAATCGCCCTCGCCCGCTGCTTCGACCAGCTCGAACACGGCGCCACAGTAAGGGCACTTGGCGCTGCCGGTGGCCTCGATGGGCAGGTAGACGCGAGGATGCGAGTTCCACAGCTTCATCGCCGGCGTCGGGCAGGACAGCGGCAGGTCGCTGCGGCTGACCCGGTAGAGGCGCTCGGTGTTGGCGTCGAGGGGTTCTTCTGTGGCCATGATCGCTCCCGCAATGTGGCGCGCATTATAGCGGGCCGGGCGGCTCCATGATGCGCCGCCACAGCGCCTGCACCCGGTCGCGCAGCGCCGCCACTTCCGCGACGGGGGCGAGACCGGGGCCGCCGGCCAGTGCCTGGCGATGCAGCCGCTGGCGAAACTCGAGATACGCCTCGTGCAGCAAGGCGCTGTCGGCAGGGTCCAGCAAGCCGGCATCACGCAGGTCCTCGAGCTGCCGCACGTTGTCGCTCCAGCGCAGCAGCGCCGGGCGCTCGGCCGCGTGTTGCAGCACCAGGTACTGCACCATGAACTCGATGTCGGCCACACCGCCGGCGTCCTGCTTGATGTCGAACATCGCCCCCGTACCGGAAGACAGCTGCGTGCGCATGCGCTCGCGCATGGTGGCCACTTCCTCGCGCAGCGTGTCACGCCGCACCGCTTCGACCAGCACGCGCTCGCGCAGGGCCGCGAAAGCCGCGCGCACACCCGGGTCCCCGGCCACGGCACGGGCGCGCAGCAGCGCCTGGTGCTCCCAGGTCCACGCGCGTTCGCGCTGGTAGGACTCGAAAGCATTCAGCCCGGTCACCAGCAAGCCGCCCTTGCCGCTCGGACGCAGCCGCGTGTCGACCTCGTACAGCACGCCGGCCCCCGTCGGTGTCGCCAGCAGGTGCACGATGCGCCGGGTCATGCGCGCGAACAACATGCTGGTCTCGATGACGGCCGGGCCCTCGGTATGCTGGAGCTCTCCGGCCGCATCGTGCACGAACACCAGGTCCAGGTCCGAACCGTAGCCCAGCTCGATGCCCCCCAGCTTGCCGTAGCCGATGACCGCCAGGTGGCAGGGCGCCAATGCGTCCTCGTCGTCGCCGCACAGCGGGCGGCCGTGCCGGCGCTCGGCGTCGTCGCGCGCAATGCGCACGCAGGCTTCCAGCAGCACTTCCGCGATCCAGGTGAGCTGGTCGCTGACCTTCATGACCGGCAGGCGGCCCGTCAGGTCGGCCACCGCCACGCGGAACACCGCAGCACGCTGGAAATTGCGCAGCGCGTCCATGAGCCCCTCGAGATCGTCCGGCTCGACGCCGGCGAGACGCTCTTCGAGCTCCACGCCGAGCTGGTCCCTTCCCGGCGGCGACTCCATGACCCGCGGGTCGATGAGATCATCCAGCAGCAGCGGATGCACGGCCACCTGCCCGGCAAGGAACTCGCTGCCGCCGCACAACTTGATGAAGCGTCGCAGGGCGGCGGGATTCTCGTTCAGCAGCGCGAAGTAGGCGCTGCGTCCGCCGATCGCGCTCACCACGCGCAGCAGGCGCTCGAGCGCCTCCTCCGGCGCCTCGAGCTCGCTCGCGCCACGTGCCAGCGCGGGCACCAGCGTGGCAAGGCGCTGCCGCGCCGTCTCGTCCAGGCGCCGGTACCAGCCGGCCCCGGCCACGCCGCGCATCGCCTCCAGGGCGCGCTCCGGCGCCGCGTAGCCGGCGCGTGCCAGGCCCTCCAGCGCGGCCTTCTCGCCCGCGTCGCCGCGCCAGGCCGCGGCCAGCCCGTCAGTCCCGTCTTCTGCCGCCATCCCGGCCGTCTGGTGCCGGAACCAGGCATCGACCCGCCCCAGGTGGCCTTGCAGCTGCGCCTGGAACGTCTCCCAGTCGGGACAGCCCATGGCGAAGGCAAGCCGCAGGCGCCCCGCCGCGTCGGTCGGCAGGTCATGGGTCTGGCGATCCTGCCACGCCTGCAGCCGGTTCTCGGTCAGGCGCAGGAAACGCCAGGCAGCGCGCAGTTCCTGCACCGCTTCCGCTGGCAGCTGGCCGGTCTCCTCGAGCCGGGCCAGGGCGGCCGGCAGGCCCTGCTGGCGCAGCCGCGGGTCGGCGCCGCCGCGCAGCAGCTGCAGGCATTGCACGATGAACTCGATCTCGCGGATGCCGCCGCGCCCGAGCTTGATGTTGCCGCGCAGCTCGCGCCGCTCGACCTCCGCGGCGATCTTCTGCTTCATGTCGCGCAGCGCCTCGAACAGGCCGAAGTCGAGGTAACGGCGGAACACGAAAGGCCGCAGCACGTCACGATAAAGGCCCATGCCGGCGCGATGTCCGGTGACCGCCCGCGCCTTCACGTAGGCATAGCGCTCCCAGGCGCGACCGTGCTGCTGCAGGTAGTTGGCGAACGCCGTCAGGCTCATGGCCAGCGGGCCGCTCTCGCCGAAGGGGCGCAGCCGCATGTCGACCCTGAACACGAAGCCGTCGGCGGTCACCTCGTCCAGCAGGCGGATCACGTCGCGCCCGACGCGGGTGAAGAACTGCTCGTTGCTCAGCGGCCGCTCGCCGTCGGTCTCGCCGGCCTCCGGGTAAAGGAACACCAGGTCGATGTCGGAGGAAAAATTGAGCTCACCGCCGCCCAGCTTGCCCATGGCGATCACCAGCAGGCGCTGGCTCGTGCCGTCTGCACCGCGCGGCTCGCCGTAGCGCGTGCTGAGGCGCGCGTGCACCCAGTCGTCTGCAGCGCGGATGCATACCTCGGCCAGCTCGCTGAGATGCCCGAGGGTCTCTTCCAGCACGGCCCAGCCGGCGAGGTCGCGCCAGGCGATGCGCAGCATCTCGCTGCGGCGGAAGCCGCGCAGCCGGGACATGGCTTCCGCCTCGTCCGCGGCACCCGCCAGCAAGTCACCGGCCGCGGCCAGCAGCGTGCCCGGCGTCCAGGTTTCCCGCACGGCTGCGGCCAGGGCGCGCAACTGCTCGCCGCCGCGCAGGGCGTGGTCGGCGACGAAGTCGCTGGCGGCCCACACGCGCGGCGCTGCCGCGGCCAGTTCCGGCTGGCCGGCGAAGGCATCCGCCGCATCCGGGCAGTCGGCCGCAAAGCGGGCCCAGCGCTCGGGCAGGTCGCGCTGCAGGGGCTCGGGCAGCGCAGCCAGTCCGGCGGCCACCGGGTCGCTTGAGGGCGGCGGTTTCATCGTCGCAGAGAATAGCAGCAGCCGCCGGGCTACGGCGGCGCAAAAGAAAGGGCCGGGCGGCCAAAGCCGCCCGGCCCTCCGGGTCTCCGCGTCTCTGCGGACGATTACATCATGCCGTCCATGTCGGGCATGGCGGGCGCCTTGTCGTCGTCCTTGGGCAGCTCCGCGATCATCACCTCGGTGGTGAGCAGCAGGCCGGCCACGGAAGCGGCGTTCTGCAGCGCCAGGCGCGTGACCTTGGTGGGATCCAGGATACCCATGTCGATCAGGTCGCCGTACTCGCTGGAAGCGGCGTTGTAGCCGTAGTTGCCCTTGCCCTCGCGCACCTTGTTGAGCACCACCGAGCCGTCCTCGCCGGCGTTGGCGACGATCTGGCGCAGCGGCTCTTCGGCAGCGCGCAGGAGGATCTTCACGCCCATGTCCTGGTCGTGGTTGTCGCCCTTGAGCTTGCCCAGCTCGGACACCGCGCGCACCAGCGCCACGCCGCCGCCCGGGACCACGCCCTCTTCGACTGCGGCACGCGTGGCGTGCAGCGCATCTTCGACGCGGGCCTTCTTCTCCTTCATCTCGACCTCGGTGGCCGCGCCGACCTTGATCACGGCGACGCCGCCGGCGAGCTTCGCGACCCGCTCCTGCAGCTTCTCCTTGTCGTAGTCGGAGGTGGCCTCCTCGATCTGGGCACGAATCTGCTCGATGCGGCCCTTGATGTCGTCAGCCTTGCCGTGGCCGTCGATGATGGTGGTGTTTTCCTTGGTGACCTGCACCTTCTTCGCCTCGCCGAGGTCGGCCAGGGAGGCCTTCTCCAGCTGCAGGCCGACTTCCTCGGAAATCACGGTGCCGCCGGTCAGGATCGCGATGTCCTGCAGCATGGCCTTGCGGCGGTCGCCGAAGCCCGGCGCCTTCACCG
>CAYPTW010000091.1:0-9426 GCA_964413755.1 uncultured Thioalkalivibrio sp. | reverse complement strand
CAAACTGGTCTCCCACCTCGCGCGCGGCCGCGGCCGGGCGGAGGTCTCCGGTGGTTTCGAGGCTGTGCGCCAGCCCCTTGCCCATGGCGTCGAAAATGATGCCGTAGGCCACTGCATGGACCAGGCCGCCCGCCACGGTGCCCGCGCCGGGGAAAGCCTTCAGCACGTTACCCGAGATCGCCAGCACCAGGGGGATGGCGCGACCGACATAGCCTTGCGCGATGTCGAGGAAACGCTGGATGTCGATCTCGCGCGCCGGAACGCCGTACAGCCGGCACAGCGCTTTCACCAGCGAAGTGCCGAGGTAGCCCTGGATCAGCACGTCCGTGCCGGGGCTCACTGCCGCCAGGGCGCCGACCACGGCCTTCTTGGTGTAATCAGACACCACTTTCGCGGCCTGCTCGCGCCGCCGCCGCGACGCCGCATCTTCGAGTTGCGCCGCGGCGAGGCGGAACACCGACGCATCGCGCAACGCGTCCAGGGCGGCCGGGTCGTGGTCCAGCCGCTCCTGCAGCGCCTCGCGCAGCATCTCCACGCGCGGCGCACGCGGTCGCTCGACCTCGATCTCGCGCCCCGCTGCGTCCGCCTGCAGCACGCGCTCGAGCCCGCCCGCCACCACGGGCACGACGGCAGGCGGCGGGTCCAGCGTCGCGAGGCGCTCGGCGAGCCGCGCCACGATGCGCTGCAGGTCGTCCTCGGCGTACCAGTCGGCCTTGTTCACGGCAACGACCAGCGGCTTGCCGACGCGTGCCAGGGTCTCGACGTCGTCGTGCTGGCTCCGGCTCAGGTCGCCCTCGCAGACGTAAATCACCAGGTGCGACCGCATGGCCTCGGCCAGGGCCGCCTCCCCCAGCGCCTCCTCGTCACCGCTACCGGGCACGTCTGCCAGGCTCACGACGTCGCCCGAGGGCAGGTGCCATTCGTAGTGCCGCACGTCGCGCGTGGTACCCGCGGTGACGGCCGTCTCGGGCCGCGACTCCGGCACCAGCGCCTGCACCAGCGAACTCTTGCCGGCGCTCGCTTCGCCGAACATGGCGATGAACAGGCGCCCGCCCTCGCGTCGCCTGGCCAGCTCCGCCAACTCCTGCTCGATCGCGGCCACGTCGGCGCCGGCCGCGCGCTCCGCCTCCAGCCGCTGCTGCAGGTCTGCCTCGTCCGGCGGCTGCGCCGGGGTCGCCGCACGGGCTGGGCGGCGGCGCACCGGCGCCAGCAGCCACCACAACAGCCAGGCGGCCAGCGCGCCGCCCGTCGCCAGCAAGGCCAGGAAGCCGTAGTAGACGGCCGCCGGGCCCTCTTGCAGCCGTTGCAGGATAGACAGCACGGTGTCGGCGACGGCCAGCAGCGCGCCGGCGAACAGCACCAGCGCCACCATCACCACGGCGGCAAGCAGCAGGCGGATGCGGCGATCGCCCCTCATGCGCGTATGCCCCGCCGCGCCGTCGCCAGGCAGATCACCAGTCCCAGGCCGAACGGCACCAGCCGCTCCAGCCAGTCGCCCGGCGTGTCCGGCAGCCAGTAGCACAGCAAGGTACCGACAAAGCCGGTCGCCATGGCCAGGAAGACGGCTGCGGGCGGGACCACCAGGCCGGCGAGGCGCGCCAGCAGCGGCGGCCCGAAGGCGGCGCCGAGCGCGGCCCAGGCGAACAGCACGCGGGCGAAAATCGTCTGCGGCAGCCACACCGCGATCACCACCGCGAGCGCGCTGATCAGCGCTACCACCAGGCGCGACACCCACAGGCTGCCGCGGCCACGGCGCGGCAGGTCGTGGCTGGCGGAAGATGCGGCGACCAGCAGCTGGCTGTCGGCGGTAGACATGATTGCCGACAATACCGCGGCGATCATCACCGCGGCCACCACCGGCGGGAACAGGCGGTTGGCGGTTTCGAACAACACCTGCTCGTCGGCCACCGTCGGCCCGTACAAGGCGCGCGCCGCGAACCCCAGCGTGATCATGCCGGCGTAGATGATCACCGCCCAGGTGATGGCGATAACCCGGCCATCACGCAGCGCGCGCTCGTCGCGCAGCGCCATGAAGCGGTTCACCACGTGCGGCTGCCCCGGGTAGCCGAGGCCGATGCCGAGGGTGCCGAGCGCGAAGCCCACGGCCGCGATGCCGGCGGTCGGCGGCCCCGCCTCGCCGGCGGGCATGCTTGCCAGTGCCGCCCACACCGCGCCCGGGCCGCCGGCCGCAAGCACCGCCGCAACGGGCAGCAGCAGCGCAGTGAAGGCCATCACCAGGCCCTGCAGGGTGTCGGTGACGCTCACCGCCCAGAAGCCGCCCAGCAGCGTGTAGACCAGCACCACCGCCGCGCCGATCAGCACCGCCGTGCGCATCTGCAGGTCGAAGGCGCTGGCAAAGGCATTCCCCGCGGCCTGGAACTGTGCCGCCACGTAGAAGGTGAAAGAGAACAACACCACGCCGGAGGCCAGCAGGACGATGCGCCGCGGCCAACCACTGTGCGCGTCGGGGCCGGCAATGAACTCGGTCAGCGTGATCGCGCCGCTGGCGCGGCTCTGGCGCATCAGCCGCGGCGCCACCCACAGCCAGTTGATGAGAAATCCCGACAGCGTCGCCGGGAACAGCCACAGCGCCGGCAGCCCCCACAGGTAGGCCATGCCGCTCACGGCCACCAGCGTCCACGCCGAAGACGAGGACGCGGAGGCGCTGATGGCCGCCACCCAGCCGCCCAGGCGGCGCCCGCCGAGAAAGAAGTCGCTGGTGTCGTGCGTGCGGCGCGTAGCCCACAACCCGATGCCGACCAGCACCAGCTTGTAGACCACCAGCGTGTAGAGAATGGCGTCCGCCCGCGACATGGCGCTCCCCGCGACCCCCGGCGAGTGTAACAGTCAGTCTGGCCCTACAATGGCCGCATGAACGAGCAGGCGGACGCCGGCTGGCGCTTCTGGATCGACCGCGGCGGCACCTTCACCGACATCGTGGCACGCCGGCCCGACGGCCGGCTGGAAGCGCTGAAGCTGTTGTCGGAAGCGCCCGAGCGCTATGCCGACGCCGGCATCGAGGGCATGCGCCGCATTCTCGGCCTGCCGGACCCCGCCGCGCTGGCCGGCGCGCGCATCGATGTCGTGCGCATGGGCACCACGGTGGCCACCAATGCCCTGCTGGAGCGACGCGGCGAACCGACCGTGCTGGTGGTGACGCGCGGCTGCGGCGACGTGCTGCGCATCGGCACCCAGCAACGCCCGGACCTGTTCGCGCTCGACATCCGGCTGCCGGAGCCGCTGTATGCCGAGGTCATCGAGGTCGACGAGCGCCTTGCCGCCGACGGCACCGTGTTGTGCCCGCTGGACGAGGCCGCCCTCGCCACGGCGCTCGGTGCCGCGCGCGCACGCGGCTTCAAGGCCGCAGCCGTGGTGTTGCTGCACGGCTACCGCTTCCCGGCGCATGAACTGGCGGCAGCCCGGCTGGCACGCGCCGCCGGCTTCGAGCAGGTCTCGGTGTCGCACGAGGTCAGCCCGCTGCCGCGCATCGTGCCGCGTGGCGAGACCACGGTCGCCGACGCCTACCTGTCGCCGGTGCTCGATCGTTACGTGGCGCGGCTGCGCGGCGCGCTGGGCGGGCACCGCCTGCTGTTCATGCAAAGCAACGGCGGGCTGGCGGAAGCGGAACGCTTTCGCGGCCGGGACAGCGTGTTGTCCGGGCCCGCCGGCGGCGTGGTGGGCCTGGCGGCCGCCGGCAGGCGCGCCGGCATCGAGCGGCTCATCGGCTTCGACATGGGCGGCACCTCGACCGACGTCTGCCTCTACGAAGGCGAGTTCGAGCGCAGCCAGGACAACCGCGTTGCGGGCGTGCGGTTGCAGGCGCCGATGCTGCTGATCCACACCGTGGCGGCCGGCGGCGGATCCATCCTCGCCTTCCGCGACGGGCGCTTCCAGGTGGGGCCCGAATCCGCCGGTGCGCATCCCGGACCCGCGAGTTACGGTCACGGCGGTCCCGCCGCCGTCACGGACGCCAACCTGCTGCTGGGGCGCCTGCAGCCCGAAGCCATGCCGCGGGTCTTCGGCGCCGGCGCCGACCAGCCGCTGGATCGCGCCGCCGCCACGGGGCGCCTGGAGGAAATCACCGCCGCCTTGGCGGCAGCAGGCCGGCCCGGCATGAGTGTCGAGGCTGCGGCCAGCGGTTTCATCGAAGTTGCGGTGGAGCGCATGGCGCGCGCCGTGAAGCAGGTGCTGGTGCGGCGCGGGGCCGACCCCGGCGCCTTCACGCTGTGCGGCTTCGGCGGGGCCGCCGGCCAGCATGCCTGCGATGTGGCGGACGCGCTGCACATCCGCCGGGTGCTGCTGCCGCCCTTCGCCGGCGTGTTGTCGGCGTGGGGGATCGGACTCGCCGACCTGGTGGCGCTGCGCCAGGCGCCGCTACAGCAACCGCTGGACGCCCGGGCGCTGGCGCTGGCACGGGAGAAGCTCGAGCAGCTCGCCGCGGAGGCCGCCGCGGAGCTGGCGGCACAAGGCCTGCCGCCCGAGCGCTGCCGGCTGAGCCGGCGCCTGCAGTTGCGCTGCGCGGGCAGCGACACCGTGCTGGAGGTCCCGCTGGGCGAAGAGCCCGAGGTGCGCGCTGCCTTTGCCGCCGCCTTCGAGCGTCGCTTCGGCTTCGCTCCCGCGGACGCGCTGGTACTGGAATCCGTGGAGGCCGAGGCATGCGGCGGCGGCAGCGAGCCCGGGCTGGCGCCCGCGGCCGAGCCGCCCGCGCCGCGCGCGAGCTGCCAGGCCTGGGTCGACGGCGCCTGGCGCGAGATCCCCCTGGTGCCACGCAGCGCGCTGCTGGCGGGCGAAGTCCTGGCCGGTCCGGCGCTGCTGCCGGAACGCAATGCCACGACCTGGCTGGCCCCAGGGTGGCAGGCCACGGCGGACGCCCACGGCAACCTGTTGCTGGAGCGGGCCGCGCGCCGACGCGCCAGGAACGTCTCCACGAAGGCGGACCCGGTGCTGCTGGAAGTGTTCAACAACCGTTTCATGCATGTTGCCGAGGACATGGGGGCGGTGCTGCAGAACACGGCCAGCTCGGTCAACATCAAGGAGCGGCTCGATTACTCCTGTGCCCTGTTCGATGCCGCGGGCGGGCTGGTGGCGAATGCGCCGCACATGCCGGTGCACCTCGGCTCCATGGGCGAAAGCGTGCGCGCCGTGATGCGCCGCTTCGGCGCGGCGATGTCTCCGGGGGACAGCTTCGTGCTGAACGACCCCTACGAGGGCGGCACCCACCTGCCGGACATCACCGTGGTGACGCCTTTCTGCGGCGCGGACGGACGACCCGAGCTGTATGTCGCGTCGCGCGCGCACCATGCCGACATCGGCGGTCGCACGCCCGGCTCGATGCCCGCCGACAGCCGGCACATCGACGAGGAAGGCGTGCTGCTCGCGCCCGCGCGTATCGTCACCGCGGGCCGCTTCGACGAGGCCGCGGTGCTGGCCCTGCTCGGGCAGGGACGCTGGCCGGCGCGCAATCCGCAGCAGAACCTTGCCGATCTCAAGGCGCAGCTGGCGGCGAACAGGCGCGGCCTGGCCGGGCTGGAGCACATGCGCAACGAGTTCGGCGCGGCGGCAGTGCGCGCCTACATGGGCCACATCCAGCACAATGCCGCGGATGCCGTGGCCGAGGCCCTGGAAGAACTGCAGGACGGCACCTTCCGCTGGCGCGGCGACGGCGGCGAGGAGATTTGCGTCGCGATCCGCATCGACCGGGGCGCACGCCGCGCGCTGATCGACTTCAGCGGCACCTCGCCGCAGTCCCCCGGCAACCTGAATGCGCCCGCCGCCGTGTGCCGCGCGGCCGTGCTGTACGTGTTCCGCTGCCTGGTGAAACGCGACATCCCGCTCAACGAAGGCTGCCTGCAACCGCTCGAATTACGCATCCCCGCGGGCAGCCTGCTGAACCCGCGCTGGCCGGCGGCAGTGGCCGGCGGCAACGTGGAGACTTCGCAAAGCGTGGTGGACGCGTTGTTCGGCGCCCTCGGGGTGGTGGCCGCCTCGCAGGGCACCATGAACAACCTGAGCTTCGGCAACGCCGGTCACCAGTACTACGAGACCCTGTGCGGCGGCGCGGGGGCCGGCCCCGGCTTCCACGGCGCCTCCGCCGTGCACACCCACATGACCAACAGCCGGCTCACGGACCCCGAGATCCTCGAGCTGCGTCACCCGGTGCGCGTGGACACATTTGCCGTGCGCCGTGGCTCCGGCGGCGCCGGGCGCTGGCATGGCGGCGATGGGGTGGTGCGGCGCCTGCTGTTTGCCGAGGGCATGACGGCGGCGCTGATCTCCAACCGGCGCCTGCACGGACCGTTCGGCCTGGCCGGGGGCGCGCCGGGCGCGCCGGGCCTGAACCGTCTCCGGCGCGCGGACGGCACTGTGGAGGTGTTGCCCGGGATCGTCGAGGTGACGCTCGAGCCGGGCGACCAGCTGGAAATCATGACGCCGGGCGGAGGCGGGTACGGCGCGGCTTCGTGAGCGAGATCACGGTCCCGGAGCCGTGGCATTGCTATGGTTTTTCCATGCAGCCGCGCCAGCAGGACAAGTGCGCTGCGTGGGATGCCTACGCGGTGTGGAAGATTCTCGTGCACCGTCACCCGGTCACGGTGGCGGACGTGGCCACGTCATGCGGTCGCATCGAGCGTGAGCTGCTCGACGACTTCTGCGAGGCCATTCTCGACTATCCGGACTTCCTGCAGGACGCCCTCTTGTTGCTCGCGCACGCCAAGGGCGTCGAAGGCGCGGCCGAAGCGCTGGACGAGGCCGTGCGCGAACATTTCGCCCAAAGCCTGGCGCGTGAGGCGGGCCAGGCCAAGCCGGCGGAGCACGCGTAACAGGCGGCGGGGCAGAGCCCGCCCGGCCGCGCGACGCTAAAGACCCTGCACAGGAACCTGGCCGGGATCCGCGGCGAGCACCGCCCGGGCCGCGTGCGCCTGCTCGCTGTCCCGGTCCACCGTGACATCCACCGTGGCCAGCCAGTCGCGGTGCGCGGCCGGCAACCCCAGCAATGCCGCCCCGGCCCGGATCAATGCCACGTACCAGTCCAGCGGGACCAGGCCCTCCGCCACAGCCGCGTCATCGGCACGCCAGGTGAGCGCGCGCCTGGATTCCCCCGCGACCCGCACCTCGACTTCCTCCATCCGGTATCCCGCGCCTGCCGCGCCGAGCCGGTCCAGCGCAGCGCGGCGCACCGCGTACAGGGCACCCGGCAACGCGTCCCCTGGCGTCTCGCTGGGCTGTGCGTCGGAGCGCGCCGCGCCGTCGCGCCCGCGCTTGCGAAACGCGAGCCGGTGGCCGGGCAGCGCGGCGGCCCCGAGCAGTTCGGCGTCAGGGATGCGTCGTCTCAGCCAGCCCGGATGCACGTTCGCGCCGTAGGCGAAGTACAGGACCCGGTCGTCTGCCGCACTCATCCGGCTTCGCGGATACCCGGCGGCAAGACGCCCGGCAGCACGGCCGCGACGCCAGGCGGTCGCGTGATGGCCCAACGCTCCGCCGAGAGGTAGGCCAGGCACGCGCCGTCCAGCCCCTGGCTCACGCGACAGATGATGAAGTCGCGCGGCCGCTGCGGGGCGAACCCGACGGTGAACTCCACCCGGGTCGGTCGTTGCGGCAGGGCGATCTCGTTCACATCGACGAACCAGGCCTCGCTCGCGTCGCCGGCCAGGCGCCCGGCGAAGCGCAACGACTCGAGCAAGCCGACCAGCTGGTCGCGCAGCCGCGTGGCCAGGCCGTCGCCCGGCGATTCGAACACCACCCAGCGCGTGCCATGCAGCAAGGTGCGCTCGAGCATCAGGCCGAGCCGGCGCGACGACAACGAACGCCATGCCGGCACCGGGCAGTCGGCCGCCGCCAGCGTGCGATCGCCCGCGAGCAGGAACCGGCCGCCGGGCCCGCGCTCGAGCAGGTTCAGCCCGGCGCACTGCAGGCGATGCCGTTGCTCGGGCGGCAGTTCGTGGGTCGGTCGGAAGCCGCTGCCCAGCGCCGGCGCCTGCTCCGTCGGGTCGCGGGTCAGCGCGCCCGCCGCCGCGCCCAGCGCCGAGCGACTGGAGTCGCGGCCTTCCCCCGCCAGCCGCGGGAATACCGCCAGCGCGTTCTCACCGGCAATGTTCAGGCCGCGCAACCAGGCCAGGGCCTGGTCCGCGTCGTGAGTGCCGGCGGGTGGCTCCAGCAGCAGCATCGCGCTGCGGCGCCGGCAGTAACGCAGGGCGGCCACCAGCAACGCCGGCCCCGCGCTGCGGCCGTCGGCCTCCGGCGGGAGGCACAGGAAATCGATCGGGCCGACGCCATCGAGGGCAAACAGGCCGGTGGCGCGTTTCGAAGAGCCCACCAGGTCGTAGTCCGTGAGGACGGCGCCGTCGGCACCGTCGTCCTCGGCTTCCACCCAAGAGACCGGGTAGCCAGGTGCCGTGGTGACGGTCGCGTGCGGCCGGCTGGCGGGCGGCATGCCGCGCACGCGCACCAGGCTCGACTCCATGAGGACGTCGCCAATGTAGCGCTCCGCTCCCGGCTGCAGCGAGAGGCGCTGGTAGATCTCCTGCTCGACGACCCGCTCGGAAGCGGGCGCGCGCAGGCGCTGCACCACGAGGTTGAAGGTGACGTCGTCGGACGGCCCGATCTGGTCGTAGTCGACGGAGGCCCTGAGGTACTCGGCGCGACCCGGGCTGACCGCTTCGAGCAGGAGCGTGCCCTCGCGGCCGGGCAGCCGGATGGTGCATGCCCGCGCGGCGTTCGCCACGCGCACCACGATGGCGCGCCGGCCGCCGGCTTGAAAGAAATCGCGCACACAGCGATCCAGCGGGCGGTCGCCACCGTCCACCCCGAAGACCCGGTCATAGGATTCGATGTCGTCGATGGTCACGGCTTTGTCGAGGGGGCCGCGACGCGCGGCGCCGACAAAAGCGGTCGCGCCGTGGGGAAAGACTTCGAGCCGAGTCTCGCGGCCCGGGAACTCCTCGACGAGTATTCCCGGAGCGAGGGCGTCAGCCATGCCGTACTCCACCGCAGCGGCGCACTGGCGCCGTAGATGCGAAGGCTAACAGCCGAGTCATGCCGCCGCCAAGGCGAACAACAAGACCAGCAGTCCGACCAGCGCCGTGAGGCGGGTGCGCATGCCGCGATACCAGGGCGGCAAAGTCTCGGCCACCGGCGGGCTCGCCTCCCATGCGCGCAGCGCGACGAAGCCGGCCAGCAACAGCCAGGCGCCGGCCGCCGCCGGCAGCAACAGGGCCGCCCATGCCAGCAGCGCGGGGAGCACGCTGAAAGCCATGCGCATCATGCGCAAGCGGCCGCTGACGAGCGCCACGCCCCAGTGCACGGCGCCGACGAAAGAAAGGATCACTGCGCCGTAGGCGAGAAACTGCTGTGCGAAATAGGCCTGCCGCGCAGCGTCGCTGAGCATGAACCCGGCGAGCGCTGCAAGAAAGGGGATCAACCCCGCGTAGC
>CAYPTW010000090.1:0-9452 GCA_964413755.1 uncultured Thioalkalivibrio sp. | reverse complement strand
ACACTCCGGTGTGGGCGCCTTTTTCATGGCCGCGTGACGCGGCGCAAGAAATACTCTTGCCATTTTTGCTGCACAATATGGGCCGGTACGATGCCTAGCCGGAGCCGGCCGTGAAAAAGAACGCGTACAGTCGGGATGAATTGCTGCAGGCCGGCCATGGCGAGCTGTTTGGCTCCGATGGCGCGCGGCTGCCCCTGCCGCCGATGCTGATGGTCGATCGCATCACCAGCATTACCGGCGATGGCGGCGCGCACGGCCTCGGCCAGATCACCGCCGAGCTCGACATCCATCCCGATCTCTGGTTTTTCAAGTGCCATTTCGAGTCGGACCCGGTGATGCCCGGCTGCCTGGGACTCGACGCCATGTGGCAGCTGATCGGGTTCTTCCTCTGCTGGAGCGGCGGCCCGGGGCGCGGCCGGGCGCTCGGCGTGGGGGAGGTGAAGTTCACCGGGCAGGTGCTGCCCAGCGCGCGCCTGGTGACGTACCGTATCGACCTCAAGCGGGTGCTGCTGCGCCGGCTCTTCATGGGCATCGCGGACGCCACGATGGAAGTCGACGGGCGCCAGATCTATACCGCCACCGACCTGAAGGTGGGCCTGTTCACTTCAACGGATTCTTTCTAGGAGCCTTCCATGCGACGCGTAGTAGTGACCGGCTACGGCATCGTCTCCAGCATCGGCAACAACTCGGCGGAGGTGCTGTCTGCTTTGCGCGCGGGACGCTCCGGCGTGCGCGGCAGCGAGGAATACCGCGAACTGGGTTTCCGCAGCCATGTGTGCGCGCCGGTTGAAATCGACCTGGCGGCGCTCATTGACCGCAAGCTGAAGCGCTTTATGAGCGACTCCAGCGCGTATGCCTGGGTGGCGATGACCGAAGCCCTGGCCCACGCCGGCCTCGGGTTGGAGGAAATCGTCGACCCCCGTATCGGGCTGGTGGTGGGTACCGGCGGCGCCTCGAACGAATATGTCCTCATGAACGCCGACATCGTGCGCAGCAAGGGCGCGCGCAAGGTCGGACCCTACATGGTGACGCGCTGCATGTCCTCGGCTGTGGCTGCCAACCTCGCCACCGCCTTCCGCATCAAGGGCACCAGCTACAGCATCAGCTCGGCCTGTGCCACCAGCGCGCACTGCATCGGCCATGCCGCCGAGCTCATCCAGTGGGGCAAGCAGGACATGGTTTTCGCCGGCGGCTCCGACGAGCTGCACTGGGGCAGCTCGGCAATGTTCGACGGCATGGGGGCGCTCTCGTCCAAGTACAACGACACGCCGGAGCGGGCTTCGCGCACTTACGATGTCGACCGTGACGGCTTCGTGATCTCCGCCGGCGGCGGGATCCTGGTGCTCGAGGCCCTGGAGCACGCGGAGGCGCGCGGCGCGCCGATCATCGCGGAACTCGTCGGTTACGGCGCCACCTCCGACGGCGCCGACATGGTGCAGCCTTCCGGCGAGGGTGCCGCGCGCTGCATGCAGATGGCGCTGCAGGACCTGGACGGCCCGGTGGATTACCTGAACTCGCACGGCACCAGCACGCCGGTGGGCGATGTGCGCGAGCTCGAGGCGGTGCGCCAGGTGTTCGGCGCCGACGCGCCGCCCATCAGCTCGACCAAGTCACTCGCGGGCCACGCCCTCGGCGCCGCGGGCGTGAACGAGGCGATTCACTGCCTGCTGATGATGCAGCACGATTTCATCTCCGCCTCCGCCAACATCGACAACCTCGACCCCGCAGCCGAGGGCTTCGACATCGTGCGTGAACGGCGCGACGGTGCGCGGCTCAATACCGTGATGTCGAACAGCTTCGGCTTCGGTGGGGCGAACGCCACGCTGGTCTTCCGGCGCTTCTAGTTCCACCCGTTCCGGGCTCCGTGCCGTGCGGATGCCTGTTTGCGGGGACGCTGTGAATACATCCCTGTACGCTCGCTCGCGCACGTCCCTGTGCGCGAGCGCCCCGCAAACAGGCATTCCACCCGTCACGCGGCAGCTATCGGGGCGAAAGAAGCGCTCGGCCCAGGGGCGCCGCATGGCCTTGCCTCCCGCCTCGAGCACGACGACAGCTTCCACCGCGGCACTTGGTTCCGTGAGCGTGGGTCCGGCCTGGTCTGTATTCGACGGGGGTGTTGCGGGTAGTCCTGTTCGGGGTGCTCGCGCACAGGGACGTGCGCGAGCAAGCCTACAGGGACGTATTCACGGCGTCCCCGAACAGGGCTGCCTGCAATACCCGGGCACGATAGCGCAGCTCAGGCGGGGGCGCGCTCGGTCTTTGCCAGCAACACCGGCAACAGCGTCATGTTCCCCACCAGCGCCGCCGTCATGGCGAGCCCCGTGAGCAGGCCGAACATGATG
This sequence comes from uncultured Thioalkalivibrio sp., assembly GCA_964413755.1. Taxonomy (GTDB): domain Bacteria; phylum Pseudomonadota; class Gammaproteobacteria; order Steroidobacterales; family XN24; genus XN24. Next base: position 7,110 of record CAYPTW010000090.1, on the reverse strand, counting down.
GTGGGAATGAAAGCTGACAGCGCCAGCACGGAAAAGCCGAGCACGATGGTGATCATGGTGTAGTAGAGCGCGCGGCCGATGGAGGTGTGGCAGCGCATGACCGCGGCCCAGGGGTCGCCGTCGACACGGATCTCTTCCATGTAGCGGTGCACGTAGTGGATGGTGTTGTCCACGCCGATGCCGATGGTGATGGCGGCGATGGTGACCGTCATCAGGTCCAGCGGGATGCGCGCCCAGCCCATGAGGCCGAGCACCAGTGCCGCCGAAAGCAGGTTGGGCAGGATGCCGAGCACGGAGTAACGCACCGAGCGGAACAGCACCAGGAACATCACCATGATGGCGCCGAAGACCACGCCGAGGGTGAGGATCTGGGAGCGGAACAGGCCCTGCAGCATGTTGTTGTAGAGCACCATCATGCCCGACAGGTGGACGTTGTCCGCGCCGTAACCCATCTCTTCTTCCAGGTGCCGCTCGATCTCCTGCAGCATCTGGTTGCGCCGCAGGTCCGGCGCTGATTCGTAGACCCTGATGCTGAAGCGCAGCTGGTTGCCGTCTTCCGACATGTAGGGGTCGAACAACACTTCCTTCACGCTCTCCGGCAGGCGCTGGTAGAACACCGAGATGAAGAAATCCTCGGTGAGCACGCGCGGCTCGAGGGCGCCGAACATCTCCATGGCGGTGCTGATGGACAGCACCTTGCCGGTGCCCTTGAGCGACTCGAGGTACTCGTGGATGCGTTTCGCCTCGCGCAGGCCGGCGCTGTTCATCCAGTAACTGCTGCTGGCGATCCCGCTGTCGCCTTCCACCTCCAGCTCTTCGAAGCCGGCGAGGAAATCGGGCTCCTCGAAGTCGTCTTCCTCGGCTGCGGGGCCCGGCGCCGGCGCGTCGACCAGCACGTCGAGCGGCGTGGTGCCGCCGAGTTGCTCATCGATCAGCCGCATGCCCTGGTAGATCTCGGTGGACTTCTTGAAATAGTCGATGAAGCGGTTTTCGATGGAGAGCTGGAATGTGCCGGAAACGCCGGCGACCGCGAGTACGGCACCGGCCAGCAGGGTCAGGCCGGGCCGCGCCGTGATGCCCCGCGCCAGGGCGCCGGTCATGGCGCCCGTGACGTTACGCAGCTGCGGCGCCTTGCCGGCCTTGAGCAGCACCAGGGCGGCGGGAAACAGCGTGAAGGACAGGATGAATGCCACGCCGAGGCCGAGCACCATCATCCAGCCGAAGTCGATTACGGGCCGGATGCCGCTCACCAGGAGCGAGCCGAAGGCCACCATGGTGGTGAGCGCGGTATAGAGACAGGGCGTGAACTTGCTGTGCACGGTGTCGCGCACGAGGGTGTACTGGTCGGCGTCGGGGTGGAGCTCGTGCAGCTCGCGATACCGCACCACGAGGTGGACGCACAACGCCAGGTTGAGGATCAGCAGCAGCGAGACGAAGTTCGAGGAGACCACTGTAACCGGCCAGCCCATCAGCCCGAGCAGCCCCAGCATGGCCACGACCGACGCTGCGCAGGTGACTACCGGCAGCACGACCCAGCGCGGCTGGCGGAAGGCGACGAACAGGATCAGCACGATGAAAGCACCGACCGCCAGGCCGAACACGACCAGGTCCGAACGCACAAAGGCGATCGAGTCGACCGCGATCATGGGCACGCCGCCGAGGTGGATCTCGGCCTTGTCGCGGTAGCGGTCCAGCACGTCGCGCACGTCGGCGATGGCTTGCGTCTCGAGCTCGCGCAGCTCGGCGCCACGCGCCGTGATGCGCCGCTCGAGCTCAGCCAGGCGCGCTTGTTCGGCTTCATCCAGGCCTTCTTCGTGTTCCTTGATACGCAGCTGGTCCCGTTCGCGCTGCATGGCGCGATAGGACTCGTCCTGCTCGAACTCGACGCGGATTCCGCTGGTGCGGCCGTCGGGGCTGACCAGCAGGTTGCGGTACAGGTCGCTGTCCAGCAGCCGACGGCAGTCCTGCGCCCGGTCGGGACCGTTGCAGGTGAGCGCCTCGGGCTCGGTCGGCAGCTCGGTGAGGCTGGCGTCCAGCCCGTCGAGCACCGGCACGTCCAGCAGGGTGGTGACGCCGGCGATGTGCGGGAGCTCGGCGAGGTCGTCACGCATCGCAGCGAGACGGGCCAGGGCCGGCTCCGTGAACAGGCCGTCCTGCGGCGTGTAGGTCACCACCAGGAAGTCGTCGGACTCGTAACGCGCGCGCACCGCGCGATAGAAGGTGACCGCTTCGTCGCCTTCCATGACCAGGGTCTGGGAAGAGGCGTCGAGCTGGAAACGTGGAACGAACGCCGCAAGCACGGCCACGACAAAAGCGACCGCCAGCAGCGTCGCGATGGGGCGCTGCAACACGACGGCGTCGTAGGCTGCTGTAAGGCGGCGCATGGCGCGCCCGGCGGTGCTCATCTGGATTCCTGTTCCGGCGGGGTCAATCGGCGCCGGGGGCGCCAGGTGGCTGTTCTAGCTGTTCGAGCGCGGCGCGCAACTGGATGAGCTTGGTGCGGGCGATCGTTGCGTTCTCCGGCCCGATGCGCAACAGGATCTTCTGCCCGGGAGACAGGGCCTCCAGCGCCGGGTCCGCATACTGGTACAGGACGTGCGGCCGCACCAGGGCCACGGGGCCGGACACCCGCGGCGTCGCCAGCAGGTGATCGATGATTTCCAGCGCCCGGTTGTGGAACTGCCGGCCTGGATAGCCGAGTTCCTCGTAGGCCTGTTGCAGCAGCGGGTAGTGACGCTGGTAGGCGTCGGCCAGCAGGCCCACATCGACCGCCTCGACGAGCCGGAACAGGGGTGCGTAGCGTTCATAGTTCGCTGCCGCGATGTAGAGATCGTCTTCCTCGCCCTCGCCCTCGCCCTCGACCTGGAACAACCCGCCGATCGGCGGCACGGCGCGCGCCTGGATCCACAGCCCGTCGCGGCTGAGGTTGTCCGTGGTGGTGACCAGCTTGCGAATGACATCGCTGGCGGCAAGGTGCTCCGTCGCCAGGGTCTCGCCCGCAGCTGCGGCGATAGCGCTGCGGACCTCCGCGTCGCTCTCGTCGAGAGCGGGCAGCGGCGCAGCGGGCTCGGCCTCGGGCTCGGCTGCGAATGCCGGCGGGGGCTCGGGTTCCGGCGCTGCTTCCGGCATCGCGGCAGGGGCCGCCTGTTCCACGGTCGCCCCCGGCGCCTCGGGCAACTGCACGGGCTGGGGCACCGGCTCTTGCACCTCGCGCGGATAGAAAAATGCCACCAGGCCGATCACGACCAGTGCGAGCAACCCCCATGCCAGGTGCTTGTGCATAAGCTTCCGTCCCGCCCCGTCGTCAGCCGGCGGCGACCAGCAGCCGCGAGTCGAAGCTGCGGGTGGTGCCGTCTTTTGCCTCCAGGCTTACCTCCCAGATGTCCTCGTCGGGGATGCTGGTACGCTCGCGGCCGGGGAGCTCGCGTTCGTCGTCCACCTGCAGGCCCCACACCCGCACATGGCGGATGTTACGCACCGGGATCCGCTGTGCGTCGAATTTTTCCCGCAGCTTCGGTGCCACGGCGTCGCCCGCCCAGGTGGCAAACCCGGCGTCCCGGATGGCAGCGACTTCGGGCGGCATGGGGAAGTCCTGGGCGGTGCTGGTCACGGTCGGATCCTCCTCTGGACGGTGTGTTGAGCTAGACTAACCCTCCGTCATGAGCCTCGCCACCCCCAGCACCTTGCTTCGGGCCGGCAGCGCGGGACTCACGCAAAATGTTCAACCAGAGGAGGCCCATCGTGGTCGAATACTCTCGCAAACTGCGATCAATTTTCCTTGTGCTGGCAGCCACGGGCATTTCGTGGGCCCTCGCCGGCTGCGCCCCCGAAGAGTCGGCCACCGAGCCGCAACAGGCTGCCGAGTCCCAGGAGGCCGCGCCGGCTGACGCAACGCCGGCCGAAGCCGAGACGCCTGCAGCCGAGACCGCCGCGATCGCAGAGGCCCCGGACCTGATCGAGCGCGACAAGCTGTTCGGCAACCCGGCCCGTTCCAGCGCCCAGCTCAGCCCGGACGGTAAGCGTATCGCCTACCTGGCGCCGCGCGACGGCGTCATGAACGTGTGGGTGGCGCCGCTGGACGACGCCGACGCGGCGCAGCCGGTGACGGAGGAGAAAGTCCGTCCGATCCGCGGCTACGCCTGGTCGCCCGACGGCACGCAGATCCTCTATGTCCAGGACAAGGGCGGCGACGAGAACTTCCTGCTCTATGGCGTGAACCTGGAGAGCGGCGCGACGCGCGAATACACGCCGTTCGAGAATGTGCGCGTCACGATCGTCGGGGTCAGCAACCAGATCAAGGACGAGATCCTCATCGGGCTCAACGACCGCGACCCGCGCTGGCACGACGTGCATCGCCTGAACCTGGACAGCGGCGAGATTGAGCTGGTGCGCCAGAATGACGGCTATGCCGGCTTCGTGGCGGACCAGCAGCTTGAACTGCGCCTGGCCGCCAAGCCCACGCCCGACGGCGGACTCCTGGTGGAGCGTATCGAAGAGGGCGGTGAGACTTCCCTGCTCACCACCATTCCGTCCGAGGACTCGCTGACCAGCAACGTGCTGGGCATCCCGCAGGACGCCGACTTCGCCTACATGCTGGATTCGCGCGGACGCAATCTTGGCGCCCTCGTGAAGCTGGATATCGCCAGCGGCGAGACGGAGGTCATCGCCAGCGGCGAGCGGGCCGACATCGGCGGCATCATGACCCACCCGGTGACCGGGGAAGTGCAGGCCTACGCCGAGAACTACCTGAGCAACCGCTGGTACCCGATCGGCGACGCCATCAAGGACGACATCGCCTTCCTCGACAAGGAGGCGGGCGGAGAATGGTCGGTGAGCAGCCGCACGGACGACGACCGCTTTTGGTCGGTGGTCATCGATCGCGTCACCGAGCCCGCGGCCTACTGGCTGTACGACCGGGAGGACAAGACCCTCGACAAGCTGTTCACCATCCGGCCGGAGCTCGAGGGCGAGACCCTGGCCCCGATGTACCCGGTGGAGATCAAGAGCCGCGACGGCCTGACTCTCGTGAGCTACCTGTCGCTGCCGCCGCACACGGACCCGGACGCGAACGGCGTGCCGGCCGAGCCGGTGCCGATGGTGCTCAACGTGCACGGCGGCCCCTGGGCCCGCGACAGCTTCGGCTACCGCAGCGAGCACCAGTGGCTGGCGAATCGCGGCTACGCAGTGCTGTCCGTGAACTTCCGCGGATCCACCGGCTTCGGCAAGGACTTCGTCAACGCCAGTAACCTCGAATGGGGCCGCAAGATGCACGACGACCTGATCGATGCCGTCGACTGGGCGATCGAGCAGGGCATCACCACCCGCGACCAGGTCGCCATCTATGGCGGCTCCTACGGCGGCTACGCCGTGCTGTGGGGCGTGACCAACACGCCGGAGCGCTTCGCCTGCGGCGTCGATATCGTCGGGCCATCGAACCTGAAGACGCTGCTCGAAAGCATCCCGCCCTACTGGGCCTCCTTCTTCGAGCAGTTCGCGCGCCGTGTCGGCGACCCGCGTACCGAGGAGGGCCTCGCCTTGCTGGCGGAGCGTTCGCCGCTGACTTACGTGGAGAACATCCAGAAGCCGTTGCTGATCGCCCAGGGCGCCAACGACCCGCGCGTCAAGCAGGCCGAGAGCGACCAGATCGTGGCGGCGATGGAAGAGCGCGAGATTCCGGTGACCTACGTGCTGTACCCGGACGAGGGCCATGGCTTCGCCGTGCCGCAGAACCGGCTGAGCTTCTATGCCGTCGCCGAGGGTTTCCTCTCGCACTGCCTCGGCGGGCGCTACGAGCCGGTCGGCGACGACTTCGCCGGCTCCAGCATCCAGGTGCCGGCGGGCGCGGACTTCGTGCCCGGCCTGGCGGATGCCCTGGGTTCGATGCAGGAGGGCGAGTGAGCCCGACCCCGTGGAGCCGCCCCCGCCGGGGGCGGCTCCAGCTTTCGCTTACAGTGCTGGGTGCTGCAGCGCTGCTGGCCGGCTGCGCTACGAGCCCTTCTCTCAGTGTCGATACGCTGGATGAGCCCTGGCGTTGCGCCCGCATTGCCTGGATGGACGTGGCGGACCGGCCCGCCTCCATTGCCGAGCAGCGTGTACGGGACCAGGTGATGCAGGTGCTGGAGACGAGGGGCTATGCCGTGGACGAGGCGACGCCGGACTGCCTGGTCTCGGGCCTGATCTACACCGGCGCGCGTCCGGGTTCACCCGTGAGCGTCGGCCTCGGCGCCGGGCGCTGGGGCGGAAGCTTCGGCGGCAGCATCGGCATCAGCCTCCCCCTCGGTGGTGGCCCGCGCAGCTACGGCAACCTGGCAGTGGACTTCATCGACCTGGAGCTGAACGCACAGGTGTGGCGCGGCACGCTGGAAGCGGCGTTTCCGACACCGGAGCCGGATGAAGCCCAGGTGGCGGCAGCGGTGCAGAGCATACTGGCCTCCTTGCCCGCGCCTGCGGCCGCCGCCGCCCGTTAGCCGAGCGCTCTGGCGCGTTATGGCCCCTTGCGCACTGACTGGTTGAGCAGGGCGCCGTCATCCGCGACGCGGAGCAGGCTCCAGCTCAAGACGTAGGGCGTGACTGCGCCGTCGGACGACATGGCCATGGCAGTCGTGTCGTGGCCGCCCATTCCGCCCGGCCCGCAGCCGCCGCTCTTCAGGCCGACGCGCAACTGGTACTGCGCCGGCCGCCCGGATTCAGGCAGCGGGCAGGCGATCGCCGGATCGCGTTGCCAGCCGGGTCGTGCCGGACGGTCGGCCCAGCAGATCATGGTGCCGGCCGCATCGAACACCTGCAGGCAGAGCCCGCCGGGTCCGCCGGCGTCGTCATGGTCATCATGTTCGTCGGCCACGGCGACGACTTCACCGCTGTCGTGCCCGCCGCAGTCCTCCTCGTCGTCGTGTGAGCCGCCCTTGCGGCCCTTCACCTGGAAGATCTCGGCATCGACGTCGGCGAACAGCACCTCGCCGCCCTTGCTGCGGAAAGTGAAGCTGTCGGCCTGGTTCCAGTTGGAATCCAGCACGCCGGCCAGGGAGTTCGTATCCGTTTCGCGTACCACCTGGCCCAGGGCCGGAGTCGCGAGCAACGCTGCGGCCATGCAGGCCAGCGTCGCCAGTCCCA
>CAYPTW010000089.1:9393-9493 GCA_964413755.1 uncultured Thioalkalivibrio sp. | reverse complement strand
GGGTCCCGGTGCGGTCGGGCGAGGGCGAGGGCACCCGCAGTTTCTCAGCGCGGCAGCGTCCTGAGGACGAAGCCGTCGGCGTCCCAACTCAGCGCGCTGC
>CAYPTW010000089.1:0-9383 GCA_964413755.1 uncultured Thioalkalivibrio sp. | reverse complement strand
CATCTCCATTAACCGAGAGGGACGCATGGCAGGGTCCCGGGGCGGTCGGGCGAGGGCGCGGCCGAGGGCGCGCGCAGGTCTCTAGCGCGGCAGCGTCCTGAGGACGAAGCCGTCGGCGTCCCAACTCAGCGCGCTGCCCTGCGTGTACCAGTCGCCCAGCACGATGCGCACCGCTTCGTGGCCGTCCAGCTCGAAACGGTGCACGGCGGGGCGATGGGTGTGGCCGTGCAGCAGGGTGTAGACGCCGTGCTCGCGCATCGCTGCTTCGACTGCACCCTGGTTGACGTCCATGATCTCCATCGACTTGCCGGCCATCGAGGCCGCGCTGGTCTCGCGCAATTGCCGCGCCAGCGCCAGGCGCTCCGGCAGGGGACGCGCCAGCATGGCCTGTTGCCATGCCGGGTTGCGCACCATGGCGCGAAAGGCCTGGTACTCGTGATCGTCCGTGCACAGCGTGTCGCCGTGCATGAGGAGCACGCGTGTACCGTGCAGCTCGATGATGGTCGGGTCCTCGAGCAGCTTGCAGCCGCTGTCCGCCGCGAAGCCCGCGCCGACCAGGAAGTCGCGGTTGCCGTGCATGAAGTACAGCGGCAGCCCCGCGTCGCTCAGCTTGCGTAGCGCCGCGATGACGCGGCGCTTCTCCGGTTCCGGGTCGTCGTCGCCGACCCAGGCCTCGAAGAGGTCCCCCAGGATGTAAAGCGCATCGGCTGCATGCGCCTCGTCCGCGAGGAACTCCAGCGCCTGGGTGGTGATATCCGGGCGCGCCGGGTCGAGATGCAGGTCGGAGATGAAAAGCGTGGCCATCAGCCGGCCGCTCAGCCTTCGTCCAGCACGCGCGCCTTCTGGATCACCACCGGCGCCTGCGGTGCGTCGCTGCGGAACGGACCGCCCCGCCCGGTCGGCACAGCGCCGATCTTGTCCAGCACCTCGGTGCCCTCGACCAGGCGGCCGAAGACCGCATAACCCCATTTCCCCGGCGCGCCGTCGAGGCCGGGGTTGTCGACCAGGTTGATGAAGAACTGGGCCGACGCGGAATGCGGGTCGTTGGTGCGGGCCATGGAGATGGTGCCGCGCTCGTTGGAGAGGCCGTTGCGCGACTCGTTCTCGATCGGCGCACGCGTCGGGCGCTCGGCGTAGTCGGTGTCGTAACCGCCGCCCTGGATCATGAAGCCCGGGATCACGCGATGGAAGATCAGCCCGTCGTAATGGCCGTCGCGCACGTATTGCAGGAAATTGCCGGCGGTGAGGGGCGCCTTGGCCGGATCCAGTTCCAGCACCATGGTGCCGTGCGTGGTCACCAGCTCGACGCGCGGCGCCTTGCTGCCGGGATCGTCGGCGCCGGCGGGGGCGGAGAGCAAGGCGAGGGCGAGCGCGGAAATCATCGGACGCATGTTCAACTCCTGAGGGGCGATGCCCCGTTGGCCTGTCGGGGACGTTCCCCAAAGCGGGCATTTTAACAGTGTCCCCCTGTTAAGATTACGGGCTTATGTCCATGGTCACGCGCTTTGCTCCCAGCCCCACGGGTCGCCTGCACGCGGGCAACCTGCGCACGGCGTTGTTCAACTGGTGCCTGGCCCGCGGTGCCGGCGGCCGCTTCCTGTTGCGCGCCGAGGACACCGACGCGAGCCGCGAAGGGGAGGGCGACCTGGAGCGCCAGCTCTCCGACCTCGCATGGTTCGGCCTCGACTGGGACGCAGGTCCGGACCGGGATGGTGCGGGTGGCCCGTTCCGCCAGTCTGAACGCGGCGAGATTTATCGCGAGTACCTCGGGCGCCTCGCTGAGACCGGCCACGCCTACACCTGCTATCGCACCGATGACGAGCTGCGCGCGCGCCGCGAGGAGCTGCGCCGACGCGGCCTGCCGCCGCGCTATGACCGTGCCTGGGCGGAGCTGCCGCATGCCGAGGTGGTGCGGCGTCGCGAGGCCGGACAGATGCCTGCCATCCGTTTCGCCGCACCGACCAGCGGCGAGGTGGCCTGGGACGACCTGGTGCGCGGGCCGCGCGCACTGCCCGCCGGCGAGATCAGCGACTTCGTGCTGGCGCGCAGCGGGGGTGCGCCCGGGTTCCTGTTCGCCAACGCGCTCGACGACGCCCTCATGGGCGTGACCCACGTGCTGCGTGGCGAGGACCATCTCGTCAACACCGCCCGCCAGGTGGCGATCCTCGACGCACTGGAGCTGCCGGCGCCGCGCTATGGACACATGCCGCTGCTGGCCGGCTCCGACGGCGTGAAGCTGTCCAAGCGCACCGGCGCCGCCAGCATCGGCGAGTTTCGCGCCGCCGGCGTGCTGCCGCTGGCCCTGGCGAACACGCTGGCCCGCCTCGGTCACCCCTGGGAAGCGCACGGGCTGATGTCGATGCGCGAGCTCGCGGCGGGCTTCGATCCGGCGCAGCTGACCACCTCGGCGCAGCGCTTCGATCCCGCCCAGGTGGGCCACTGGCAGCGCCTGGCGCTGGATGCGCTCGAAGAGGCCGAACTGGCCCGCTGGGCGGGCGACGAGGCCGTGGCGGCGGTCCCGCCGGCCCGGCGCGCGGCTTTTCTCGCTGCCGTGCGCCACAACGTCGAGTCCCCGGCGGAGGTCGCGGCATGGGCGCAGGTCTTGTTCGGCGCGAGCGAACTCGAGCCGCGACCCGAAACCGGTGCGCTGCCGGCAGTGTTCGGTGCGGCACTGGCCGCCTTCGATGCCGGCGCCGCCGACCACAAGGAGCTCGCCGCTCCCGTGAAGGAAGCCACCGGTGCCTCCGGCAGGCATTTCTTCAAGCCGCTGCGCATGGCGCTGACCGGCCGGTCCGACGGGCCGGAGCTCGGCGCGCTGTTCGCGGTCATGCCCCGTGACGTCATCCGTGCCCGCCTGGCGCAGCACGCCGATATCTGACAGGTCCCCGCCATGCTCCAGATTTACAACTCCCTCTCCGGTAGCAAGGAAACCTTCAAGCCCATCGAGCCCGGCAAGGTGCGCATGTACGCCTGCGGCATGACGGTGTACGACTACTGCCACATCGGTCACGCCCGCGCCCACGTGGTGTTCGACGTCGTGGCGCGTTACCTGCGCTGGTCGGGTTATGACGTGACCTTCGTGCGCAACATCACGGATATCGACGACAAGATCATCAAGCGCGCGGCCGAAGCCGGCGAGACCTTGCAGGCGCTGACCCAGCGCTACATCGACGCCATGAACGAGGACTTCGCCGCGCTCGGCATCGGGCCCGCGGACTTCGAGCCGCGCGCCACGGAGTACACCGACAACCGCAAGATCCAGGGGATGATCCAGGCGCTCATCGAGCGCGGGCATGCCTACCAGGCCGGTCAAGGGGACGTGTATTACCGGGTCGCCAGTTTCCCGGAATACGGCAAGCTCTCCGGCAAGCGCCTGGCCGACCTGCGCGCCGGCGCCCGCGTCGAAGTGGACGAGGCCAAAGGCGACCCGCTGGACTTCGTCTTGTGGAAGGCGGCGAAGCCCGGCGAGCCGGCGTGGGATTCGCCCTGGGGCCCGGGGCGCCCCGGGTGGCACATCGAGTGCTCCGTGATGTCGACGGAGATCCTCGGCGAGCACTTCGACATCCACGGCGGCGGCCTGGACCTCAAGTTCCCGCACCACGAGAACGAGATCGCGCAGAGCTGCGGCGCCACCGGCGGCAAGTTCGTGAATTACTGGATGCACAACGGTTTCGTGCGCGTCGACGAGGAGAAGATGTCCAAGTCGCTGGGCAACTTCTTCACCATCCGCGAGGTGCTGGAGCGTTATCCGGCCGAGGCGATCCGCTACTTCGTGCTCTCCAGCCACTACCGCAGCCCGCTCAACTATACCGAGCAGAACCTCGACCAGGCGGTCGCGGCGCTGCGCCGTCTCTACACCGCGTTGCGTGGCGTCGACCCTGCCGGCGAGGCGGACGAGGAGTGGGTGGCGCGTTTCCACGCAGTCATGGACGACGACTTCAACACCGCCGAGGCGCTGGCGCTGTTCCAGCAGCTGGCGGGCCAGCTGAACACGGCGAAGGCCGGCGGCGATGCAGCTGCCGCGACCAACCTCGCCACGACCTTGCGCAGCATCGGCGGTGTGCTCGGCCTGCTGCAGACGGATCCGGATGCCTGGCTGAAGAGCGGGGGACGTGGTTTCGGTGCCGACGGGCAGCTATTGCCGCAACACGCCGTGACGACGCCGGAGGGCGTGGCTGCGGCCGGTTCTGCTGCGGACGCCGCAGCGACCGGGGCGGCGATCCCCCTGTGCGAGCACGAGATCGAAGCGCGCATCGAGGCCCGCATGCACGCGCGCCAGCGCAAGGACTTCGCTGAGGCCGACCGCATCCGCGACGAACTCGCCGCAGCAGGAGTCGTGCTCGAGGACGGGCCCGGCGGGACCACCTGGCGGCGCGACTAGAAGACCGCCTGGACCCCGGCGAAGAAGCGGTTGCGATCGTATTCGAACTCGGCCGGCGACGCGCTGTTGTCGGCCCGGTCGTAGCGCAGCGCCCATTCCCATGGCCCACGGATCGGACCGCTCAGCCCGACGCCGACGCTGGTGCGACGCTCCGTCCACGACAAATCGACCGTCTCATAACGGCTGTGCCGCCAGCCCAGGGCAAGCGTGGTGCTGAGTCCGCGGCCGAGGTCGCGGCGCCATTCCAGGTCGATGCGGTGGCGATCGGGTGAAAGCTCATCCGAGGCGCGGTCGTTGCTCTCGAACCGGTATTCCGCCTGGAGCCTGTCCGGTCCCCGGTTCCGCCGCAGGCGCATGGCGGCGTCGACCCGGTCGCCAGTCAGGCCCGCGTAGGTCTTACTTCCATCGATGTCGGCATAGCGCAGCCGCAAGCGCAGCCCCCAGTCTTCCCCCAGGGAACGCGTCGCGCCCGCCAGCAGGCTGCGCTGGTCTTCGAAGCGCTCCCCGTCGATCTGGTTGAGGCTGTAGCCTGCGCCCAGCTCGAGGCGCCAGGCGCCGATGCGCGGCCCGTAAACGAGTTCCACCTGGGCGCCGCGCTGGTCGAGCTCGGAGAGGTCGCTGTAATCCACCAGGAACACGCCCGCCTGCAGGCTCAGTGCCGCCGGCAGCGGCGCGGCGACGGCTGCCTGCAGTTCGGCATAGGGGCTCTCGAGTTCGCTCACGCCAAGCAGGTCACCGTCCGCCAGCAGTGCCACGTTGTCGTCGTAGCCGGCCCCTGCACTGAGGAAAAACGCGGCTGCAGGCACAGTGATCGTTGCGCTCGCGGGGGCCGGCGCGGGCAGAGCGGCAAGCGCGTCCGTGGCGAGCTGTTGCAGCGCCAGATCACCGCTCGCGCCCTGCAGCGCCATGGTGAACCAGTCGCGCGCCGCGTCCAGGTCGCCGCGGCGGCGGCTGACCAGCCCGAGGTTATAGTGCGCCAGCGGCGCCATCGCCGCGTGGCGCGCTGTTTCCAGGAAGGCGCTTGCGGCGAGCTCGAGATCGCCCAGGGCCCAGGCGCTGACGCCGATGTTGTAGTGCACGGCCGGCCCTGCCAGGCCGGCATCCCGCGCGGCCAGGAAGGCTGCCAGGGCCGCGGCATGGTCACCTTCGGACGCAGCCGTAACACCGCGCGCGAACTGTGCCCGCGCATCGACCGCTGCGCCTGCAGAGCCCGGCACGCCAACCATGCCGAGCAAACAGACCAGCACGAGCGACAGCACCCGACTGATTCGCTGCATCAGGGTCCCGGCTTCTCGATGGTTGCGCCATGCATCATAGCAGTGCAAACGGCGCGCCACCGGTTCGTGTCCAGCCCGCAGGCTTTATGAACCGATGGCGCGCCGGGGGGGCAACTAGGGCCGCGGTGGCGTCGGCGGCTCGGGACGTTCGGGTCGCATTTCCTCGGCACGGGAGCGACCGAATTCCTCGCGTCGCTCGGCGGCCTGCTCGGTCATCTCGCGGCCGCGTTCAGCGGCTTCCTGCGCCGCTTCGCTGTGGCGGGCCTCGCTCTCCGGTGCTTGCGCGCGCTCCTGCTCGCTCGGCCGGCCCCGTGTTTCGTCGCGCTGCGTGGCAGGCGGCGCGGGCGGCAACTGCAGGCGCCGCGTAATGCTCTCGGGTGCCACGGCGTCGGGGTTCTCAATGATGCGCATCGTCACCTCGGGCGGGGGCGGCGCCTCGGCCGGTGGGGGCGGGTCGTCGGCCAGGGCTGCCGGCGCATGTGCCAGCCCAAGCAGCAGGCCTGCCAGCATGATGTTGTGCCGTGTGTTCATTTCTCTCCCCCCCTTGCGTCCGTGGTGCGGATCGCCAGTTCTATTCGTTCCGTGCGTGTGCCGTGCTCGACCAACGCGGTGAGACGGCCCTGCTCGAGCGAATAAGCGAGCACCGGTAAGGACAGCATGTTCGTGCCGGCGTCCAGGTCGGTCTCCCAGCTGAGCTCGCGGGTGTCGCCGAAGCCCACCAGCTCGATGCCGCCGTCGACCCGGACCGTCAGCCGGGCGCCGGGCATGGGCTGCTCGGCGTCGATCGCGATGGCAATCTCGCGGGGTTCATACAGCGACATGGTGAATTCTGCAGGGCCCTGGACAGCGTCGCCTTGCGGCGTGCCGATACCCCGTGGCAGTCCCCACAGCGCGACCACCAGTACGCCCGCGGCGACCGCGCCGGCGGCAACCCCGAGCCAGGGCGCGAAACCGGGCCAGGGGACGAAGCCCCAGCGACGGCTGCGGCTGCTGCGGCGGCTCGCCTCGCGCGGAGCCGGGGCGGTGGCCTGTTTCCGCCCGGCATCCTGCGCGATAGCGGCCGCCAGCGCAGCCTGGGCAAAGCCGGTCCGCATCTCCGGCACGGGCATGGCACGCAACGCCGCCAGGAGGCTCACCGCCTCCGCGTGCGCTGCGGCACAGGCTGCGCAGCCCTCGACGTGCCGCTCGACCGCGTCGGCCTCCGCCCGCGGCAGTGCGCCGTGGAGCAGGTCGTCCAGCTTCGAGCGTGCGTTGTTACAGTCCGGCGTGTGCGTCATTTCGACTCCTCTTGCCCTTCATCACGAACGGCGGCGGCAAAAGGTTCCCCGGCCAGCAATTCGCGCAAGCGCCCGCGAGCCCGGTGCAGGCGCGACTTCAGGGTGCCCGTCGGCACCTCCAGCATCACCGCCAGCTCTTCCAGGCTGTAACCCTCGATGTCGTGCATCGCGACCACTACGCGGTGGTCCTCGCCGAGCCGCGCCCAGGCGGCGGCGAGGCGCTCGGCGGTCAGCTCGCGCTCCACCAGCTCCGGAGGCTGCGGGTCGTCGCTCGCGCAACGCTCGAGCGGCGACTCAGTGGGGTCCGCGCCGGCCCCGGGGAGGGCGTCGAGCGAGCGCAGCGGTGAACTGCGCTCGTGCCGGTACTGGTCGACGAAGATGCGGTACATCACTTTCAGCGCCCAGGGCTGGACACGATCCAGCGCGGCCAGCTGGTCCATGCGCGGGTAGAGGCGCACCAGCAGTTCCTGCACCAGGTCCTCGGCCTGGTCCCGCGCCGCCGTCCAGCGGAAGGCATGGCGGTAGAACACGGGGATCAATGGCTCGAGCAGTTCCGCGAACGCGCGGGCGCGCGCGCGCTCGGCCGGCGAGGGTGGGGATCGAGGGGACATCAAGTCATTACACGCATCAGGACGCCGGATGGTTCCGCGCGCTGTGCCGCGCCAGGCAGGGAACGTATTCGACGCCTGGTCCGTGTAGACATGCAAGGAGCATAAAACGCTGCTCCGCTTGATGGGCTATCCTTCCGGGATCGGCCCGATACGCGAATTATGGCTGATGCAAGGAGATGATTCATGTTCAATTTAAGGACGAGCCTCGGCCTGTCCATGCTCGCGGCAGGCGCACTGGCGCTGGCCGGTTGCGGCGGTTCCGACGACGGACCGGGCTTGCTGACCGTGAAGCTGACGGATTCGCCTGTGGATACTGCATCCGAGGTGGTGGTGGTGTTCACCGGGCTGGAGATCAAGCCGGCCGGCGGCGATTCGATCAGCGTGGACTTTTGCGCGCCGGAAGACGCAATTGCCGACTGCGCCCGCTACATCGACCTGCTCCAGCTGCAGGACGGCACCACGACAGCCCTGCTGGAAGACTTCGAACTGGCAGCGGGCCAGTACAACTGGATTCGCCTGAAGGTGCTCGCGGAGCGTAACAACAGCGACGGGTCCTACATCGCGTTCGACGATTCCGGCACTACCTATCCGCTGTGGGTCCCGAGTGGCTCACAGACCGGCCTCAAGCTGGTGCGGCCCTTCGTCGTCTCGCAGCAGGGCACCACGGAGCTGGTGATCGACTTCGACCTGCGCAAGTCGGTAATCGCGCCGCCGGGCCTCGCCCCCAACTACATTCTCAAGCCTACCTTGCGGCTGGTGGACAGCCTGCTGGTCGGGCGCGTCGTCGGCACGGTGGACCTCGCCTTGCTCGCCGAGACCCAGGAAGTCGAGACCTGTAACGGCGGCGTGTACCTGTTCGCAGGGGCGGACGTTACGCCGGACGATATGGACGGCGAAGCCTCTGCGGACGCGGACCCGGTGGTCTACAAAGCCCTCGAGCCGGATGAGCTCGACGGCACGCTGGCCTCCTACGTGATTCCCTTCGTCGAGAGCGGCCCGTACACGGTGGCGTTCACCTGCGACTTCGATGTCGATGTCCTGCCCGACGTCAGCGAGTACGACCCGAATGCGGCCGAGGGAGAGGACGGATACCAGACGATGGACTGGACGGTGTTCGGCGATGTGATCGTGGAGGCGCCGGGCGCGACGCGAGTCGACTACCTGCCCGCGACCCCGTAACAGCCTCCAACGACGTCTCCAACGACGCCCCGGGGCGCGTGCCCCGACGCAAAGGCCCTGCCGGGACGCCCGGCGGGGCCTTTCTCATGCAGCTAGAGGTCCCTGCGCTCCGCCGCGTCCAGCGTGTTCTGCATCAGCATGGCCACCGTCATGGGGCCGACGCCGCCCGGCACCGGGGTGATCCATGCCGCGCGCTCGGCGGCCGCAGCGAACTCGACGTCGCCGCACAGCTTGCCGTCCGGCAGCCGGTTCATGCCGACGTCGACCACCACCGCGCCCGGCTTGATCCATGCGCCCTTCACCAGCGCCGGCTTGCCCACGGCCACGACGACGATGTCGGCGTCGGCGAGCTCCGCGGCGAGGTCCTGCGTGAAGCGATGGCAGACGGTCGTGGTAGCGCCGGCGAGGAGCAGTTCGAGCGCCATGGGGCGCCCGACGATGTTGGATGCGCCGACCACCACGGCGCGCCTGGTGCGCACCGGGATGTCGTAGTAATCGAGCAGTCCCATCACCCCTGCGGGCGTGCACGGCCTGAGCAGCGGTATGCGCTGGGCCAGGCGCCCGATGTTGTAGGGGTGGAAGCCGTCGACGTCCTTGGCCGGATCGATGGCCTCGATGACGCGCCGCGCATCGAGCTGGCCGGGCAGGGGCAGCTGCA
>CAYPTW010000088.1:0-9657 GCA_964413755.1 uncultured Thioalkalivibrio sp. | reverse complement strand
CAGCGACTGGCGCGGGAGCGCTGGAAGGCGCGGCACGAGAGAGCGAATCATCCCTGAGCCGAAGGCGGGAAAAGGTTGCGCCTCCCTCCCGTGGTGGCAAGGAAGGCGCAACCCGGCTCAGTTCCCTTCTTAGAAAGCCATTCTGACGCCGGCGTGCCAGGTGCTGATATCGCCTGTCTCGTAGCCGGCCTGCAGCGCGAAGGCATCAGTGAAGTGCCACCGCCCGCTCACGCCGAACACCACGTCGCTGCCGAACTCGTCATTGCCAGAGCTTTCCAGCTTGCCGATCGAGCTGTAGCGCGTGAGCGCCTGCACATGCAGGTTCGGCATTGCGGCCCACACCACGCCCAACTCTGCGCCGAAGCCGTTATCGTCCGTGTCGCCCAGGTCTTCACCGTCCAGGTTGAAGTCATTGACCTCGATGCCGTCCAGGGTGGCACGACCGTAGGCCTGCATGACGTCCGTGAGCTCGAACGCATAGCCGACCCCCAGACGGTAGCGGACGATGTCGAAACTGCCGGATGCTGCCAGCGTCTCGCCCTCGATAAGGGCGGCGAGCGACAGGTCCTGTCCTGCCTGCGAGTACTCCCCGTAGACGTGCCACCGCTCGCCGAACTCGAAGGCGCCGGCCAGTTGGAAGCCGGAGTCAGCGTCAGAGCTGATGCTCAAGCTGTCACCCTCGAAAGAGAGGGTCTCCGAATAGTCGATGTCGACATCGATGTAGTTCAGCTCGACAAAGCTGAAGCCGGGCTCGGCCGCCAACGCCGCGGCAGGCAGCGCTATCATGGCGCCGACCGCAAGTATCCCGGCAAGATTGTTATTCGCATGGTTCTTCATCTCGTTCTCCTCGTGGTGGTTTACACCGCTGGCTGATGCCCCGGAGGAATTTCCGGGGCTACTCTGTGATCGTCTGGAAGCAGGACTGGCCTGCTCCTCCGCAATGACTGGCAAGTTCGTCCCGCACGCGCGCTGCGACATGCTGCGCAAGCGCGTTCACTTCCGCATCAAAGCCCGCCTGGTCCAGGCTCAGCCATTCTTCGGCTGGCCTGGTCACAACGTGCGCCGTGAAGAAATAGGCGCCGTCCTTGAGTGGCTCGAGATCGAAATAGTCGACGAAGGCGCGAAAGGTGACTTCGATGCTGACGCGGTAGTCGGCGGAGATCTTTTCGGCCAGGGCGATGCCATGCAGGCCGCTGACCAGCAGGCTGTCGATGTCCGGCTCTGCCGTCCTGAGGCGCTTGACGAGCGCACCGACGGCAAGCTCCGTGCGGTGGTTGACCTTTACGCCGGGCAGTTCCAGGAAGGCGTAACCAGTCGCTGACTGGTCCGGTAATTGGCGTTGCAATGCCGCGCCATACAACGCCGCGGTCGTGCCCGCGCCCTTGCAGCTCGTCCGCGCGCAAAACCAGACGTCGACGGCCGCGCGCTGTCCGGGCGCATGTTTTTCCAGGTAGGTCGGCTCAACCGTCCAGTAGGCCCTGGTGTTGCGCAGCCCGGCTGCCAGCCAGACGTTGCGCGGGCCGTCGCGGCGACCGAAAGGATCCACCGCAGGGCGATGCGCCTCGATGAGGTCCACGATGTGCCGCGCCAGCGCAGGGTCGTTCAGCTGGTAGACGCAACCCTTCCAGCAGGTCGGCCGCGACGTCTGCACTACCAGCAGGTCTTGGAAAACCTTGTCCTTGAAGAGCGGAACCCAGTCGTCAACGTCACGCACGGCAACGTCCGTGATGACGGCGTAGGAGATCGCGCCCGCCACGCCAGCGCAATTCATGTAGAGCGCGGTCGGCGTGACCAGCAACTCGCCGCTGGCCCGCCAGGCGACCGACTCGTGTTCGCTGTTGATCAGCCGGCCCGCCCTCGCCGGCGCCCGGAACAGGATTTCCTCCCCGGAAGCGACGCCCTCCGCGCATCCCCTGGTCGGCGTCGCGCAGCCCGCAGACAAGAGCGCAGCAAGGACCAGGGGAAGCGCCAGCAGCGCCGATCTATTCCACATCGGGAAACTCCGCGGCCGGGTGAGCTGCGTAGGCGTACCAGTCGTCATCCAGGCGCGCGCGGAAAGGGATGAAATACAGGGCAATGCCGCTGGTCCGGACTACCGCGTGCACGATGAGCTGGCCGGAATCGTTTCGTTCCAGCGAAAAATAGCCTTGCGAGGCCACAGGCAGCACGGTGCCGAAGCTCCAGAAGCCAATGTACGCGGTGTCGTAGGGGTGGCCTTCCCAGCCCGTCTTCACCAGCCAGCGCTCCCGGCCGCAGCGCTTCGCGCCGGGCTTGATGATGCGTACCTCCTGCAACTCGGTCTCGCCGACCCAGGGCCGGACGCGCAGCTCGCCGCCTTCGAGCGTATCGAAGCGAAGGTGGGTCACATCGAAGCCGCGTAGCAACGGGCCGAAAAAGACCTCCGCCAGCAGCAGGGGCGGCTCGTTTCCTGCCGCTTCCGACGAGCCGACCGGGACATTGGCAAAGCTGCCCGAGGGCTGACGGCACCACGCATCGTCCACCGCCACCGGTGTCCAGTCGCTCGGGTACGTCGTGGGGCCGGCACAGCCACCGGCAATGACCAGGGCCACCAGCGTGATGCACCTGCAACTTGTCAGCCACATCCTGGCAAGCTGCCCTGGGGCAGGAGCGCCTGCGCGCACGAATGGCAGCTGTGCGGCCATCATGGTGCCAGGTGGAGGCCGGCCAGGACCTCCGACGTATCGAGGCGCAAGGCGTACTCGCCGTCCGCATCGGCCCAGACCAGTTCGACATACTGCGGCGCTGGCGCAAGCGGGAAGAACTGCACGATGGCGCCTGTTTCGCCGGCGGCCAGGTCGAGCGGCAGCACGGTGTGCCGGCGCTCAATCTCCCGCGCTACCTCTGATTCGTTGCCGCTCTTGATGACTGCCCCGACCACCAGCGCAGGGCCGAGGACAAGTATGCCAAGCGCGCCGGCGGCGGCCGCCGAGCTGCCGCCGTACAAGGCTAGGGTGGAGCCGGCGCCATAGGCCACTGCACCGCCGACCGCGCCTGCGACATAGAGAAGCTCACTGGATGCACCGGCCTGCACCTCGATACCCTGGCCCTGGTAACGCTTCACAGTTTGGCGGCTGCCCTTGACCAGGCGCTTGCGGTCGTTGTCCGCTGTGATTCCCGTGCCGGACGAGTCGACGACGGTAAGGGCAAGGACTCGGACTGGGCCCGCGGAGCGGTTGTGTACCGTCAGCAGGCACTCGTCCCAGTCAGCGCGGCGCGCCCAGGTGCCCGGGCCGTCGCGAAAGATGACCCACTCCAGCGTGGCGCCGAGGCGCGCGTCACCGCCGCTGGCCAGCGGCGCTGCGGGCGAGAACGCCTCGGGGCTCTCGAGCACCTTTGTGCCGCCGCAGCCCGTCGCCACGATGCAGTACAGGGTTCCGACCACCGTCAATGCGGTTCGCGTGTTCATCGGGCTCTCCCTGGGGAGTCCTGTGGAACGGCCCGGATGCTCTCGGGCACACGCCAGGTCACGAAACGCGGCCAGTAGAGCTCGCGTTCGCCCTGCGGGGTGAAAAGGTCGGAGAATTCGAAGCTGTTGGTGGCATAGGTGATCACCAGGTCGGCCGCGTCCGGTGCCACCAGTTGCGGGTGCGCCTTGGCGGCATAGACGAACACCCGGGGCTCGTCTGACTCGGGCGGACGGTCGACCACGAGCGGAGCGCTCCAGGGCCCGGTCACGGCTGGCGCCGTGCGTACTCCGATGGTCGTGGCGCCGAAACCGTAGCTCGCCACATGAATGAACAAGCCGGTGCGTTCGTCCTGGTGCAGCGAACACTCGGCGCCGGCGTCGTCCAGCACGAATACGGGGCCCTCGGCGTCGAGCGATGTCTGCTGCACCCAGCCTTTCGCGCCTCCGGCCCACCACTCCGCCCCGTCGATGCGTCCCGTCGCGAGTTGCGCCGCCGGGTAACGCACCAGGGCGCCCGCATGCGTCCCCCGCTGGCGAATGGCGAGCGCGACGACATGGTCGCCATCGCGCAGCAGCGCGGTAGCCGGCAGGGCGTCGAAGTCCGGCGCCAGAAGGTCGTAGATTCGGGGTTGCCAGGTCGCCACCGCCGCGTCCGGGTCGTCGACCACTGCGATGGCATGACCCACCGTCGCGAAGCCCAGGTCCTGCCCCGGGGTCTCGATGATGGTGAACAGGAAGATGACCAGCGGCCCTTCTGCCAGCCGGATTCCGTGTCCGGGCCAGTACCAGTGATCTCCCCGCTCGGGAAAGAATGAGCCCGGCGATGCGTCATCGCCGCGCCAGTGAAACTGCAGCCGAGCCGTAAGTGGGTCGCGCCCCTGCTGGATGGCGATACTGTTGCGGACCATTTCGGACTCGGAGCGACGACCAACGGCGGATGTGGCGATGAAGGAGTCGCCGAACAGCCACAGGGTGCGATCGCCACCCAGTGGCACGGAGAGGGCTGCATCAGCCCCCAGCCAGCGGGTGTCATTACGGAAGAGCTGGTCCGCGGCGGGCCAGGGCCGTGCCAGGTGAATGTCGGCGACCGCAAGCCCGTCACCCGTTACCGAGGCAGCCAGGGCGACGAAGCAGAGGAGCAGCGACCCGAATCCCCCAGACCTCGCCGCCACGCCCCTGCGCCGCCGCGCCAGCCACAACCCGCCTGCGAGCAGGAAAAGCAGCACCGCGGGATGCTCGACGGCGAATACCAGCGGCCAGAGCAGTGCGCGCGTCGCGGCGCGCGCGCGCGGCCGAACCGCGATGTAATCGGCCAGCGGCGGCGATAACCGGTAGTACAGCGCGACCAGCTTGCGCCCCGGGGCGTGAGTCAGCAGGAAGCGATCGCGAAAGCGCCGCAAGGATTGCACATGCGGGTCCAGCGCGGACCCCCACGCGGCGGTCGCGATGAAACATCCGGGGACGACAAGTTCATCGAGTCGACCGAGATCCTCGCAGGGCTCGAAGCGGGCAATCACCAGCGGGCTGCTCGAGCTCTCCTGGCCTGGCTCGAGCTCGTAGTCAGAGCTCGAGGCCGTGGCCGTGAGCACGAACGCGGCGTTGCTGCCCTTGTTCGCGAACACGTCGGACCCGAGGAGCAGCCAGAACGGCGCGCCCGGCACCAGGCTCGACAGCAGGCAGGTCGGCTCGCCGAAACGGCTGCAGCGCGCGTCCTGGAACACCAGTCCCGGCAGTGTCTCCGGCACCTGGGCAATCGACACGAACACATCATGCGCCGGGTCCGGCCCCCGGTTGGTGATCGGCAGTTGCACTGACACCTTGCCATCACAGTAAGGAAAGCCGCGCGGCAGCGCGCTGGCCACACCAACCACTAGGTCCGAACAGGCTGTCACGCCGGGTGCGCGCAATGTCCCGAAGGACTGCTGGCTGATCGCGTCCGGGCCCTGCCCGTCGGGCCAGAGCTCCGCCAGGCTGAAGGCACAGGGCTGCGCGGGCTGCGCCACGACCTGGGCCGGCAGCACCAGGACCGCCTGCGCACCCACCGGCAGGTCGCCGATGTCCCAGGTCCCGCGGGCGATGTCGAAAGTGCTGCCATAGCTCGTGAACGGCGCGGTGCCCGCCGGTGCGGCAACGAGATCCGGCGAGAGGCGCACGGTGGCGGTACCGGGCGATGCGGCCGTCTGCCCCGTGTTGGTCACGGTCACCGTGAATTCCACGACCGCGGATGCCGCCAGGACCTCGGTATTCACCCCCTGCTGGATCGAGAACCGCGGTTCCGAGATATGTGGCTGGGCATTCCGGAATTGGGCATGGGCCAGCATCGGCCACAGCATCCACATCACCGCCAGCAGTACTGCATTGCGCATCGTCATTGCCGTCCTCCCTATCCCGTGTCGCCTGCCGTACTCCCGGCCGGCACCTGTTGCTGCTATAAGTGGATGCAGCATTCTTCTTGTGACGCAGGTTCGCGCCCGGCGGGCTTGGAAGTCCTGAGGAATAGCTTGAATGTCCTTAGGCGCCGCTTTTCCGGCGCGCACGTCTGCAGGCAAGGGCCCGGCACATGGAACTCGAACGCGGCTTTCGGATCGGGCGCTGGGAGGTCTACCCGCTGCGGAACGTGGTCAGCCGCGCTGATGCCAGCCTGCGGCTCGAGGCCAAGTCCATCCAGGTGCTGCTGGTGCTGGCGCAGCATCCAGGCGAAGTCGTCAGCCGCCGGGACCTGCTCCATGCGGTCTGGCAGGACCGGCCGGTGTCGGACGAGGTGCTGTCGCGCAGCATTTCGCTGCTGAGGTCGACCTTGGGCGACGACCCAAAGGACCCGAGTTACATCCAGACGATTCCGCGCGTGGGTTACCGCCTGCTGGCGCCCGTGGGCCCGCTGGGACCGGACGCGGCCCCGCTTGCTGCCAGGCCGGATGCACCGGCTCCGGTTGCCGACGCGGAGGCATCTCTGCCGCTCTCCCCTGCACCGGTGCCCGCGGCGGCGGAGAGAAGCCGGCCACGCGCCGGCGTCCGGGGGCTGGCTGTTGCCGGCGTCATCGCCCTGTGCCTTGCCGTGCTCGTCACGCTGCCTTATCTCCCCTGGCGTCAGGAGAACACGGCTGATCCGGTCGCAGCCCAGGCGACGGCCGGCGACGCGATCGTGGTGCTGCCGTTCCGTAACCTGAGCGCTGATTCCGAGGACGAGTATTTCGCTGACGGGCTTACCGACGAGCTGATCAGCCGCCTGTCCGGGCTGGAAGGTCTGAAGGTCATCGCCCGCACCACGGCGCTCACCTTCAAGGGCAGCGCCGAGGATGCCCGGACCATTGGTGCCCGCCTGGGCGTGTCGCATCTCGTGACCGGCACGGTCAAGATCTCCGGCTCCAGGCTCAGGGTCACGGCCCAGCTGGTTGAAACCGGGAGTGGACTGGAGATTTCCTCTAAAGCCTACGACGCAACGATCGCCGACGCCTTTGCCGTGCAGCACGACGTCTCCGCGGCGATCGTCGCGGCCCTGCTCCCCACGCTGCAGCAGCACGGCGGCGGCGACCACGTCGAGGAGTTTGCCGCCACCCCCGATGCCGAGGCCTACCTGTTACTGCTCCGGGCGCGGCACCTGATCAAGCGCCGCGAGGCGCAATCTATCGGGCGGGCGATCGGCCTGCTCGGGGAAGCCATTGCGATAGACCCCGGCCAGGCGCCGTTGTACCTGGCCCTCGCCAAGGCGTACGCCCTGCTGCCTTACTATTCCCGCGAGCCCATGGCCGAGATGTTCGCCCGCGCCGAGCAGGTACTCGAGGCCGGGCGCGCGGCAGGCGCACCGATCGCGGATGCCGCCGAGGGTCTTGCAGCGTTCATTGCACTGGGGCGAAGGGACTGGATAGCGGCGGACGGGCACTTCCAGAAAGCGCTCGCCGCCGAGCCGAGCGATGCCGACCTTCACCAGTGGCGCTCCGAGTTCTACGCCAGCGTCGGACGCCTGGACCTGTCGCTCACCTATGCCGTCCGTGCGAGCGAACTGGACGCGCTGTCGCCAGTGGTCAACGACCGCCTCGCCGTGGCCTACCTGTGGCGTGACGAAGACGAGCGCGCGCGGCGCCTGTTCGAGGACGCCGACCTGCTCGGCCTGGGCATGACCGCAAACCCCGGGGCTTACCTGATCGCGCTCATGCGCGCCGGCGATTACGCCCGCGCGGGCCAGCTGCTGCACACCCTGCAGGCGCTGCTGGGCGGGCCGACCGACTGGATCGCACCGCTGATGGCCGCACAGGCGGACCCCGCGCTCAGGGACGCTGCGGTTGACGCGGTAGCGCGGTCAGCCGCAGCCGGCGGCATCGAGCCGGGCTTCCTGTTCGGCGCCTGGATCTACCTCGGCGAGCACGAGCGCGCCATGGCACTGGCCGATCAGGTGCTGGACGCGGGCGGGCCTTTCGACGTCGAGTTCCTGTTCGCGCGCGAGAATCGCACCCTGCGCAGCCATCCGGGATTCGGTCTGCTGCTGACGAAAATCGGGCTCGACCGCTATTGGGACCTGGCCGGCTGGCCCGACGGGTGCCGCCGTGACGGCGAAGACATCGTCTGTGACCCCGGCGCCGCGCTGTCTGCCGCCCGGCCGTGAGTTCAGGGCGGAGCGACGCGTTCGATCGCGGCGCGGTTGGTGGCGGAAGTGGCGCGCCGCTGCGCCTGGTCGCGCGGGAGCCAGGCGAAGCGCCGGTGTTCGCTGGGATCGAGGCGGATGTCGACGGGCGTCCCCAGCGCCAGCGCGAAGGCATGCTCGAGGTTGTGGGTCACGCCTGGCGCAAACTTGTGGCGCCAGGCGGGCGCGATAGCGAAGCTCTGGCTCATACCCAGGTCGACGAGGCCGTCGGCCGCCAGGCCCGTCTCCTCGGCCAGCTCGCGCACGGCGGCATCCCATGGGGTTTCTCCCGGCTCCAGGCTCCCGGTAACTGACTGCCACCAACCGGCCGGCTGGTGCCGCTCGAGCAGCAGGAACTCCCCGCCGGTGGTGTAGACCACGACCAGCACCGACTCAGGCTGCTTGAAACGCGTCATCTCTTCGCCCACGACCTGTGGGACCGGCGCCCGCTACTCAGCGGCAGGCTTCCGTACCCGGATGGACAGCTCGCGCAGCTGGGCGTCCGGCACCTCGCTCGGCGCGTCGGTGAGCGGGCAGCTGGCGGTCTGGGTCTTGGGGAAAGCAATGACTTCGCGGATGCTGCCGGCGCCGGCCATGAGCATCACCATGCGGTCGATGCCGAAGGCGATGCCCCCATGGGGCGGGCAGCCGTACTTCAGCGCATCCAGCAGGAAGCCGAACTTGTTACGGGCCTCCTCCTCGCTGATGCCGAGCAGTTCGAACACGCCCTGCTGCATGGCGCGGTCGTGGATACGCACCGAGCCGCCGCCGATCTCCGAGCCGTTCAGCACCATGTCGTAGGCGCGCGACACCGCCTCGCCCGGGTTGGCCGCCAGCAGGGCATGGTCGTCGACCGCCGGCGCGGTGAAGGGATGGTGCAGGGCGAACCAGCGCTGCTCCGTGTCGTCCCATTCGAACATCGGGAAGTCGACCACCCACAGCGGGCGCCAGCCGGGCTCGAGCAGGCCCAGGTCCATGCCGAGCAGGTCGCGCAGCGCGCCCAGCGCATCGTTCACGACCTTCGCCTTGTCGGCGCCGAAGAACACCAGGTCGCCGCTCTCGGCGCCGGTACGCGACATGATCCCCGCGACGGCCTCGTCCGGCAGGAACTTCAGGATGGGCGACTGCAGCCCGTCACGGCCCGCGGCGGCGTCGTTGACCTTGATGTAGGCCAGGCCGCGGGCGCCGTAACGCGCCACGAAGGCGGTGTACGCATCGATCTCCTTGCGCGTCAGGCTGCCGCCGCCGGGCACGCGCAGCGCCGCCACGCGACCCCTCGGATCAGCTGCCGGGCCGGCGAAGACCTTGAACTCGACATTGGCGACCAGGTCGGCGACTTCCACCAGCTCCAGCGGGTTGCGCAGGTCCGGCCGGTCCGTGCCGAAGCGCTCCACGGCCTCGGCCCAGCGCATGCGCGGGAACGGGTCCGGCAACTCGACGTCGAGCACCTCGCGGAACAACTCGCGCACCATCTTTTCCATCAGCGCGGTGATCGCGTCCTCGTCCATGAACGAGGTCTCGACGTCGAGCTGGGTGAATTCCGGCTGGCGGTCGGCACGCAGGTCCTCGTCGCGGAAGCAGCGCGCGATCTGGTAGTAGCGGTCCAGCCCCG
>CAYPTW010000087.1:0-9701 GCA_964413755.1 uncultured Thioalkalivibrio sp. | reverse complement strand
GCTCAATAACACGACGTCCGTGCCCAGCGCCTCGGGCAGCTGTTCCAGCAGGCCGGCCGCCTCAGGCCGGCCGCCACAGCTCCGGCCCGCCGCAGATCTGCGGGTCGTTGCTGTCGACCAGCTCGTGGTCCTTGCCGGCATAGTCCAGCGGGCCGAGCACGGCGCGGATGGCGGCGAGGCGCGCGCGGTACTTGTCGTCGGCGCGGACCACGGTCCACGGCGTCACCGGGCTGTGACTGCGGCGGAAGGTTTCCTCGATGGCATCCGAGTACGCATCCCAGCGCGCCAGCCCCTGGATGTCGATCGGGCTCAGCTTCCAGTGCTTCAGCGGATCGCCTTCCCGCGCCAGCAACCGGCGCAGCTGCTCGGCGCGGCCGACGTTGAGCCACAGCTTCACCAGCACGATGCCTTCGCTCACCAGCGTGTTTTCGAAGCCCGGCAGCTGGGCGAAGAACCTGGCACGCTGTTCCGGCGTGCAAAAGCCGAACACGTGCTCGATGACGCCGCGGTTGTACCAGCTGCGGTCGAACAGGGTGATCTCGCCGGCGGCGGGCAGGTGGGCGACGTAGCGCTGGAAATACCACTGGCTCTGCTCACGGTCCGAGGGCTTGGACAGCGCCACCACGCGTGCCACGCGCGGGTTGAGGTTCATGGTCAGGCGCCGGATGGCGCCGCCCTTGCCGGCGCCGTCACGCCCCTCGAACACCACCACCAGCCGTGTCCCGCTGTCCTGGATCCAGCGCTGGCACTTGGCCAGCTCGATCTGCAGCCGGTCGAGCTCTTCCTCGTAGTCGGACTTTTTCAGCCAGCGGTCGTAGGGATAACTTTCGTCGAGGATGTCGCGCTTCTTACCGTCCTCGATGGCGTCGCGGACGTCTTCGGGCGCCTCCTCGGCGAGGTAACGGCTCACTGCGCCGTCGAACGGCAGGTCGCTGGTCATGGGACTCCTCCTTGCTGTGCAGAGTTTGCCACAGCGGGACGCCCGCCACGCCCGCAGCGCCGATACGGCTAGAATCCCCCTCGAAGGCCCATCGTCACGAGGACCAGCGCCATGTCCGGAGCCCCCGACGCCGAGACTTTCCCGCAGCGCGGGCTGGAGGTGACCCGGCTCACCACTTTCACCGACGCCGCGTTCGCTTTTGCTGCAGCGCTGCTGGCTATCTCCATCGACGACATACCGGGGACTTACGCCGAACTGGTCGAGGCCCTGAAAGACGGCCCCGCATTCGTGGCGAGCCTGGCGCTGCTGTTGCTCTACTGGCGCGCGCACCAGACCTGGAGCCGGCGTTTCGGGCTGGAGGACCTGGGCTCCGTGCTGCTCACCTTCGGCCTGGTCACCGTGGTGATGATTTACGTCTACCCCCTGAAGATCATGTTCGGCGCAGCATTTCACTTCATGTCGAACGACTGGCTGCCGTTGAGTTTCTCGCTCGACAGCCTGGACCAGTTCCGCGGCCTGCTGACGATTTACGGCATCGGCTTTATCGCCCTCAACAGCCTCATCGCCGCCCTGTACTTCCGAGCCTGGCAACAGCGTGCGGCGCTGGGCATGAGCGCACGGGAACGCTTCGATTGCATTTCCGAGGTCGTGGCGTGGCTGATCGTGGGCAGCTTCGGCGGCATTTCCATCCTGCTGGCCTGGATCCTGCCCGACGGACGGCTGGCTGTTGCCGCCTGGGTCTACATGCTGCTGGCCGTGGCGGGACCCGTCATCAGCATCACCCAGGCGCGTCTTGCGCAGCGGCGGCTTGCGGACGCAGACTGACGTGCATCAGCCCACTACCTGGAGTTCCTGCCATGCGCCTGGCTCTCGTTGCGCTCTTTGCGTCTCTCTTGCTGGTCGCCCCGGCCACCCGGGCCCAGGACGTCAGCTACAACTATGTCGACGCCGCCTACGCGCGCGTGGATATCGACGATTTCAACGAGGATGCGGACGGCTTCCTGCTGCGCGCTGCTATCGAGGTGACGGACCACGTGTTCGTGTTCGGCGGTTACAGCGACCTCACGATCGACCTCACCGATTTCGACGTCTTCCTGACTGAAAACATCGACCTGCGCGAATACGACTTCGGCGTCGGCTACGCCTGGCCGGTCGGGAACGCCTCCAGCCTTTATGGCAAGCTCAGCTACGTCAGCGTGGAGACCGAGTCCTTCTTCACCACCGTGGACGACGACGGCTATGGCCTGGCCCTGGGCCTGCGCACGCGGCCGGCTCTCAACGTCGAGCTGGAAGGCTACATCGACTATGTCGACCTGAGCGATTTCGGCGACGAGACCACCTACGGCGCGGCCGCCCGCTTCTTTGTCACCCCGCAGTTCGCGCTCGGCGCCGAGGTGGCGTTCGGCGACGATTCGACGTCGTTCGGCGTCGGCCTGCGCTGGCACTGGGGCCGCTGAGGGCGCGGCTTCTTTCGCTTTCGCCGTATACTCTTGGGTTCGCAATGGCCCGTCATGCTGCACCCAGACGGCTGCGGAGGTTTCCCGTGATACTTGACCTGATTCCCGAAGCACCGCGCGCCACCGGCTTGTCCGCCCTGATGAAGGGCGCCGGCATGGTCACGCGCTTTCTGCCCATCCCCCGCCCGACGCTGCTGGTGGGCCCGGGCTCGAGCGGCCGCCTGGGCCAGGCGGTGGCGGGCTTCGGGCATACCAAGCTGATGATCGTCACCGACGCGATGATCGTGAAGCTGGGGCTGCTCAAAGACCTGACGGACGCGCTCAAGGCCGGAGGCGCGGAGTACGCGGTGTTCGACGAGATCACCCCGGACGCGCCCATCCCGCTGGTCGAGCGGGCCATCGAGTTCTACCGCGCCGCGGGCTGCGACGCCATCGTGGCGGTCGGCGGCGGCTCCTCCATGGACGCCGCCAAGGCCGTCGCCGTAGCCATCGCCAACCCGGGCAAGCCGCTGCGCAAGCTGGCGGGCTATTTCAAAGGCCTGCGCAATCCCGTCCCGGTCTACGCGATCCCGACGACCGCCGGCACCGGCTCAGAAGTGACCGTGGCCGCGGTCGTGTCCGACCCCGAAAAGGAATGCAAGCTGGTCATCGTGGACACGCGGATCGTGCCGCGCATGGCCGCCCTGGACCCGGCGCTGATGACCGGGCTGCCGCCGCACATCACCGCCGCCACGGGCATGGACGCACTGACGCACGCGGTCGAGTCTTTCGTCGGCAACTGGGCCACCGACTACACCGACGGCCTGGCGCTGTCCGCGGTGGGGCTGATCTTCGAGAACCTGCGCACGGCCTACCACGACGGCGGCAACCTCGAGGCACGCGAGAAGATGGCGCTGGCCTCGACCTACGCCGGCATGGCCTTCACGCGCGCCAACGTCGGCTACGTGCACGCCATCGCCCACCAGTTCGGCGGCAAGTACCACACGCCGCACGGCCTGGCGAACGCCATCATGCTGCCGCATGTACTCGAGTTTTCCGCGCCGAAGATCACCGGCCGGCTCGCGGCCCTGGCGGTGCGCGCGGGCCTCGGCACGGAGCATGAAGGCGAGCGGGCGCTGGCGAAGAAATTCATCGCGGCGGTGGTCGAACTGAACCGGGAGCTGGGCATCCCGACGCACCTCGATGCCTTGCGTAAAGAGGACATCCCGGCGCTGGCGAAAGCGGCCTGCCACGAGGCGGAGACCGGCTACCCGGTGCCGCGCTACATGACGCAGCGGCAGTGCGAGGACATCATCCGCCGCGTGTTGCCATCGCCCGCACCGCGAGCGCGGCGTCGCCGCGCCGCCGCCTGAGGCGATACAGGACCCTGGGGGAAGCACAGATGAGCATGAAGAGAGTTGTTGCGGTCACACTGGGTTCGTCGGAGCGGGACTTCTCGTTCGAGACGGACTTCCTGGGCCACCGTTTCCAGGTGCGCCGCGTGGGCGCCGACGATGACGTGAACAAGGCCTGGGAACTGATGCGGCGCGCCCAGGGCAAGGCCGACGCCATCGGTCTCGGCGAGGTCGCCGACCATTACCACGTGGGGCAGGACACCGTGACCAACCGCGAGACGCGGCGGCTCACCAAGGTCGTGACCCGCGTGCCGGTGACCACCGGCGCCAAGCTGCGGCGCCTGCTGCAGGTCAACGCGGTGCGCTACGTGCAGAACCACCTCGGCAGCTACTTCAACAACAACCTGGTGCTGTTCCTGTCGGGGATGCGCAATTACGACATGGCGCTGGCGCTGTCGGATTACACGCCGAACCTGCGCTTTGCCGACGTGCTGGCGCAGACCGGGGCGCCGACCATGCTCACCTCGCTGCGCCAGCTGGAGCTGTATGCCCGCGGCAGCGACCTGATCCTGTCCGGGCGCCCCGGCGAGATGCTCGAGAGCGCGCTGACCGGCTTCAAGAGCAAGTGCATGGCGCGCGAGGTGGCCAAGGCCCACGTCATCGTCGGCACCTTCCCGGAGCTCAAGGCGGTCGGCACCGAGAAGAACCTCGCCGGCAAGACGCTCATCACCTCGGCAGTGGACGAGGAGGCGGAAGCCTTCTTCAAGGCCTGCAAGGTCAACCTGGTGGTCGACGTATCGCCGCAGCTGTTCGAGAAGGTGGTCGGCATCAACGTGCTGGAGGCGATGATCCTCGCCTCCCTGCGCAAGCCGCAGGAGGCGGTGTCGGACGATGATTTCATCGAGATCATCGAGGAACTCGACATCAAGCCGCGCCTCCTGCACCCGACCGGGAAGTTCCGCGATATCCGCCGCTTCGCCTTCGTCATCCACCCGCTGAGCCAGGAATACATCCGCAAGGGTTTCCCGGTGCCCAGGGGCACGCCGAAGTTCGTCATGAACCGCGTCGAGTCGCTCGCCGCGCACTTGCCGCCGATGATCTACTGCAAGATGGAAAACATCATCTCGCCCACCGGCGCCGAGGCCGAGGGCTGGCTCATCACCGTCGGCGGCACCCCCAAGGAAATGCTGGCGCGCAGTCCCGAGTTCACTTACCGCCGCCTGCTCGCCGCGGCGAAGATGGCGGAAAAGCTCGGCGCCCAGATCATGGGCCTCGGCGCCTTCACCAAGGTGGTGGGCGACGCCGGCGTCACCGTGGCGCGGCGCGCGCGCATCCCCATCACCACCGGCAACAGCTACTCCGCCTCGGGCGCGCTGTGGGCGGCGCACGACGCCATGCGGCGCATGGGACTGGTCAACCTGCACCCCAAAGACAAGCACGTCATGGCGAAGACCATGGTGATCGGCGCCACCGGCTCCATCGGCTCGGTCAGCGCGCGACTGCTGGCCATGGCCTTCGAGGAAGTGGTCATCGCCGGGCGCGACATGAAAAAGCTCGAGCGCCTCAAGGCCTCCATTCTCGAAGACACGCCCAACGCCAACGTGGTCTGCTCCACCAACTACGACGAGCTGCTCGGCGAGATGGACATGATCGTCACCTCGACCTCGGGCGCCGGCAAGAAGATCCTCGACATCACCAGGGTGAAACCCGGCTGCGTCATCACCGACGTGGCGCGCCCGCTCGACCTGCCGCCCGAGGAGGTCGCCAAGCGACCCGACGTGCTGGTCATCGAGTCCGGCGAGATCGACCTGCCGACCCAGGTGAAGGGGCTGAAGAACATCGGCCTGCCGCCCAACGTGATCTACGCCTGCCTGGCGGAGACCATCGTGCTCGCGCTGGAAGGCCGCTTCGAAGTCTTCACCATCGGGCGCGATACCGAGTGGGAGAAGGTCAAGGAGATCTACAAGCTCGGCCTCAAGCACGGCATGAAGCTGGCGGCGATCTCCGGCGCCAACGGCGTCTACACCGACGAGGACATCGCCCGCGTCGTAGAGCTGGCGAAGGAGGCGCGCAAGACCTGGCAGGGCGGCAGCGCGGCGCCGGCCGCGAGGAAGCCGGCCGCGAAGAAGCCGGCGGCCAGCAAGAAGCGCGCGGCGAAGAAGACCGCGCGCAAGAAGGCGCCGGCACGCAAGCCCGCCGCGAAGAAGAAAGCCGCCACGCGCAAGGCTACGGCGAAGAAAAAGCCGGCCACGCGCACGAAAGCGGCTGAATGAGCGCCGCCCGGCTCAACCCGCTCGACACCGCCTGGCTGTTCACCGAGTCGCGGGCCACGCCCAACCACGTCGGCGGCCTGCTGCAGTTCCGCTTGCCCGATGATGCGCCGAAGGACTACCTGCGCCAGCTCATGGACGAGTTCCGCAGCCACCGCAGTTTCACCGCGCCGTGGAACCGGCGCCTGAAGTATCCCTTCACCAAGAACCCGCTGCCGGCCTGGGTCGAGGACCAGGACATCGACCTGGAGTACCACGTGCGCCACGCCGGCCTGCCGTGGCCGGGCGGCGAGCGGGAGCTGGGCGAAATGATCGGGCTGCTGCAGAGCACGCCGCTGGACCTCAGCCGGCCGCCGTGGGAATGCACGGTGATCGAGGGGCTGAAGGGCAATCGCTTCGCCCTGTTCATCAAGATCCACCACTCGCTCATCGACGGCGTCAGCGGCATGATGCTGTTGCAGCGCGCCATGTCCTTCGACCGCGAAGAGAGCCGCGACCTGCCGCCTTTCTGGGCGCAGCGCGGACGGCGCAAGTCGCAACCCGGCAAGTCCGCCCCGGCACCGACCATGGCCAACGTCATGGCTTCGGCCATCGGCGGGCTGCGCGCCCAGGTGCGCACCGTGCCGCAACTCATCTCTGCCTTCGCCCAGTTCCTCAAGCGCATCGGCAACGAAGACGACGGCCTCGCCATCCCCTTCGACACGCCCATGTCCATCCTCAACGGCCGCGTGCGCGAGAAGCGGCGCTTCGCCACCCAGCAGTTCCCGCTGGAGCGCCTGCGCAAGCTGGCTGAAGCCGGCGGCTGCACCATCAACGACATCGTGCTGACGGTCTGCGGCGGCGCGTTGCGGCGCTACCTCCTCGAGCGCGACAGCCTGCCGGACAAGCCGCTGGTGGCGGGCATCCCGGTCTCGGTGCGGCCGAACGACGACGAGGGCGCCGGCAATGCCATCAGCTTCATCCTCGCCACGCTGGGTACCGACGTCGTCGACCCGAAGCTGCGCCTGGCCTCCATCAAGGCCTCGGTGCAGCACGGCAAGGACCACGTGCGGCAGCTGCCGCGACGCGCCATGCTGCAGTACACCATGCTGCTCATGGCGCCGACCATCATCACCCTGCTGACCGGCATCGGCGGGCGCATCCGGCCCATGTTCAACATCACCATCTCCAACGTGCCGGGTCCGGAGCAGCCGCTGTATTTCCGCGGCGCCGAACTCGTGGCCATCTACCCGGCCTCGATCGTCACCCAGGGGCAGGCCCTGAACATCACCTGCGAGAGCTACGCCGGGCTGATGAACTTCGGTTTCACCGCCTGTCACACCACCGTGCCGAGCATGCAGAAGATCGCCGTGTACACGGCGGACGCGGTCGAGGAGCTGGAGAAGGCGTTGCTGGGGCGCAAGCCGCGGGCGCGGCGCAAGAAAACCACCGGGAGCCGGCGCCGCAAGTCCTGATTGCACCAGCACACCTGATGCACTAGCATCACCGCATCAACGGAGGCGATGATGCGGACCACCCTGGACATCGATGACGACGTGCTGGCCGCGGCCAAGGAGCGCGCGCGCCGGGAACGCAAGACCACCGGGCGGGTGGTGTCGGAGCTGTTACGACGCGCCATGACCCAGGCTGACGCCCCCATGCCCGGCGCCGTCGCCGAGCCGCCGGCACATTACGGTTTCCGGCCCTTCGCCTCACGGGGCGTCGTCGTCAGCGACGAGCTGGTGGAGCGGCTGCGGGACGAAGAGGGCATCTGATGCGGGCGCTGCTGGACGTCAACGTCCTCATCGCGCTGCTCGATGCCGACCATGTCCACCACGCAGTGGCCCACGCCTGGCTGGCGGCCAACATTGAGCATGGCTGGGCCTCCTGCCCGCTGACGGAGAACGGCTGCATCCGCATCATGTCCCAGCCGTCCTATCCCGGCGCCCTGCCCGCCGCCGCCGTGGCCGCGCGGCTCCGGGTGGCCGCTGCCACGCACTGGCACGAGTTCTGGCCTGATGCAGTCAGCCTGCTGCACGAGGGCGTGGTGGACTGGGACGCGGTCCTCGGCTCGCGCCAGGTCACGGACGTCTACCTGCTGGCGCTGGCCGTGCAGCACGATGCGCGCCTGGTCAGCTTCGACCGCTCGATCCCGCTGCACGCCGTGGCGGGCGCCACCCGCAGCCACCTCGCCCGGATCTAGCCACGGTTCCATGACGCGGCGCCGTTCTGGGCTAGAATCGATTAATTTGCTGCGGAGAATCCCGGCGTGAGGAACGCAACCATCACCGGCTGGGGCAAGTGCATGCCGCCGGCCACGCTGACGAACGACGACATCTCCACCTTCCTGGAGACCGACGACGAGTGGATCACCACCCGCACCGGGATCCGCGAGCGCCGCATCTCCCACATGTCGCTGGAAGAGATGGGTGCACTCGCAGCGCACCGGGCCCTGGCCTGCGCCGATCTCGCACCGGATGCGCTCGACCTGATCGTCTTCGGCACCTGCAGCTTCGACCAGCAGGTCCCGAACACCGCCTCCGGCGTGCAAAAGCGCATCGGCGCGGTGAACGCCGGCGCCATGGACGTGAACACCGCCTGCACCAGCTACCTCTATGGCCTCACCAGCGCCGCGGCCATGATTTCGCAAGGCGTGGTCAACAACGCGCTGGTGATCGGCGGCGAACTCATCTCGCCGCTCATGGACTGGACCGACCGCGGCGTGGCCGTGCTGTTCGGTGACGGCTGTGCCGCCACGGTGCTGCAGGCGACGGACAGGGACGAGGGCGTGCGCGCCAGCAAGCTCGGCTGCTACGGCGAAGTGCGCGAGATCCTCCTCGTGCACGGCATGGGCCAGCGCTACGCCAACTGCGGCTGGTACAACGGCGACACCCAGTGGGTGTTCGAAGGCCAGGAGATCTTCAAGCGCGCCGTGGTCGGCATGAGCCAGGCCTGCCAGTCGGTGCTCGACGAGTGCGGCCTGGGCCCGGACGACGTCGATCTCGTCGTACCGCACCAGGCCAACCTGCGCATCATCGAAGCGGTGATCAAGCGCGCCGGGCTGTCCATGGACCGCTGCTTCGTCAACGTGCACCGCTACGGCAACATGTCGGCGGCCACCGTGCCCGTGGCGCTGGTGGAGTCGCTGGAGGAAGGCCGCATCAAGCCCGGCGCCAACATCCTGCTGACCGGCTTCGGCGGCGGCCTCACCTGGTCGGCACAATTGCTGCGCTGGGGCGAGCGTGTTACGCCGCTGCACGAGACCCACGTCGAGATGCCGCCCTGCGACAAGAGCGCGCTGGAAATGGTGCAGGGTTACCTCGCCGCGAAACGCGGCAGTGGAGAGGTTGCGCCGGAGTAGACGTCCGGACGGCCTCTCAGCCCGGCGGGATCTCCGCGCTGCGGAAGGCGTTTGCCACAGCCTGCATCACGCCGCGCTCGACGTCGCTCTTCGGCAAGGTGACTTCCCGGCCACAGCTGCAGTTCTGCACCGGCAGCGAAAGCTCGACGCTGACCGCCTCGCTGTCCGGCACATCGACCGTGGCATGGTGGGTGCTTTTCCCGTTCGGCTCGCCAGACAGCTCCGTGCCACAGTCGGGGCACAGCCGGCGCTTGCGAAACAGGCCTTTCTCCACCGCCGGCTCGGCAGTGATGAGGCCTTCCTCGCCGAGCATGCGCTGGATGAACTCCAGCGGAAACTCCGGGGTCGGGAAGCGCTTGT
>CAYPTW010000086.1:4609-9762 GCA_964413755.1 uncultured Thioalkalivibrio sp. | reverse complement strand
GGCAGCGACATGCCGATCAGGCTGCCGACCATCACCACCAGCACCATGGTCAGGGCGACCGCCAGCGCCACCCCCGGCCCGCCGCGATACCAGCCGATGCCGGACACCGCCAGCGCCATGGTGAGCCCGAGCAGGACCGCGATCAGCACCTCGCGCCCGAGCATGCGGCCCCAGTCCTTGAGCATCACGTCGCCGGTGGCGAGCGCCCGCACCATCAGCGTGGCCGCCTGCGAGCCGGCGTTGCCGCTGGAGCCGATCAGCAGGGGCAGGAAAAACACCAGGGCCACCACCGAGGCGATGGTGTCCTCGTAGTAATGGATGCCGGCGCCGGAAACCAGGTTGCCGAACACCAGCAGCACCAGCCAGGCAATGCGCTTGCGGTACAACAGGCCGATCGAGGCGTTGCGCACGCTGGAGTCGAGGTCGCCGACGGAGCCCACCTTGTGGAAATCTTCCGTGGCCTCCTCCTGGAGGACGTCCATGGCGTCGTCGTGGGTGACGATACCCACCAGCCTTCCCTCCGCATCCACCACCGGCAGCGCCAGCACGTCGTAGCGGGAAATCTTGTGCGCCACTTCCTCCTGGTCCTCGTCCACGTGGACAGCCAGCGGGTCCGCTTCCATCAGGTCCTGCACCAGCGTCTTCGGGCTGGCGAGAATGAGATCCCGCAGCCGCACCACGCCCAGCAGGCGCCGGTCGGGCGATATCACGTAGGCGCGGTAGATGGTTTCCTTGTCGGGGGCTTCGTGGCGCAGCTTCTCTATGGCCTGGGCCGCAGACAGCGACGCGGTGAGCACGGCATAGTCCGAGCTCATGATCGAGCCGGCCGTGTCTTCCTCGTAGGCCGCCAGGCGCCGGATGTCCTCGCGCTCGGCCTGCGCCAGCGCCGGCAGCAGCGCGTCCTGCTGCTCTGCGGAGAGCCCCTTGAAGAGGTCGGCGCGCTCGTCCGAGTTCATCGCGCTGACGATGCGCGCCAGCCCGGCGCGTGCCGCCTGGTGCGCCATGTCCACCTGGAAGTCGCGCCCGAAGTAACCGAACAGCACGGCCTGCTCGGACAGCGGCAGCAGGTCCAGCACGGCCCACACGTGGTGTACCTCGAATTCCTCCAGCGCGCCGGCAATGTCGGCCGGGTGCTCGCCCTCGACCACCGCGCGCAGGGCGCTCGCATCGCCGGCCCGTATGGCCGCGCGCAGTCCGCCCACGAGTTGCTCGTGGTGGGCCTCCCTGCCGGGCGCCGTGGTCACATCGAGCGTCACGCGCCGGCGTCTCCCGGGCGCTTCTGCAGGCGCTTCAGGAACACCTGCATCTCCTTTGCCGCCTGCACGTCGCCCCGCGCCTGCGCCGCTTCGATGCCGCTGCGCCAGGCTGCCGCCGCGCCGGCGGCGTCACCGGACTCCGCCAGGGTCTTGCCGAGCAGCTTCCATGCCGCCGAATAGGCTGCGTCGTGCTCCACGGCGCGGCGGAAATGCTCAACCGCTGCGCGCGTATCGGCTTCCTTGAGGCAGGCATTGCCGAGGGAAAAACGCAGCAGCGCGTCGTCACGGCCCGCGGCCAGCATCTTCTCCAGCGCGGTGCGCATCATCGCCGCCAGAACTCCGGTGTCAGCAGCACCAGCAGCGTGAAGATCTCCAGGCGCCCGAGGATCATGCCGAGCACGCCGAGCCACTTGGCCGCATCCGGCACCGAGGCGAAAGTTGCGCGCACGTCACCCAGGCCGGGACCCAGGTTATTGAGCGTGGCCGCCACCGCCGAAAACGCCGTGACCTGGTCGAGCCCGAGGAACATCATCGCCGCCATGAGCACGCAGAACACCACGACGTAAACGGAGAAGAAGCCCCAGATCGCTTCCGTGACGCGACTCGGCACCCCGCGGTCGCCGAGGCGGATGGTAATCACCGCGCTCGGATGCAGCAGCCGCGCCAGTTCGCGCCAGCCCTGCTTGAAGATGAGCAGCCAGCGCAGCACCTTCATGCCGCCGGCGGTCGAGCCGGCGCAGCCGCCGATGAAGCTGGCGAGAATCAACATCACCGGCAGGGCGCCCGGCCACGCCGAGAAGTCGGTGGATGTGAAGCCCGTGGTGGTACCGATGGACACGGCCTGGAACACCGCCTTGGTGAGCGACTCGCCGGGGGTGTGATGGCCCTTGAACGCGAGGTAACCGGCGATGATGGCGATGAGAACGCCCTGG
The DNA here is from genome assembly GCA_964413755.1 of uncultured Thioalkalivibrio sp. GTDB lineage: Bacteria > Pseudomonadota > Gammaproteobacteria > Steroidobacterales > XN24 > XN24. Next base: position 7,574 of record CAYPTW010000086.1, on the reverse strand, counting down.
ATGGTGATGAAAGCGCGAAATTCCGGGTCCTGCAGGTAACCGCCGATCGCGTCGCTCCAGGACACCCGGCGCCGGTGCGGCCAGCTCAGCCGCGGGCGGCCGCCTCGCAAGTGCAGGTGAATGTCCGGCAATACGCGCCGCATGGCGAAGAAGTGCAGGGCGAAGCTGGTGGCCCCCAGCAGCATGAAAACAGAGGCCATCCATTCCAGCAGGGCGTTGTCGTAGTGACCGAAACTGGCGTCGTGGGTAGAGAATCCGGCGGTGCCGATGGAGGTGAATGCATGCCCGATGGCGTCGAACCACTGCATGCCGGCCAGCCGGTAGGAGACCGCGGCCACGGCCGTCAGGCCGACATAGGTAATCCACAACGCTTTCGCCGTCTCGGTGATGCGCGGCGTCAGCTTGGTGTCCTTCATCGGCCCGGGGGTCTCCGCCCGGTAGAGCTGCATGCCGCCGACGCCCAGCACGGGCAGGATTGCCACCGCCAGCACGATGATGCCCATGCCGCCGAACCACTGTGTCTGCTGGCGATACCAGAGTACTGACCGCGGCAGCGCATCGAGCCCCGTCAGCACGGTGGCGCCGGTGGTGGTGAAGCCGGACACTGATTCGAACACCGCGTCGGTGAAGCTCATGGCGGGGTTGTCCACCAGCAGCAGCGGCACGGCACCCGCCAGGCCCAGCACCACCCAGAAGCCGGCGACGACAAGGAAGCCGTCGCGGATGCGCAGTTCGGCGTGATGCCGGCGCAGCGGCAGGTAAACGGCCAGGCCGGCCGCAAAGATGATCAGGAAGGCCTGGAAGAAAGCCAGCCCGGCGCCGTCTGCATACAACCAGGAGACCGCCACGGGCGGCAGCATCGTGATGCTGAACAGGGCCAGCAGCAGGCCGATGATGCGCAATACGACGAGGCCGTTCACGAGGCGGGCGCCGCTTCAGGTATAGGTCACGCTCACCTGGAACAGCTTTTCCACCGAGGGGATCTGGCTGCGATCGGTGAGGAACAGGATGACGTGGTCTTCGCGCAGTATCTCCGTGTCGTGGTGGGCCATGAGGACGTCACTGCCCCGGACGATGGCGCCGATGGTGGCGCCCGGCGGCAGCGGCACTTCCTCGACCCGCTTGCCCACCACCTTCGAGGTCTTGTCGTCGCCATGCGCCACCGCCTCGATGGCCTCGGCGGTGCCGCTGCGCAGCGCATGCACCTGGCCGACGTCGAGGCGCATGCCGCGCACCTTGGCCAGCAGGGCGCTGAGGGTGATTTCCTGCGGCGAGACCGCGATGTCGACGTACTGGTTCTCCACCAGCTTGGCGTAGGAGGGCCGGTTGATCAGCGCGATGACGCGCGAGGCGCCCATGCGCTTGGCGAGGAAGGAAGACAGGATATTCGCCTCCTCGGCGCTGGTGAGGGCGCAGAACACGTCCACCTTGTCGATGTTCTCTTCCTGCAGCAGCTTTTCGTCTACCGCGTCGCCGGTCAGGACCACGGCATGCTTGAGGCGCTCCGAGATATAGCGGGCGCGGTCATAGTCGCGCTCGATGACCTTGACGCGGTTGGTGTTCTCCAGCCGTCGCGCCAGCTCGAGGCCGATGTGGCCGCCGCCGGCGATGATGATGCTGCGCGCCGGGTGCTCCAGCTTCAGCAGCTCGCTCATCATGACGCGGATGTCCTTGCGCGCGGCAAGGAAGAACACCAGGTCGTTTTCGCGGATGACGGTATCGCCTTCCGGCAGGATGGTCTCGTAGATCGGCTCCTCGTTGCCGACCGGCGGAATGCTGCTCTGGCGGTAGATCGCCGCCACGCGCGCGTCGGTGTGCGGGATGTGGCGGCGCAGTTCGCGCAGCTCCTGGCCGATCAGGGGCCCGCCGGCCTTGGCCTTCAGGCCGACCAGCCGCACCTTGCCGTCGGCGAAGTCCAGCACCTGGTGTGCGCCCGGGTAGTGGATCAGCTGCTCGATGTGCTCGGTGACCAGCTGCTCGGGACTGATGATGGTGTCCACGGGTATGGTCTTCGGGCCGAACAGCTCCTGGCGCGAGGTGTATTCCGCCGCGCGGATGCGGGCGATGCGCACCGGCGTGCGGTACAGGCTGTAGGCGATCTGGCAGGCGACCATGTTGGTCTCGTCGCTGTCCGTGAGCGCCACCAGGATGTCGGCGTCGGCCGCGCCGGCCTTCTCGAGCACGCGCGGATGGGAGGCATGCCCCTGCACCGTGCGGATGTCGAGGCGATCCTGCAGCTCGGTCAGCAGCCGGCCGTTGAGGTCGACTACCGTGATCTCGTTTTCGTCGGAGAGCGACTCGGCGGCGGTGGAGCCGACCGTGCCCGCGCCGAGGATGAGGATCTTCATGTGTTTCTTTTCCGGCCTGGGCGGCGCTGCCGATGTTACATCAGTTCCAGGCGCGCGTAGGCCAGCACCAGCCATTTGGGCCCGGCGTTCTCGAAGTTCACCTGCACCCGGGCATGGCTGCCGTGGCCCTCGTGGTTGAGCACCACGCCCTCGCCGAACTGGTTGTGGCGCACGCGCTGCCCCAGCCGGATGCCTCCCGGCGCTTCCTCGCGGAAGCGGCTGCCGCTGGACGGCGCCACTGGCCTGGAAATGCGCGCCGCGGGCCGGATCTCCTCCACCAGCTCGGACGGCAACTCGCCGATGAAGCGCGAGGGAATGCCGTAGTTGTCGACGCCGTGCAGACGGCGCTGCTCGGCGTAGCTGAGGTACAGCTCGCGCATCGCCCGTGTCGTGCCGACGTAGGCGAGGCGCCGCTCCTCCTCCAGGCCGTCTGCGTCGAGCAGGCTGCGCTTGTGCGGGAACAGGCCGTCTTCCAGGCCGGCAAGGAACACCACCGGAAACTCCAGCCCCTTCGCCGAATGCAGGGTCATGAGCTGCACGCAGGCTTCCCAGGCGCCACCCTGGTTGTCGCCGGCCTCCAGCGCCGCATGCGCCAGGAACTCGTCCACCGGCCGCAT
>CAYPTW010000086.1:0-4509 GCA_964413755.1 uncultured Thioalkalivibrio sp. | reverse complement strand
CGCAACGCCTCCAGCGTTTTCGCGCCGATGCCGCGCGTCGGCAGGTTGACGATGCGCTCGAAGGCCGAGTCGTCGTCGCGGTTCGCCATCAGGCGCAGGTAGGCCAGCGCGTCCTTGATTTCCATGCGCTCGAAGAAGCGCAGGCCGCCGTAGACGCGATAGGGAATGCGCGACTGGATGAGCGCTTCTTCAAACACCCGCGACTGGGCATTGGAGCGGTACAGCACCGCGATCTCGTTGGCCGCGCTGCCCTGGTCCAGCAGGCTGCGGATGCGCCCGACCACGAACTCGGCCTCGTCGCGCTCGTTGTAGGCGGCGTACAGGCGGATCGGGTCGCCCTCGCGGCCCTCGGTCCAGAGTTTCTTGCCGAGGCGCTCGCGGTTGTGAGCGATGAGCGCATTGGCGGCGTTGAGGATATTGCCGGTGGAGCGATAGTTCTGCTCGAGGCGCACCATCTTCGTGCCCGGGAAGTCCTTGCGGAAACGCCGGATGTGCTCCACGCGCGCGCCGCGCCAGCCGTAAATGCTCTGGTCGTCGTCGCCGACGATGAAGGGCTTGCCGTCCTTGCCGGCCAGCAGCTTCAGCCACGCGTACTGGATGGCGTTGGTGTCCTGGAACTCGTCCACCAGCAGGTGGCGGAAGCGGCGCTGGTAGTGGTCCAGCAGCTGCGCGTCTTCGCGCCACAGCTCGTAGGCGCGCAGCAGCAGCTCGGCGAAATCCACCAGCCCGCTCTGCTCGCACTGCGCCTGGTAGGCCTCATAGAGGCGGATGAACATGCGCCGGTTCGGGTCGTCGCCGGCGTCGAGGTGCGCCGGGCGCAGGCCCTCGTCCTTGCGCGCGTTGATGAACCACTGCACCTCGCGCGGCACCCAGCGGTTCTCGTCCAGTTCCATGCCCTTCAGCATGCGCCGGATCAGGCGCAGCTGGTCTTCGGAATCGAGCACGGTGAAAGTCTGCGGCAGGCGCGCCTCGCGCCAGTGCAGGCGCAGGAGGCGGTGCGCCAGGCCGTGGAAGGTGCCGACCCAGAGATTGGCGGCCGGCATGCCCAGCAGGTGCTCGATGCGCGCCCGCATCTCGCCGGCGGCCTTGTTGGTGAAGGTCACCGCCAGCACGCCCCAGGGCGACACGCCCTCGACCTGCACCAGCCAGGCGATGCGGTGCACCAGCACCCGCGTCTTGCCGCTGCCGGCCCCCGCCAGCACCAGCACCGGCGCGTCCGCCGGGGCGGTCACGGCCTCGCGCTGGGCGTCGTTCAGGGGGTCGAGGATGGGGGTGATGTCCATGGCCGGACATTGTACCCGGCCGGGTCCTGGAAGCCTGTCCGCGGCTGGCCATGACAGGGTCCTGCTCACTTGGAATTCTTATGCCGCTCGCAGGACCCTGTCATGCCCAGCCGCTGTGCAGGTGCCAAGCCCGGCGTTCGGGCGCAACCCGGCCAGGAGGAACCGCCCCAGCTCCGGGTCGTAGACCCGCCCGCCCATGTGGATCAGCCCGACCTGGTCCAGGTGCTCGTGGCCCGTGAATCCCCGGGTCAGGCTGATCGCCGCAAGGAACACCCCGGGGGTCGGGGTCTGCCAGGTGTCCGCCGGGCGGCGCTTCCGCGGAACTCCTAACCAATCGGCCGACAGCGACCCTCGTAGCGATAATCGACGACAATACCGTTCGGATCCACAAGCCAGAAATGAACGCAAGATGGATCGATCTTTCGAAAATCGTACCGATACTCCTTGTACCCGCTGGGCAGCTGAATTATCGCGGTAGGTGGCCCGTCCAGGTCGATCAAAGACTGAATGTGCCGGCCCACGCCACCGTCGGCGGCATCCTCCCAGGATACAAACCAGGAGCATGCCGCCAAGCCCACTAGGGCCAACCCGCAGACAAAGACATTGCGCACCTTAGAATCCACCAATGGGCACTCCAGTCGATCCGACCTTGCCATTCCTTCGACCGAGTTGTGCCGGGAGGTAAACGTCTGCCGGGGCACTAATGAACAGTTGGCCAAGTAATCCAGGGTAGGTAAACGCTGCCGCTACGGCCACGCCGGGCACATTGAAGACATCCCGCGGGATTGAAGCGCCCATTGATACCTGAAACACGTCGTGTACTCCCGCCACAGCATTGACGCCGGGAATCCAATTCCCGACGTTTGACAGTAGGCCACCCTCCTCGAAGAACCCGACTCTTCGTTCGCCATCGACGTCATACTTCCAGGGGCGTTCCAGGCCAATGTTGTTGGCGCCTTGGACTGGCCGACCTTCGAATCCCTTCTCCACTGGCTCTCCGCCGGGGCTGATGTCGAGGTCGTATCTAACGACACGGCGGTAGGGGGCGGGCATTTAGTTGTCCGCGACGAGGGAATAGCAGGTGCTGCGTCCGCCCCCGGGTTCCTTCTGCAGAGCGCCACGGTCGATCAAGTCCAGGATGTCGCGATGCGCGGTGTCCTGTGAGCATTTCGCGATCTTCGCCCATTTGGAGGTCGTCATCTTGCCCTCGAATCCGTCCAGCAGCCGGTTGAGCACCTTGATCTGACGTTCGTTCAGGGCCGCTGTGGCAAATCGCTCCCAGAAGCGGGCCTTCGCCAGCACGGTGGACAGCGTGTCCTCGGCGGCGGCGATCGCACGCTCGAGGCACGACAGGAACCATGTCTGCCAACGAGTGACATCGAGCCGGCCCTTCTGCGTCCGTTCGAGTGTGTCGTAGTAGTCGTTGCGCTCAATACGAATCTGTCCGGACATGCTGTAGAAGCGCTGCCGAGTCTCATCCGATCGTGAAAGCGCCATGTCGGCGATGGCGCGGGCGATGCGGCCGTTGCCGTCGTCGAACGGATGAATGGTGACGAACCACAGGTGCGCCAGCCCGGCTTTCAGGATCGGGTCGGTTGCAGCGGGGGCGTTGAACCACTCGAGAAATGATTCGATCTCTTCCTGAATGCGGGTGGCCGGCGGTGCCTCGTAGTGCACTTGTTGCCGACCGATCGGGCCGGACACGACCTGCATGGGGCCGTTGCTGTCGTCCCGCCATGCGGCGACCGAAATCCTGTGCATGCCGCTGCGCCCGGTGGGGAAGAGAGCGCTGTGCCAGCCGTAGAGCCGCTCGACGGTCAGCGGCTCCTCGTATCGGCTCGTGGCATCCAGCATCATGTCGACGACGCCATCGACGTTGCGGTCGGCTGGAGACAGCCCGGCGACGTCCATTCCCAGCCGGCGGGCAATGGACGATCGGACCTGGTCGGGTTCGAGATGTTCGCCCTCGATCTCGCTGGTCTTGACGACGTCCTGGGTCAGCGTCCGCAGGTGCGCTTCGTTGCGCAGGCCGAAGCCGAGAGCTGCCATCCTGCCCAGGAGTTTCCCCTGGGCGCGGGATACCTGGCCAAGCAAAGTGGCCAAAGCGGCTTGATCCCAGGTGAACGCCGGCCAGTCAGGATGTTGCCAAATGTACAGGGCATATTCTCCGCATGAAGTGCGGACATTATGCGGGCCAATCTCCGCAGGCACAAGGCTATTCTCCGTGCTACTTGCGGAGAATAAGCGCGCTATTGTCCGCAGCGGTACAAGACCTGCGTCGAGCGGCTGGCCATCACCCGAGCTCCTGACCGCGGCTGGCCATGACAGGGTCCTGCTCACTTGGAATTCTTATGCCGCTCGCAGGACCCTGTCATGGCCAGCCGCTGTGCAGGTGCCAGGCCCGGCGTCCGGGCGCGCCCCGGCCAGACTGCTGCCGGGCGCACCGCGTCGTTGGGGGTTCGGCATCGGCGTCGCCGATGTCCGCCGCCGTAATCGCCCGGTCGGCGCCGGGCTGGGGGCCTGCCCTGCACCGGCGGGGTTAGCGGATCTCCCAGGCAGCGGCCGGGGTATTGCACGGTCCCCTGAGCGGCATCAGATTTCCAAGCGAAGGGGACCGTGCAATGGCCCGAGCCGCGGTCAGGCAAAAGGTCGCGTGACCCGTTGGCGTCAGCGCAGCGCGAGGAACAGGATGGCCGTGGCGATCACCACCACGAGGACGAAGATCAGCGGCAGGTAGCGCTTGAACACCGGCTCAGCCCAGCAGCGCCGGCACGTAGTGGTCGGCGAGCAGGAAGGAGAAGATGCCCATCAGGTAGGTGATGGAGTAGCTGAAGGTCTTCATCGGCAGCTCGGGCGCGTCGGAGCGCATCATCGCCACGGCGTAGTAGAGGAAGCCGCCGCCGAAGCCGATGGCGCCGAGCAGGTACAGCCAGCCGCTCATGCCGGTCAGCCAGGGCAGCAGGCCGACGATGAACAGCAGGATGGTGTAGAGCAGGATCTGCAGGCGGGTGAACTCGATGCCGTGGGTCACCGGCATCATCGGGATGTTCACCTGGGCGTACTCGTCCTTGCGGGCGATCGCCAGCGCCCAGAAGTGCGGCGGCGTCCAGGTGAAGATGATCAGGAACAGCAGCAGCGCGTGGGCGTGGATGTCGCCGGTGATGGCGACCCAGCCGAGCACGGGCGGCGCGGCGCCGGCGGCGCCGCCGATGACGATGTTCTGCGG
>CAYPTW010000085.1:0-9987 GCA_964413755.1 uncultured Thioalkalivibrio sp. | reverse complement strand
CGGCTGGTCGTAGAGCATGCCCTTGATGCGGCTGAAGTTCTTGCTGGTGCCGCCCTCCACCATGTAGGTCGCGACGGTCCACGGGCTGCCGGAGAAGCCGATCAGCGGCACGCGCCCACCGAGTTCGCGGCGGATAGTACGCACGGCGTCCATGACGTAGCGCAGTTCCTGGTCGGGATCCGGGCTGGCGAGGGCGTCGACGTCCGCCTGGGTGTTGATGGTGCGCTCGAAGCGCGGCCCCTCGCCGGTCTCGAAGTGCAGGCCGAGACCCATGGCGTCGGGCACGGTGAGGATGTCGGAGAACAGGATGGCGGCATCCAGCGGGTAGCGCTCCAGCGGCTGCAGCGTGACCTCGCAGGCCAGCTCGGGGTTCTTGCACAACGCCATGAAGCTGCCGGCCTTGGCGCGGGTGGCGCGGTATTCGGGCAGGTAGCGGCCCGCCTGGCGCATCATCCACACCGGCGTGCGGTCCACCGGCTCGCGGGCCAGGGCGCGGAGAAAACGGTCGTTCTTCAGTTCTGCAGTCATGCGCTTGTTGCCTTTGCAATGCTGGCCTGGATGGCTTCCGCCGCGGCCCTGGGATCGGCAGCGTCCCGGATGGGCCTGCCCACAACGATGTAGTCCGCGCCCAGCGCGAACGCCTGGTCGACCGTGACGACGCGTTTCTGGTCGTCGGCCGGCCGGTTCTCCACCGGACGGATGCCCGGGGTGACGACCATCAGCCGGGGACCGAGGTGTTCGCGCAGGCGTGCTGCCTCGAGTCCCGAGGACACCACGCCGTCACAACCGGCTTCGAGCGCGCGGCGTGCGCGCGACAGCACCAGCTCCGGCACGTCACACTGGAAGCCCATGTCTTCAAGATCGCCGCGGTCGAGGCTGGTCAGGGCCGTGACCGCCAGCACCTTGACGTCCTTTTTCGCTGCCGCGGCGGCTTCCATGATTCCCTGGTTGCCGTGCACGGTACAGAAAGTGACGCCGCGGTCGTTGAGGCGCGCCACGGCGCGGCCGACGGTAGCCGGCACGTCGAAGAACTTGAGGTCGACGAAAATGCGCTTGTCGCGCGCCGCCAGCCAGTCCAGCAGTTCGAAGTATCCGCCGGCCATGAGCAGCTCAAGGCCGATCTTGTAGAAGCGGACGGTTTCGCCGAGGGTCTCCACCAGGGCGCGGGCGCGCTGGGCATCGGGGACGTCGAGGGCGAAGATGAGCCGTTCCGCGGCAGGGATGTTCTTGTCGTTCATCGTTGTTCCGGCCGTCTGATCGGCCCGCGATTCTAGCATTGCCGGGCCGGTGCCCAGCGTCCGTGAAGGCCGCAACATGCGCGGCGCCGGGACGCGCCGGGTCTCAGGTGCCGGCCCGGGGGTCGAACAGGCGCTCGTGCTCGACGATGGCGAAACGGTCCGTCATGCCCGCGATGTAGTCGGCCACGGCGCGCGCCCGCCCCGCCGGGCCCTGCGCCGCCTCTTTGCGCTCGGCCTCGCGCGCGTGGTCCTCCGGGAGCAACCGCGGCTCTTGCATGAAGGCCTCGAACAGCTGCGTGACGGTGCGCTGCGCCTTGGTAGTCATGCGGATGACGCGGCTATGGCGGTACAGGCGCGCGCGCAGGAAACGCTTCAGCGCGTCGTGGGACGCACCGACCTCGGGCGTGAAGCGGATCAGCGGCGCGCCCGCATGGCGCACGGCCTCGGCCGAGTCCGGGGCGGCGGCCTCGAGCGCTGTGCGCGAGCCCTCGACCAGGTCCTCCACCACGCGACCGATCATGCGCCGCACGATCTCGTGCACCAGGCGCCGCCCCGCCAGCTCCGGCCACCTTGCACGCACGGCGTCGTGCTGCTCCCGGAACAGCTCGCACTCGCGCAGTTCCTCCGTGTCCAGCAGCCCGGCGCGCAGGCCGTCGTCGACATCGTGGTTGTTGTAGGCGATCTCGTCGGCGAGGTTGGCCAGCTGCGCTTCCAGGCCGGGCTGGAAACCCTCGAGAAATCGCCGGCCCAGCTCGCCCAGGTCACGGGCATTGCGGCGCGAGCAGTGCTTGAGGATGCCTTCGCGGGTCTCGAACATCAGGTTGAGCCCCGGAAACTCGGCGTACTTTTCCTCCAGCTCGTCCACCACGCGCAGCGACTGCAGGTTGTGCTCGAAGCCGCCGTAATCCGCCATGCACCGATTCAGCGCGTCCTGGCCGGCGTGGCCGAAAGGCGTGTGCCCCAGGTCGTGCGCCAGGCAGATGGCCTCGGTCAGGTAGGTATTCAGCCCGAGCGCGCCGGCCACCGTGCGCGCGATCTGCGCCACCTCCAGCGAGTGCGTCAGCCGGGTGCGGTAAAGGTCGCCTTCGTGGTTGACGAACACCTGGGTCTTGTAGACCAGGCGGCGGAATGCCGTGGAATGGATAATGCGATCGCGGTCCCGATGGTACTCGCCGCGGTAGCGCGGCGGCGGTTCGGGGTGGCGTCGCCCCTGCGAGTGCGTCTCGCAGGTGGCCCACGCCGCCAGGCTTTCACTCACGGACCGTCTGCCATCGCCAGCACGGCATCCAGCTCGGCGTCGGGCACGTCGGTGACGACGCGGCTGCTGCCCAGCGCATCCGGCAACACCAGCCGCAACTTGCCGCCGGCGATCTTCTTGTCCAGCGCCATGAGGGACTTCATGCGCGCCGCGCCGATCGGTGGCGGGCGTATCGGCAGCTCGGCCGCCTGCAGCAATGCCTCGACGCGATCCACCAGACCGCGCTCGACCATGCCGAGCCGGGCCGCCAGCTCCGTGGCCATCACCAGCCCCACGGCCACGGCGTCGCCATGCAGCCAGGAACCCATGGCAATCCCGGTCTCGATGGCATGGGCGAAGGTATGACCGAGGTTCAACAGGGCGCGCCGACCCGCCTCGCGCTCATCCTCGGCGACGATCGCGGCCTTCAACGCGCAACACCAGTAGGTGACGCGCTCGAGCGTCTCCGGATCACGGTCCATCACCGCATCCAGATTGTCTTCCAGCCACTCGAACAGCCCGGCGTCGAGACCGAGCCCGTACTTGATCACTTCGCCGAGACCGGCGCAGTACTCCTTGCGCCCCAGTGTCGACAAGGTCGCCGTGTCGATGATCACCGCGTTGGGCTGGTGAAAGGCGCCGACCAGGTTCTTGCCGGCGGGGATGTTCACCGCAGTCTTGCCGCCCACCGCCGCATCCACCTGGGCCAGCAAGGTCGTGGGGATCTGGACGAAACCGACGCCGCGTTGCCAGCAGGCGGCCGCGAATCCGGCCACGTCGCCGACCACGCCGCCGCCCAGGGCGAGCACGGTCGCGTCGCGATTGAAATGATTCTCCGCGAGCACGTCCAGCAGCACCGCCAGCGTCTCGAGATTCTTCTCGCCCTCGCCTGCGGGCAGGATATGCACCGCCACGTCGTAGTCCGCGAGCGCATTGCGCAGGGGCTTGAGCCAGAGCGGCGCCACGTTGTAGTCGGTGACGATGAACACCTGGCGGCCGTCGATGTAGGGCGCCAGCAGGTCGCCCTGGCTGAGAATGCTGCGGCCGATGATGACCGGGTACGACCTGGCTCCAAGTGGCACGTTCAGCGCATGCATCGCGAGTCTCAGTTACTACCGTTGTCGTGCAAAAGTTTGTGGTGGATCTCCTGCGCCACCTCTCGCACCACGCGACCGTCGGTGGGCACCACCATGGCCGCGAGCTCGCGGTAAAGGGGTTCCCTCTGCCGCATCAGGGACGCCAGGCGCTCCGCCGGATCCGGAGTCTCGAGCAGCGGCCGGTGACTGGACATCCGGGTGCGCTCGAGTTGCTGCTCCACGGAGGCCTCAAGGTATACGACCAGGCCGCGCGACGCCAGCACCCGGCGGTTATCCGGGTCCAGCACGACGCCGCCGCCGGTGGCGAGCACGATGCCTTCGCGGCCCGTCAGTTCGTCGATGATTTCGCGCTCGCGCCGGCGGAAGCCCGCCTCTCCTTCCTTCTCGAAGATGAACGGGATATCCACCCCGGTGCGCCGTTCGATCTCCGCATCGCTGTCCCTGAACTCGCGCTTCAGCATGCGCGCCAGCTGGCGGCCGACGGCACTTTTGCCGGCGCCCATCGGGCCCACCAGGAAGATGCTCGGCAGGGTCACTTCCCTTTGTTCACCACAAATAAGAACGGGGCCGGCGAATGCCGGCCCCGCAATGATAACCGCACTCCGTGCCGGCTAGTCGAGCGTGCGGCAGCCCAGCGGCCGTCCGCCGGCCAGGCCGAGCTCTGCAAGCTTGGCTGCCGTATCCGGGTCGAGCAGGCCCTCGTCCGTCGGGTCCGGAGTCGGATCGAGATTCGCCGGATAGGTCGGGTGCGCCGGGTCGCCGCCGAAACGGCTCACGCCACCCCCCGGCGGGCTCTGGTTGATGTTCGCGTCCGCGGCCGTGATTTCCAGCGCGTGGTCGGTCGCGTCCTGGAACTCAGTGCCCTGGACGGCCGCGCGTGCGGTCAGCGTCACGGTCACCCAGTTGCCGAACTCCTGCGCATAGCTGATGCGGAATACCGCGATGCCGGACGCATCGGTGACAACCTCGCCCGGCGACACCGACACGACGTTGCCGGCTTCGATCGACCCGGAGCTGTTGAAGTCCTCGCCCGCATCGAGCTGCCCGTTGGCATCGAAGTCCTCGTCCGGGCAACGCAACGGCGCCAAGGGATTGTCGAACACGTCGTAACCCCCGACCGGCACCCAGCGATCGTTGGCGCCGGCAATGTAGAAGCCCTTGCGGTAGATCTTGGAGCGCACCGAGAGCTGCACCGGAGCATTGGCCACGCCGACGCCCTGGCTGTCGGTCACCTGGACCACGAATTCGCGCTCGTAGACCGCGGTATTGGGCTCGAACAACTCGTTGCCGGTACCGATGCTGATATCGACCTCGCGACGTGCCACAGTCAGGCCCACCGTGTCGGAGAGGGTGGGATCCTCCTGCACGATCGCGGTCACGATCACGTCGCCGCTGCCGCTGATGGTGCTGCCGCCGGTGTAGACCGTCTGCGCGGTGCCGGAGCTGCCGGTCACGGCGCTGCCGACGGACAGGCTGCCGCCGGTGACGTCATCAAGCTGGAACAGCACGGTCTTGTTCTTCACCGGGTTACCCGCGGCATCGCGGACCGTGGCGAGAATGGTGCTCTGCTCACCGGGGCCGACCGTGAAGCGGCTCGCCTGCACGACGATGCTTGCCGGTATGGTCGCGACGAATTCGATGCTGCGCTGGGTCACAGGACCGGCGGCGCCCACGCGTGCCGTGAGCGTAGCCGGGCCGGCGGTGTTGGAGGTGACATCCACGGTCGCCCGACCGGCGCCGTCCAGGGCCGCCGACAGCGCACTCAGCGTGCCACGGGTGGTACTGAAGTCCACGGTACCTGCCTGGGGCACACCACCGACCAGCCATTCCACGGTCACCGGCTGCGCCGTGCCGAGCGTGACCTCGGCGGCGGACGCCGGCTCGATGAATACCAGGCTGTCATCCGCGCTGACCGCAAGCGGCGCGCTGGCGACCAGGCCGAGGGCGCTGGCCGAAAGGGTATCGTCGCCGCCCTGGGTGCCGGTCACGGTGAAGTTCACATCGCCCTGGCTGTTGGTCACCAGGCTTTCCGCGGAAAGCGTATTACCCAGGGCAGAGGTGATGGTTACCGTCCGCCCGCTGATGGCCTGTCCGCCGGAGTTGCGCAGGCGCGCAGTGAAAGGCACCTCGTCGCCCTGCACGACGTTGTCGGGACCCTCGAGCAGCAGCGTGGTGCCGGTGACGTTGACCACCACCGAGTCGGTCAGGCTGCCGGTCTGCACGGTGACCGTGATCGGCCGGTTGGTGGGATCGCCGCCGGTCGAGAGCTCACCGCGCGGAATGCCCGAATCCTCGCCTTCCGGCGGCAGGACCCGCAGCAACCCGGAATCGGCCGAGAACGTAACCGGGGCATCGTCCACGATGTTGTTGTTCTGGTCGCGGATCAGCGCCGTGAGAATCACCGGCGTGCTGCCGTCGGAGGGCAGCAGGTTGCTGCTGGCAATCAGCGTGACGCTGGCGACAGGGACCGGCAACGAGCCGCCCGGAGGGGTGGGCTCGACAATGCTCGAGTCGCTGCCGCAACCGACCAGGAACAGGGCCGCCAGGAGCCCGGGCAACCCGAGGAACCGGCGCGTGAATTTCTTGCTGGGCATGTGGGCTTTCACTCGCATCAACTCCCGGGGAATCAATAGATGTTGCTGCCTTCGCGCAGGATCTTGGGCGTCACGAAGATGAGCAGCTCGCGCTTGTTAGACACCGAGTTCGTACGCTTGAAGAGACGCCCGAGGCCCGGGATGTCTCCCAGGAACGGCACCTTGTCCTCGGCGTCGCGACGCTCGGTCTCGAAAATACCGCCCAGGACCACCGTCTCGCCGTCGTTCACCAGCACCTGCGTGAGGATGCGGCGGGTATCGATACTCGGCACCAGGCCGCCGGTGGCGCTGGGCACGAACTCACCCACGGTGTCCTGCGTCACTTCGAGGTCCATGATGATGCGGTCGTCGGGCGTGATCTGCGGCGTCACCGTAAGGCTGAGCACGGCCTTCTTGAACTGCGTGGCCGTGGCGCCGCTGGAAGACGATTCCTGGTAGGGAATCTCGACACCCTGCTCGATCTGCGCCTGTTTCTGGTTGGCGGTGATCACGCGCGGGCTGGAGACGATCTCGCCGCGGCCTTCGGCCTGTGCGGCCGAGAGCTCGAGGTCGACGAGGTAGTCCGAGCCGAGGATCGCCAGGCCGATGCGGCTGGTGGCCTCGCTCACGGGGAGGTTGACGCTGTATCGGTCATCCAGGCCCGGCAGAGTGACCGGGAAGGCACTGCCGCCCTGGTTCAGGTTGTTGATGGCGGAGCCGGTAATGGTGTTGTTACCGCTCCCCGAACCCGTGATGGAGACGATGCCGTCGTCGCCGTTCTCCGCCACGTAAGTGGCGCCCATGCGCACGCCCAGCTCGCGGCTGAAGTCGTCGTTGGCGACCACGATGCGGGTCTCGATAAGCACCTGGCGCACGGGGATGTCGAGCGCCGCAACGAGGCGGCGCACATCGGCGATGCGCTCGGCAGTGTCGTATACCAGCAGCGTGTTGGTGCGCTCGTCGATGCTCACCCGGCCGCGGTCGGAGAGCAACGAGCCCTCACCGCCGCCGTCGCTCAACAGCGCGGCGAGATCAGACGCCTTGGCGTAGTTCACCTGCAGGAACTCGCTGCGCAGCGGCGCGAGCTCCTGGATTTCCTTCTTCGATTCCAGCTCCTGGCGTTCGCGCGCGGCGATCTCCGGCGCCGGCGCAACCATCATGACGTTGCCCACCTGGCGCATGTCGAGGCCCTTGGTGGCGAGGATGATGTCCAGCGCCTGGTCCCAGGGCACGTTGTCGAGGCGCAGCGTGACGTTGCCGGCGACGGAATCGCTCACCACCATGTTCAGGCCGCTGACTTCAGCCAGCAGCTGCAGCACGGCGCGGACCTCGATGTCCTGGAAATTCAGCGTCAGGCGCTGCCCGGTGTATTCCTTGCGTTCGTCGAACACGCTGAACTGCGTCGGGTCCTGCTTCTCGACCGGACGGAACTCGACGTTGAGGCGGTTCTCGGCCTGGTAGGCCAGGCGCTCGTAGTCGCCGCCCACGGCGATGACCACACGGGCGCCGCCGGGGTAGCGGACGCTGTCGATGGATTCCACGGGCGTGGCGAAGTCGAGCACGTCCAGGCTGCGCAGCAGCGCATCGGGCAAGGAAGCGTCGCGGAACTCGACCACGGTCCGTCCCAGTTCGTCACGGATGTCGACCGGAATGGCCGGGTCGCTCAGGGAGATGATGACGCGGCCGGAACCGTCCGCGCCGCGACGGAAATCGACGCCCGTGATGTCACCTGCCGCGCTGCGGCTGGGGCCACCGGACGGCTGGCCGAACGCGCCGCCCTGGGGCTGGGGTTGCGCCTGCGCCATCGATTCCGCCTCGCCCAGGGTGACGATAATGCGGTCGCCCTGCACCGAGGTTTCATACGGCACCATCGCGTCGAGGTTGAGCACCACGCGGGTGCGGCCCTGCGCTTCAGCGAGCATCACGGTATCGAGTACGCCGCGCTTGATCTCGCGGCGGCGCTCGACCGAGCCCAGGCTGACGCCGGGGAGGTCCAGGGAAATCCGTGCCGGATCCTCGATGGTGAACGACAGCGGCTCAGGCGCGTCGCCACTCGTGGTCATGGTCAGCACCACGCGGTTGCCCGGCAGCGTGCCCACCTCGAGGTTCTTCAGCTGCAGCCCTTCCGCCGCCTGGGCGGAAAAGCCGAGCCATAACAAGGGCACAGCAGCAAGCGCCCACCATGCACGGCGCGACCTCGCCGGGACTGCGTCCATCATGTTGCTCCGCCTGTGATCGCGCATCATTGCTAACTTCTCCCCGGGATTCATGTCTCACCCAGACCGATTGAGGCCGCGCGCTCGGTGTAACCGCCGAGGCCGTCCGGGATAATCTCCACCAACTGGATGGCGGAATCCGTGATTGAAATGATTCGGCCGTCGTTCTGGCCCAGATAGTTGCCCACCGTCACCCGGTGGATGAGCCGGTCGCTTGCCTGCACCAGCCCGTACAGTCGTCCGTCCTGGTACAAGGTGCCCACCATGCGGAGCGTATCCAGGGGGAAACCCTCCAGGAACTCGCGCTTGCGATCCGCGTCGGGTCGTACGCCGCCGTCGCCGGATCCGCTGGAAGGCAGGTCCGCAACGAACGGCGAGCGTGCGTCGCTGCGCTGGTAGGTCACCACCTCGTACGTCTTGATCTCGGGCAGCGGCTCGATACGCCCGCCCGGCCGGGCGTTGATTTCGGCGATATATTCTTCGAGATCGGACATGCTGCGCGAACAGCCGGCGAGAGACACGGCAGCCATCAGCAACGGCAGCAGCAATAGAGATCTGTTGCGCATGTTCATTGGCCGCCACCCTCGTCATCGAGATAGCGGTACGTCTTTGCGGTGAGGTCCATCACCAGCCGTCCTCCTCCCTGGCCGTCCCGCTCTGCCTCGGGGCGCAGCGTGATGTCGTGCAGGGTGACGATGCGCGGCAGGGCCACGACACCGCTGACGAAATTACCAAGCTCGTGGAAGGTGCCCACCACCTGCATCTTGATCGGCAGTTCGCTGTAGGCCTCGTGGGTGATCTCGGCACCCGGCTGGAACAACCGCTCTTCGAGACCGGCCGCGAGGCCCGTCTGGGAAATGTCCACCAGCAGGCTCGGCACCTCTGTCTCGCCGGGCAGCTGCCGCAGCATGGCGCCGAAGGTCTGCTCGACTTCCGCCAGCTGCGCCTGGTAGGCCTCGAGGTTCGCCGCCAGCTGCTGGCGACTGACGAAAGTGGCCCTGAGGTCCTGCTCCTGGCGCTGTACCTGCTCGAGCTGGGGAATCTTGTCACGCCACACGAAGTAGTAAGTGGCGCCGACCGACACCAGGAGGAAGATCATGCCCACTGCGACGGCATGGAACAGGAGCGGCCAGCGGCCGACGTCCTTGAAGTCCAGGGTGCGAAGCTGTTCGAGGTAATTCACGGCTGCACCTCCTCACCGTCACCGTCGGTGGTGGCGAGCTGGCGTGCCCCGAGGGCGAACTGCGCGCGCCGTCCCACGGCCTGCTCTACCGCGCCGCGGTTGCGGTCGCGCTGTCCCGACTGCACGACCTGCAGCCGCGGATCGCCCAGGTACGGCGAGTTGGCAATGTTGCGCATCAGTGCTGACACACGGGTGCTGGACTCGGCCAGGCCCTGCAGCAGGAGCTCGCGCCCGGTCTGCGTAAACTCGGTGAGGAACACGCCTTCCGGCATGATCTCCACCAGCTGGTCGAACAGGTAGACCACCTCCGGCCGGGCGCGCTGGAGATCGTCGATCGCGGCCATGCGCGCCAGCAGTCTTTCCTTGCGCAGGCGCAGGTCGCGGATCTCCTTGATCTGGTTGTCGAGCCGCGCGATCTCCTGCTGCAGGCGCTGGTTGCGCGC
>CAYPTW010000084.1:0-10042 GCA_964413755.1 uncultured Thioalkalivibrio sp. | reverse complement strand
ACCCGGCAGCCGTTGCCGATACGGCTGTCGCGGATCACCACGTTCGGGCCGATCACCACGTCGTCGCCGAGCACCACCACGCCCTCGAACACGGCGTTGACGTCGATCATCACGTCGCGGCCGCACTCGACCCGGCCGCGCACGTCCACCCGCGCGGGATCGACCAGGGTGACGCCCGCTGCCATGAGCTCTTCGGTGATGCGCTTGCGCAAGGTGGTCTCCAGGCCGGCCAGCTGCCGGCGGTCGTTGATCCCCAGCACCTCGGTCATGGTCGGCGCCAGCATGGCCTCGACCGGCACATCGTCCGCCACGGCCGCGGCGACGACATCGGTGAGGTAATACTCACCCTGTGAATTGTTGTTGGACAGCCCCTCGAGCCAGGCCCGCAGGCGCTGCGCCGGCGCCGCCAGGATCCCCGTGTTGACCTCGCTGATCCGCAGCTCCGACTCGCTGGCGTCCTTCTGCTCGACGATACGCACCACCCGCCCGGCCGCGTCGCGGATCAGGCGGCCGTAACCGGTCGGGTCCTCGAGGCGGACACCGAGCACCGCCAGCGAACCGGCGCGCGCCTTCTCCACCAGCGGCTTCAGCGTCCGGGCCTCGATCAGCGGCACGTCGCCGTAGAGCACCAGTACCGTGCCGTCGTCCGGGATCGCGGGCATCGCCTGCGCCACAGCATGGCCGGTGCCGAGCTGCTCCGCCTGCAGCACCCACTTCACGTCGGCGTCCGGGAAGGTGGCGGGCACGGCGTCGCCGCCATGGCCGTACACGACATGGGTGGCGTGGGCGCCGAGGCCCAGGGCCCGGCCCAGGACGTGCGCCAGCAGCGGCCGGCCGGCGAGGGGTTGCAGCACCTTCGGCCGGGCGGACTTCATCCGGGTGCCCTGGCCGGCGGCGAGGATAACGACGTGTAAGGCCATGTTTTTAATGGTCCTTCTTTGAGGGCGGACGCATCATAGCGTGATTCGCCGGGGATGGGATGTGCGCCATGCACAGTCTCGCCGGGCGCGCACCGATGAACAGTTATCCACAGCCCAGAGAGCGTGGCTCGCGCCTGTTGATAAATCTTTGCCTGCCAGCTGAGCGGGACGGCAAACAGTGAACTTCAGCGTCATATCAGGCACTTGGGGCATACCGGCCTGTGGACAAGTGGCTCACTGCAGGCGCTCCAGGGCTTCCTGCAGGGTCCGCACCAACCGCTCCGGCTGGTCCGTGCCGAGGCGAAAACGGCTGCCGTCGCGGCGCGTGATCTCGACCGCGTCCAGGCCCGAGACGCTGTACAGCATCCCGCGCGGCGTAATGCGCCAGCCCAGGCCCCAGTACCAGGGATTGCGCACCACTTCGACGGCGGCGATCTCGGCCAGCGGCACCTGCTTGCGCAGCACGCCGGGCCCGAACCAGAACACCAGGGAGGACGCAGTGACCTCCACGGTGAGCGAGGAGAACACGACGCCCGCCAGCACCAGGAACCCCAGCACGACCAGCAGCGCCGGGTGGGCCGCAGCGGGACCGAAGATGATCAGCAATGCAACGAGTAGCAACCCGATGCCCCAGAGGATCGCGGCGCCGGGCTGTTTATGGCTGTAGACCTTCCTCACGGCAGCAATACGACGCCCAGCGCGTCGGGTTCGCGCCCGGTCGCCCAGCGGTCGACGATCTGCCAGTTCGCGGTATCTATGACGGCGACCTCGTTGCCGCCGCTGATTGCCACGAAAGCGCGCTTGCCGTCAGGCGTGACTTCCACGCCGATGGGCAGCGCGGTGGTACCCAGCAGTGTCTGCTGGTATTCCGCGTCGGGGTCCGCCACCTGGACCGTCGCTACCAGTTCGCGGTCACGAATGTCGAACACCGACAGCGTAGCGGCGCGGGCATTGGTGACCAGCGCGTGCTTGCCGTAGGGCGAGATCGCCACCCGGATCGGGAAGCCGGGCGAATCCAGCGTGGCCAGCACCTCGAGGCTCTCCGCATCGACCACGCTCACGGTGTCGCTGCCGCGGTTGGTCACCCACACCTCGCGCCGGTCGTCCACCATGGCGACGCCCTCCGCGCCCTCGCCGGTGATGATGGTCTGCAATACCTCGCCGGCGTGCAGGTCCACCTTCTCCAGCGTGCCGGCGGAGATGTTGGTGACGTAAGCGAAGCGCCCGTCGCGGGAGGCGGCCACCATGTGCGCCACGCCCTCTCCCACGCCGGTGCGCGATACCACCGTGCCGAGCCCGATATCGACCACCAGGAGGCTGTCGCTGCCCTCGGTGGTCACGGCGATGCGGTGCCCGGTGAGGAACGTCATGCCGTGCGGCCGGGTGTTCTCGCCGAGGTCGATGGTGCGCACTACGCGCCCCGCCGGCCACTCGATGACAGTGAGCGTGTTGCCCGCGGACTCGCGCTCCCCGTAGTTGCTCACCACGGCGTAGCGCTGGTCGGACGAGACCTCGACTTCGTGCGGCCCCACGCCCGTCTCGAACTCGGCGCGCTTCTCGCCGCTGGCCAGGTCTAAGGCCCACAGCGTGTGCGCGCTCTTGTTACCCACGAGCAGGACGTCGGCAGTCACCGCCGGCGCAGCGACCATGCAGGCCGTCATGGCAAGGAGCGTGTAAAGTTTCATAGGTTACCCTTGGTCTCGGTCTCTGGCCGCACTGCCCGGCCCGGGCGGCGAAGGTTTCCCAGGCGGGTCGGCTGGCAATACCGGCATGATATCGCGTTCTTTTTTCGGGCGTGTCGTTCCATTCAGCATCAGGCGGGTCGGACAGTGCCAGGCTACAACTACTTTTTCATCTCCTCGCCGCTGCATTTCCTGTTGTCAGTGAACATGGCGATCCGCAACGGCGAGGCGCGGAACGTCGCCGTCATCTCCTCCCGCATCGCCAGCAACGCCAGGCTGCTCGGCGAGGTCATCCGGCGCGACGGCCGGGTGTTCTGCGACGTCATCATGCTGGAGAGCGGCCCCGGCAAGGGCCACGGCAGCAAGGCACGGCAGCGCAAGCAGCGGATGAAGGTCCTGCGCGACTACCTCGGACAGCACCCGGCGGCAAAAATCTTCACCGGCAGCGACCGGCACGTCGAGTTCCAGTACGCCATGCACGTCGCCCACACCCACGATCCGTCGGTGCAGGGCATCTACCTGGACGACGGCCTGCACACCTACCTCGGCTCGCGCCGCATGCACAGCTTCCAGCACAAGTACGGCGACCCCCTGCTGAAAAAGCTGTACTACGGCATGTGGTGGAAGAACCCGGTGATCCTCGGCACCTCCGGCTGGATTTCGGAGGTCTACGCGGTGTTCCCCGAGCTGGTGCATCCGGTCTACCAGCAGCTCGGCAAGAAGGTACTGCCCTTCGACAGCAGTTACTTCGCCACCCCGGCCTTCCAGCACATTACAGGCGTGCTGGCTGAAGTGACCGGGCTGGACCGCGAGACCCTGGGTCGGCTCGACTTCGTCCTGCTGCTGACCCACGAGCAGCACTACATCGACCCCTGGACCCACACCGAGCGGATGATGCAGATCCTGGGCGCCCACGCCCCGGAGGAACGCATCGCCATCAAGGCCCATCCCCGCTCCAGCCTGCTGCCGGAGCTGCGGGAACGCTACCCGCGTGCCGTGCACCTCGACAACCGGGTCGGGTTCGAATTACTGCTGCCTTTCCTGAAGGCCGACTGCGTATTCATCGCCGACATCAGCAGTTCTCTGTTCACGGTGAAATGGCTGCAGCCGAGCCAGCGCGCCTTCGCAGTGGAAGTGCCCCACCCCACCATCGAGCACTACCGCGACGAGGTGCGGGCACTGTTCGACCAGATGGGGATCCGCCGCGTGTCCTACGACGAGCTGGAGGCGGCGCTGGCGCAGGAACGCGCGAGCGACTGAGGCGGGCGCGAGTTTCCTCGGGCGCCGGAATCAGTCCGTCGGGCGCCAGCGCAGGTGCGCCCAGAGCTTTTTCAGCTTCGCCACCAGCGGGTTCCGCTTCACGCCCCGGGTGCGGCCGATGTCGCCCCAGTCGGCCGCGTCCAGGCCGTAGGCGGACAGGCGCTGCACCAGCGCCTCGACCGAGCCGTTGTCGATGTCGAACTCGACCAGCTGCTCCGGCCGGTCCGCCATGAAGGCACGCACTTCGGCCAGGTGCGCGTCCCATTCCTGGCGCCAGAGTTCGGCCAGCACCTCCTTGGAGTCGATGCCGCGCTGGCGCATCACCCGCTGGGCGAACTCGCCGTGGCCGTGCTTCAGGCGTGACCTGATCCAGTCCTCGCGGTCACGCACGTTCAGCAGCAGGACGGTGTCCGGATAGTCGCGCATGATCTCTTTGAAACACCGGATCGGCTCGAAGGCGTCGCTCTCAGTCTGGTAGATCAGGTCGGCGTAGAAGACGTGGTCTTCCATGCCGGCGAAGATCTTGCGACCCGCCTCCAGGTTCTGGCGCATCAGCAGCCCGGCATTGCGGCTGCGCCGCAGCGGGCGGCGCAGCTTGTACTTCACCACCGGGTGGCCGGCGCCGCGGAACAGCTGCTCCAGGCTACGGGTGCCGCACTTGTGGAAGCCGATCTGCACGACCCGGGGGAGCGCGCTCGCGGTGGATCCTGTTGTCATCGTCTCGGCCTCTCGAACAGTTCAGTCCTGCCGCCCTTCGCGCAGCCGCAGCTGCAGGCGACGGATGGACGTGCGCAGCCGCGCCGTCCACGAATCCTGCTGGTAACGCCCCTTGCTGACGTGCCGGATGCGGTACACGGCGGGCACCTCGACCGGGACGCCCTGGGTGCGCAGCAGCCAGCGGAAGGCGCGGTCCTCGTGCGCCTTGGCCCAACGCGCCACCGGCTTCTGGTACGTCTTCAGCTGGCCGCAGTAACCGCAGGCGCGGGCAACGTCGCCGTGGGCGATCTGCAGCGGCCCGGTGGCGCGGCCGCGTTCCAGCGGAGCAAAACCGGCCGGGTCAAGCGCCAGCACGCGCGGCGCGCCCTTGCCGGCCTCCAGCACCGGGTCGCCGGGCTCC
Source organism: uncultured Thioalkalivibrio sp. (assembly GCA_964413755.1). Taxonomy (GTDB): domain Bacteria; phylum Pseudomonadota; class Gammaproteobacteria; order Steroidobacterales; family XN24; genus XN24. The sequence continues at coordinate 5,063 of CAYPTW010000084.1, read as the reverse complement.
AGCGGCGTCGAGACGTGCTCGACGCGCGGATACACCAGCGCGTCGCGACGCCCCTGCAATGCCTGGGCGAGGCCGTCGAGGCAGCCGGCGCCGAACACCACGTCGCAGTCGGTGAACCACACCCAGTCCGCGATTGAATTGCGCGCCGCATGATCGCGGCCGATGGCGCGGCGAAAGAGCTGGTACTTGTCCATGGGCTGCCAGTTCCAGGTGACGCCCGGCACTTCCATGGCCCCGAAATGCTCGAGCAGCGCGACCGTGTCATGGTCCCCGGGCGAGTAATACACCGTCATGGTGACGTCGGCCCGGGACGGAGGATTCAGCACCAGCGCGCTGAGCTGGTACGCCTGCATGTAGGCGTAGCCCCAGCAGTGACTGACGATCTCGAGGTGCAGCCGGCCGGTCGCGGCCTTGCGCGCGGACTCCGGCGGGAGCTCCCGAAGGAACCAGCTGGCCGGCACCCAGCCGCTGGCAGCGAGGCGCAGGAACAGCAACGCGATGCGGTCGCGCAGGGTCTCACGCGGGGCGGCGCTCATGGCTGGTTGCTCTTCATCAGGCGTATTGTCCCGCGGCGTGGCCTGAAGCCCAAGCCCACTGGAAATTGTGGCCGCCGAGGTGGCCGGTCACGTCCACCACCTCGCCGATGAAGTACACGCCCGGGTGGTCGCGACACTCCATGGTCTTGGATGACAGGGCGCCCGTGTCGACGCCGCCGATGGTTACCTCGGCGGTGCGATAACCTTCCGTCCCCGCAGGATAGACCTTCCAGGGCTGGCAGGCCGACCGCGCCCGGTCGATATCGGCGTCGCTCAGGTCCGCCAGCGGCTTGTTGTCGACCCATTGCTCGCACCAGCGCTGGGCCAGGCTCTTGGGCAGCGCCTCCGCGAGCAGGGTCTTCAGCTCGACCCGCGGCCGGCCGCGGCGCGCGCTGCGCAGCCGCTCTCCCAGGTCCACGCCGGGAAACAGGTCGATTTCCAGCGGCTGCCCGGGCAGCCAGTAGGACGAGGCCTGCAGGATGGCGGGGCCGCTCAGGCCGCGGTGGGTGAACAGGATGTTCTCGCGAAACTCGGCGCCGCCGGCCCGGGTCAGGGTCTCGACCGACACCCCCGACAACCCGTCGAGCTTGGCCAGCAGGCGCGGCTCGAGCGTGACCGGTACCAGCGCCGCGCGTGTCGGCTGCACAGCCAGGCCCAGCTCGCGCGCGAAGTCGATGCCGAAGCCGGTGGCGCCCAGCGAGGGAATGGAATAGCCCCCGGTGGCGATCACCAGCGACTCGGCGCGCAGCGTGCCCTGCGGGGTGTCGAGCACGTGCGGCGGGCCGAGCTGCACGATGCGCGTCGGCGCGTGGGTGAGCACCTCCGCGCCGACCGCCGCGCACTCCGCGAGCAGCATGTGCACGATGTCTTTCGAGGAGCGGTCGCAGAACAGCTGGCCGAGCTTCTTTTCGTGCCAGGGGATGGCGTGCTTGTCGACGAGGGCGACGAAGTCGGCCGGCGTGTAGCGGCTCAGCGCCGACTTGGCAAAGTGCGGGTTGGCGGAAAGGAAGTTCGCCGGCGTGGAGTGGATGTTGGTGAAGTTGCAGCGCCCGCCGCCCGACATGAGGATTTTCTTGCCCACCTTGTTGGCGTGGTCGAGCACCCGTACGCGGCGACCACGCGCGCCGGCAGCAATGGCGCACATCAGGCCGGCCGCGCCGGCGCCGATCACGGCGACGTCGACTGCTGCGTCCACCGCCGGCTGCGGACTCATTGCAGCTCAGGCAAAGTCCAGGCCTTCGCGGGCGAGGAGCTTGCGCTTCAAGGGCAGGCCGCCGCCGAAGCCGCCGAGGCCGCCGTCGCTGGCCACCACCCGGTGGCAGGGCACCAGCAGGGGAACCGGGTTGGCGCCGCACGCCTGGGCCGCGGCGCGGATGGCGCGCGGGCGACCCGCCCCCCGCGCGAGCTCGGCGTAGGAGATCACCTTGCCGGCCGGGATGCGCGCGATGGCCTGCCACACGCGCCGCTGGAATTCCGTGCCGACCAGGTCGAGCGGGACTCGCGGCGCGGCGTGCGGCTGGTCGATCCAGGCCTGCAGTGCGGCCACGGCGGCGGCCGTCCCGGTGTCGTCACGCAGCAGTTCGGCAGCCGGAAAACGACGCCCGAGATCGCGCTTGAGGGCCGCCTCATCCCAGCGGAAGTGGATGGCGCAGATCCCCTTCGGGGAAACCGCAATGCCATGCATACCAAGGGCAGTAGCCGCTTTGGTATACAAAATACGAATTCCGGAAGCGGTTTTCGCCATCATGCGCGCTCCTTGAGTGCACCCATCGCGCGGAGCTGGCGATCATGCAGCCGCGCCAGCAGCGACAATGCCGCGATCGCCCCGAGCAGGGCCCAGAACATGTCGGACTGCGTGTCCCAGGAATCACCCTGGGTGCCGAGGAATTCTTCCGCGCCCTGGCCCATGATCAGGCCGGCCCACCACTCGATCAGCTCGTAGAAAGCGCTGATGGCCAGCGCGATGCAGACGCAGAGAAAGTGCAGCATGGCGCGCCCGTTCACGTAATAGCCGCGCAGCAGGATCTCGCGCGCGATCAGGGCCGGCACGAAGCCCTGCATGAAGTGGCCGATCTTGTCGTAAGGATTGCGCACGGTGCCGAGCACGTCCTGCAGCCAGAAACCGAGCGGCACATGGGAGTAGGTGTAGGCGCCGCCGTAGATCAAGACCAGCGCATGCAGGGCGATCAGGATGTAAAGGAGATGTGTGAGCGGGTAACGCCGATAGGTCGCGACCAGGATGGGGGCCGCGATCAGCACCGGCGCCACCTCCAGCCACCAGGTCACGCGTTCGCGCGGGTCGATGCCGGAGACCACGAGCGCCACGGCCACCACCAGCGCAAGTACCAGCACGAGCGTGAGTCGGTTCAAGGTGGATACGCTCCCGCGCCCATGGATGGCGCCATTCTGTCAGCAAGCGCGACGCGCGGAAAGCGAAGCTCAGCGGCCGCCCGCCGCCACGTCGAGATAGTCGCCGGAAGCGATGTGCCGGCCGCGCGCCGCGGGACCTGCGTAGAAATAAGCCCAGGCCGTGTTCGACTCACCCGAATCGAGCGCCACCCGGACTTCGCGCCGCAGGAACAGCGAGCGCTCCGGCCGGCGCGGATCATAGTCCTCGTAGGCATCGAGGCGCGCCAGGCTGCGCCATCCGGTGATCGCGTAAAGTTCGCCATGCACCCATTCATTGCGGGTAATGGCCGGCACCAGGCCGGGGTAGGCACCGAGGTCCAGCAGCCGCCCGCGTACCCGGCCTCGGCCGAGGAAGTCGGGCGCGTCGCCGAAGACATCCTGTCGGTTGCCCGGCACGTCCCGCCGCAGCGAACCATAGACGAACAGGCGCAGAGTCCTCACCACTTCCTGGGCAGGCGGGGATCTTCCGGGCCGAAGCGCTTGTAGCGGGCGCGGCGCTGCTTGCGCTCGATCTCGCGCCGGCGCCGCTCGGTGAAGCCACGGCCCCAGCGCTCCTGCCAACCGGCCGCGAGGGAGGCGTATACGGTATACAATCCGCTCCATTCCAGTAACGGGCGGAGGCCGACACCGAGAAACAGCACCAGCAGCAGGTGCCAGGCGAGCCAGTAGGCCGAAAGCACCATGGTCAGCGGCAGCAGGCAGACCAGCGCAATGAACGTCCCCCGTGCCAGCGGCCCGTACTCGAATCGATGGCCCTGCGCGCGGCGACTCATGGCTTGCGCGCGATCAGCTGCACGACAGCAGCCAGCCCCGTGTGGCCGCGCCCCTCGACGACTTCCCGCTCCAGCTCCTCGAGATGCAGGATCTGCAGGCCGGACAGCTCCTCCCGCAGCATGTCTGCCGTCACCAGCAGGTCTGCGGAGCGGGGCCCACCGGTGCCGCGTCCCATCTGGTCCGGGGTGTAAGCTTCCAGCAGCAGTATGCCGCCTGGCTTAAGCGCGCCGGGGATCGCACTGTAAACCTTGCGTCGGACATCCGGGGGCAGGTGTCCGAAGATCGACACGATCGCGTCCCATCGCCCCACACCGAGCTCATATTCCGCAAGATCGGCGCAGATGGTGTCGATTTCGACGCCCTTTTCCGCGGCGAGCCGCTCCGCCTTCTCCAGCCCCACCGCAGAGAGGTCGAGCGCCGTTACATTGAAGCCCTGGCCGGCAAGGTACACGGCGTTGCGACCCTCGCCCTCGGCCAGGCACAGCACCGCGCCCGGTGGCAACTCGGCCGCGTGCGCCGCGAGGAAGGCGTTGGGCTCCGTGCCGTAGATGTAGTCCTCAGCGCTGTATTTTTCGTCCCACATACTGGTCCAGCATCCTACTCGAAGCTGGGGCTGTCGTCGGGCCAGGCCCCTATGCGGCGCAGGAAGCTGCGCGCCATCTCGCCGCGGAAGGCGGCGATGGCCTCGAAGCGCGGCCCGCGCACGTACAACGCGTAGGCCACGGGCGCGGCATCGGGCCGCTCCACCCAGCCCACCAGCCAGCCGGCGAACGGCCCATCCATGTCGCCGCCCGCGACCGGCCCCGAGCCGGTCTTGCCGTGCAGCCGGTGGCCATCGCGTTCCTCGAGCAGGCTGACCTCCCGGAGCGCCGCCACGGTTTCCGGTCGCAGCGGCAAATCGCCCTGCACCAGGCGGACGATGAATTCAGCCTGTTCGCGCGGCGAGATGGCCAGCGGACCGACGAGCCAGAACCTGTCGTCGTCGTCCGGCGCCATGGCGTTGCCGTAAGAGAACGCCCGCAGCATCTCGCGGTAGCGCGGCCCGCCGACCTGCAGCGCGAGCTCCTGGAAATACCACACGGTGGAGCGGCGGAAGGCCTGCGCCAGGTCCTGGTCCTCGCGCCAGGCCTCGGACCACCAGGGTTGCGCCGGCCGGCGCCCGGGGTCGCGCTGCCGGATCTCGTCGACCGAGCCGGCGACGCCGGTTTCGAGCGCGATGAGGAAGTTCGGGATCTTGAATGTGGAGTAGGGCGTATGGCGCTCGTCGGCACGCTCCGGCGCCCACGCGTAACGGCGCCCGTCCTCCAGGTCGATGGCATAGAAAATCGCGTCGCGGCCGTCGAG
>CAYPTW010000083.1:0-10080 GCA_964413755.1 uncultured Thioalkalivibrio sp. | reverse complement strand
TCGACGGCGACGTGAACGAGTACGGCGCCGCCACCATCCGCGGCTCGCTCGACGTGTTCGACCCGCAGCATCTCATGGACCTGGAGCTCGACTTCCGCAACATCGAGATGCCGGACCTGACGCCCTACACGGTGAAGTTCGCCGGGCGCGAGATCGCCGACGGGAGTCTCGACGTCGACCTGAGCTGGTCCATCCGCGACGGCCGGCTCGAGGCCAACAACCGCATGGTCATTAACGACCTCGAGCTGGGTGCGAAGGTCGAGTCGCCCGGCGCCTTGAGCCTGCCGCTGGACCTGGCCGTGGCGCTGCTGACCGATACCCAGGGCCGCATCGACCTCGCCGTGCCGGTGAGCGGCGACCTCAACGACCCGGAATTCCGCTATGCCCCGCTGGTGTTCAAGGCGCTCGGCAACGTGCTGGGCAAGATCGTCACCGCGCCGTTCCGTTTCCTCGCCTCGCTGCTGGGCGGCGACGCCGAGGACGCGGACCTCGAGTTCGTCGGCTTTGTCGCCGGCGATGCCGCACTGCGCGGGCCGGAGGCGGAGGACCTGGAGAAACTGGCCACGGCGCTGACGCAGCGGCCCGAGCTGCTGCTCGAAGTCGGCGCCGCCTTCGACGCGGCACGAGACGGCCGCGCCATGCGCGAGCGCCAGCTGGACGCCGCGATTTCCGGCCGCTTCGAGGCCGGCGAGGGCAGCGGCAAGGACGGCGACCCGGTACGGCTGATCATGGAAGCCATGTACGCGGAGGCCGCCGGTCCCGAGGCGCCGGCCGCGTTGCAGGCCGAGCACTCATCGATTCCGCAAGGCAGCGACAAGCCGGTGCTGGACGAGACCGCGTATATCGAGGCACTGCGCGCGGCGCTGCTGGAACAGCAGGTGGTCGCAGAACAGGACCTGCGGCTGCTGGGCATGGAGCGTGCCGCCGCGGTGCGCAACTACCTGGTCGAGAGCGGTGGCCTGGACGCGGCGCGCATTGCGCTGGCGGAACCGGGCGAGGCGCCGCGCGCGGACGAGAACCTGGTGTTCCTGAAGCTGGAGCTGGGCGTCGGGCAGTAACTTACGCCGCCAGGGGCGGCGCCTACGGCGCGTACATCGCCGGCAGTTCGGACACCCGGCCGGTGGCGACCAGGAAGGGATTCACCGCGCGCACGCTGCCATAGTGGCGGCCGTGCTGGAAATCCTCGGACAACAGCTCGTGCAGGCCGTTCACCTCGGCGCAGGCCCACAGGTGCGCGTCGAACCACGGCAGCCCGTAGGTCGCCGCGCCGCGGATCGCCGTGCGCATCGTCTCGCGGTTCGGATACAGGACAGGAAACTCGGCCAGCAAAGCTTCCGCCTCCAGCAATGCGTCCGCACGCTCCAGCAACGGTGCACCCGCAAGGTCGGCCTGGGGCCGGCTCACGGCAGCCACGAACTCGAGCACGGACTGGTGGGCGATGAAAAGCTGGTCGGCGCGCAGCCCCTCCCGCAAGACATCGATCGCGACCTGTTGCTTGAGCGGATCACGCGGGTCCACCCGATACACCAGGACGCTGGTATCAACCAGGCTTGCCACGGGTGTACAACTCTTCCCGCGTCCAGCCGCGGTCGGCGGGCGGGCTTGCGGGCAGCTGCATGCGCGCCTGCCGTTGCCGCTGCCGCTCGTTAGCCTCATCGAACAGGCGCAGGCGCTCGGCGACACTCAGCGTCGTGGCGTCGGGACGCGTGGCCGTCACGACGCGCAATCCCTCCGCCGTGGCGACGAAATCGATCTCGTCACCGGGCTTGATGGAGAACTGCTCGGCAATGCGCCGGGGGATCGTGACCTGCAGCTTGGAGGTGACCTTGGACATGCGCCTTACTTTAGCAAGGACGCTTTCCTTGTCAATTCATCCGGCCTCGTAGGGGGGGTATTCCGGCTCCCAGTGCGCCGCGGCCAGGCGCGCCTCGATGTCCGCCTCGTCCAGCGGCGGTGACAGTCCCTCGGCGACGGCAGTGCGCATCACCGCGGTGGCGACGGCGCGGGTGCTCTGGCGCAGCCAGGCCACGCGCGGGTACAGCCGGCTCTCGCCCAGCGACTCCTGCCGCACCACGTCGGCCAGCGTCCGGGCCGCGGCGGCGATCATGCCGTCGGATACCTGTCGCGCCTCGCTCAGCAGCGTGCCGAGCCCGAGGCCGGGGAAGATGAAGACGTTGTTGCCCTGGCCGATGAGGTGGCGGCGCCCGTCCATGACCACGTCGGCGAAGGGGCTGCCGGTGGCCACCAGGGCGCGGCCCTCGGTCCAGCGCAGGATCTCTTCCGGCCGCGCCTCGGCGTAATCGGTCGGGTTCGACAGCGGCATGATGATGGGCCGCTGGGCGTTCTCCGCCATGGCGCGCACCACGGCCTCGGTGAAGGCGCCGGGCTGGCCGGCGACGCCGACCAGGATGCTGGGGCGGAACTTCTCCACCACCTCCAGCAGCGTGGCGCCGGCCTGCTCGCCGAAACCCCGCGCCGCCGCCACTTCCGCCGGCCAGGCCAGCTCGGCCTTGTACTCGTCGCGGAAGTTCTCCCCCACCAGCAGGCCGCGGCTGTCCAGCACCGCGACGGGGTAGGCGTCACCGCCCGCGTCGCGGATCGCGCCGGCCAGCTGGCGCGTGATGCCAAGCCCGGCCGCGCCGGCCCCGAGCACCACGGCGCGCTGCTCGGCCACCTCGGCGCCGCAACCCATGAGGCCGGTGAGCACGCCGGCGAGGCACACTGCGCCGGTGCCCTGGATGTCGTCGTTGAAAGACGGCAGCCGGTCGCGGTAGCGGTCCAGCAGGCGCGAGGCATTGTCCTTGCGGAAGTCTTCCCACTGCAGCAGGGCGCCGGGGAATACTTCGCACACGGCGGTGACGAACTCCTCGACGAGGGCGTCGTAGGCCTCGCCGCGCAGGCGCCGCCCGGGCCAGCCGAGGTACAGCTCGTCCTCCAGCAGCGAGGCGCTGTCGGTACCGACGTCGAGGCTGACCGGCAGGGTGTAGGCCGGGTGGATCCCGCCGGCGGCGCAGTACAGCGACAGCTTGCCGATGGATATCGCCATGCCGCCGGCGCCCTGGTCGCCGATGCCGAGGATGGACTCGTTGTCGGTGGCGACGATGAGCTTCACGGGGCGCCCCGCGGTGGCGTTGCGCAGCACCTCGGCCACCCGGCCGCGATGGTCGGGCGTGATCCACACGCCGCGCGCGCGCCGGAAGACGTGGCTGAACTCGCGCGTGGCGCGCCCCACGGTCGGGGTGTAGATCACCGGCATGAGCTGCTTCAGCTGGTCGCACAGCACGCGGTAGAACAACTGCTCGTTGCGGTCCTGCAGGCCGGCGAGCTCGAGGTACTTGTCGAAGGGGTCGTGCAGGCGGTCGAGCGTCATGTGCACGCGGCGCGCCTGCTGCGCCATGGTGTTCACGCGGCTCGGCAGCAGCCCGTCGATCCCCAGCAGGGCGCGCTCCTGCGGCGTGAAGGCCGTGCCCTTGTTGAGCAGCGGGTCGCGGTAAAGCTCCGCGCCGCGGGTCTCGATGCGCAGCGGCACATCGGCACGCGGCGCCTGCAGGGGAAGTTCGCCCGGGCTGATCCAGTTGTGTGTGGTCATCGCCGCCGCCTGGCACGCTGCTTGAGCGCCTGATTATAGGAGTGAGGCGCCATTGTGCGCCTCAGGAAAAACCGGGGCGCGACTCCTATACTTTTGCCTACATTCGCCAGGAGAACACACCATGTCCGTAGTGAAAGTCACCGAGATCGGCGCCTCCTCGCCCGAAAGCTTCGAGGACGCCATCAAGAACGGTATCAAGCGCGCCAACAAGACGCTGAAGAACGTGAAGAGCGCGTGGATCAAGGAACAGGAAGTCGTGGTCAAGAACGGCGCGGTGAAAGAGTTCCGCGTGTTCATGAAAGTCACCTTCGTGCTCGAGGACTGAGCTCAGGGCAAATCGCAGGCCACGCCGGGCGCGGCGCGCGCCGCTTCCAGCCGCTGCAGCGTATCGCGCGCCGCCACGGCGATCGCGCTCCCCGGGGTGGCCGCCTCCAGCGCCTGGCGCGCCATGATGTGCGCCGCCACCTTGCAACCACGGTCGGCCAGCAGGTTGGCCAGGTTGTTCAGCCCGGCCGCGTGGCCGGGTTCCTGCGCCAGCAACGCCATGTAGGCGTCGTAAGCCGTGGCGGAATCGCCGGCCAGGTGGCTGGCCGTGGCGTAGCCGAACAGCGCCACGGCATCGTCCGGCCACTGGCTGAGCGCCGCCGCCCAGGCGCGCGCCGCCGCGGCATGGCGTCCGGCGGCCTCCAGGCCGGCCACGGCGGTGAAGTAACCTTCCCGCTCGGGCTGCGCGGGCAGCTCCCCGGGCGGTAACAGCACCAGCCCCCAGCGTTCCGCCAGGTCCCAGCTGCGCACGAACTCGCCTGCCGGCAGCACCTGCCGCGCCTGCGTGCCGGAGCGCAGCAGCACGGTATTCGCAACCGGGTCGGCGCCCACCACCACGGCGTAATGCCACGCCGGCAGGGTACGCAGGCGCAGGTTCTGCAGCACCAGCACCGGGCGCCCGGCGATGAGTTCGGCAAACAGTGCATCAGGCTCGGGCGCGATCTCGACCGCCAGCAGGCCGCGCGCCCGCGCCGCAGCCACCAGCTCCAGCTGCAGGCTGCCGCCCAGCCCCGGGGTGTATACCTCGGCCGCGAGTTGTTCTGGATCAGCGGCGACGCCGGCAGCGCCGAGCACGGTGGCCAGCGCGGCCGGGCCGCACTGCATTGCCTCCTGCGGGAAGAACGGGGTGTCGGCGAGCTCCACCGCCGCCGCCCTGTCCTGCATCGACGGCAGCGCGGAGACGAGGACGCGCTGGGAGGCACAGCCCCCCAGCGCGAACAGCAGTACCAGCAACCCGGCCGACGCGGGGCTGCAGCCGAGGCTGGTGAGAAGAGTCCTCAGAAGCTCTTGAAGATGTCCGTCACACCGACGAGCTCGAGGATCAGCAGCACCACGAACACGATGCCGACCACCTCGATCACGCCGGCCCCCGCGGGCAGCTCGGCGAGGCGGCCGTCGAGCCGCTGCAGCTCCGCGTCGGACAGCGCAGCGACACGCGCCTTCGCGTCGGCGGGATCAACGCCGAGCGACACCAGCTGCGCCTGCACGGCCTCGCGGTCGAGCGCCGCATGCACTCGCGCCAGGGTGTCGGCACGTGCCGATTCGGCCATCACGGTCTGCGTGCCGATCACCGTGGCATGGGCCGGAGCGACCAGCCCGGTGGCGCCGAAGGCCAGCGTTGCCACGACGGTCACGACTTTGACGAAACCCTGCTTCATGCTCTTGCTCTCCTGTTGTCGATGCTGCGTTGAACCTACCCCAGTCCCGCCGCTGCAGTCCAGCCGCACCGGCACCGGCTCACGCCACCCACAGGGTCTTGGCGTTGACGAACTCCAGCAACCCGTGGCGCGACAGCTCGCGGCCGTAGCCCGAGTCCTTCACGCCGCCGAAGGGCACGCGCGGATCGCTCTTCACCATGCCGTTGACGAAGGCGGCGCCGCATTCCAGCCGTCGTGCCAGGGCGGCGCCGCGCTCCAGGTCCCGGGTCCAGACGCAGCCGCCGAGACCGAAGGGACTGCCGTTGGCGATGACCAGGGCATGCTCCGCATCCTCCACGCGCATCACCGAGGCCACCGGCCCGAACAGCTCCTCGCTCCAGGCGCGCATGTCGGGTGTGATGCCGTCCAGCACCGTGGGGGCGTAGAAAGCCCCGGGCCCGTCCAGCGGCTGGCCGCCGGTGAGCACCTGCGCGCCGCGCTCGACGGCATCCTCCACCTGGGCGTGCAGCTCGTCGCGCAGGTCGGCACGTGCCATCGGTCCGAGGGTCGTCTCGTCCGCCGACGGATCGCCGGGGACCAGCGCCGCGGCGCCGGCGACGAAGCGCTCGAGGTACTCGTCCGCGATGTCGGCGTGCAAGAGGAAGCGCTTGGCGGCGATGCAGCTCTGGCCGGCGTTCTGGAAGCGCGACTTCAGGCCCTGGGCCACGGCCGCATCGAGATCGGCGTCGGCCAGCACGATGAAGGCGTCCGAGCCGCCCAGCTCGAGCACGCATTTCTTCAGCTGGCCGCCGGCCGCCGCCGCGACCGCGCGCCCGGCCTTGTCGCTGCCGGTGAGCGATACCGCGTGCACACGCGGGTCCTCGATCACCGTGTCCACCGTGTCGCTGCCGATGAGCAGGGTGCGGAACACGCCCTCCGGGCAGCCCGCGTCGGCGAACACCTGCTCGATGGCGAGGGCGCATTGCGGCACGTTCGAGGCGTGCTTCAGCAGCACCGTGTTGCCGGCCGCAAGAGCGGGCGCGGCGCAGCGGATGGCCTGCCAGAAGGGGAAGTTCCACGGCATCACCGCCAGCACCGTGCCGAGCGGCTGGTAGACCACGCGGCTGTCGGCCGCGTCGGTGGCAATCACCTCGTCGGCGAGGAACGCTTCGGCGTGCTCGGCGTAGTAGTCACAGGCGCTGGCGCACTTCTCGATCTCGGCGCGCGCCTCGGCCTTGAGCTTGCCCATTTCCAGCGTCGCCAGGTTGGCGAGCTCGTCGCGCCGCGCCTGCAGCACGCGGCTCACCCGGCGCAGCAGCTCGGCGCGCTCGGCGAGGGGCTGGTCACGCCAGTCGGGCGCAGCCAGGGCCGCGGCATCGAGGATGGCCTCAACCTGGTCGGGGTCGTGGCCGGCGGCGCGGAAGAACTCCTCGCCGGTGGCGGGATTGACGGAAAGGAAGGCCATGCTGCGCCTCCTTGGGATGCGAATGTACGCCCCAGTTTAGCGCGCCGGCGCTAGTCCGCGCGGATGAAGGCGACCACGTCGTCCAGGGTGTCGTCGATGAACTGCAACGGCGGCGCAAGGGCCGCGACCACGCGCACGTGCCCGGTGCCGTCGTACATGCGCAGCGTGACCGGCACGCCCTCTTCCTCCAGCCGCTGCGCCAGGCGCCGGCTGTGCTCGGGCAGCACGCGCCGGTCGTCCGTGCCGTGTACCAGCAGCGTGCGCGGCGCGGCGGCGGAGACGAAATTGATCGGCTGGCTTTGCGGACGCGTTTCCTCGGGGAATACGGTCTGCAGGTAGCCCTCGTCCAAAGGCAGGAAGTCATAAGGCCCGGACAGGCCGATAAAACCCGCCAACGGCGGCGGTGACTCGGTCACCGCGGCCAGGTAGCGCGGATCGAGCGCCAGCAGGGCCGCAATCTGCGCCCCGGCGGAGTGCCCCATGAGGTACAGCGGCCGTGTGCCGTCCGCCACGCCGGCGATGTTGTCCATGGCCCAGCGCACTGCCGCGGCGCCGTCCTCGACGAAGGCGGGAAAGGTCACCTGCGGATGGGCGCGGTAGTCCGGGATGAGGACGGTGATGCCGTCGGACGTCAGCGCCGCGGCGACGAACTCGAAATCCGCGCGTGCCGCCTCGCGCCAGCCGTTGCCGTAGAAGAACACGAGCACCGGCGCGTCGTCTGCGCGCTCGGTCGGCCGGTACAGGTCGAGTTGCTGGCGCGGGTCCGCACCGTAGGCCTGGCCGGCCTCCTTTATATAGTGGTCCGACGGGCTGAAGGCATTGATCGCCGTGGTCGGGCGACAGGCGGCGAGCAGCACGGCGGCGACGAGCAGGATCGTGGCTCGTGCGACGGGGCGCGGTGCGGGCCGGTGTGCTGCGAAGGGCATGCAGTCACGTTCCAAGGCCGGCTAGCCTGCCGCCTCGACGCAGGCTGCGCCGATGGCGACCAGGTAGCGCATGGTCGCCTGCGTCGCGGGGGCAAGGTCATCGCGGGCCCGCGGGCTGACCACGAGGTGACCGTCCTCCCCGCGCTCGATCCAGCCGGCGGCTTCGAGCTCCGCCACCTTGCGCCGCACCGTCTCGCGCGCAATGCCGGTGGTCTCCGCGATCGACTGCACGTTGATGGGTCGCGGCTGCTGGGCCAGCTGCCCGGCCTGGAACTCGGCAAAGGAACGGCCCTGCACGCGCTGTGGCGGCAAGGAGCGCATGCCAACGACGGCCAGCACCAGCATGCGGTCGAGATCACCGCCGAACTGCTCGCGCAGGGCGATCAGCAGGGCCGTGAAATGCTCCACATGTAAGGGCCAGATCTGGCCAAAATGCCTTTGCAGCTCGTCTTCGCCAAAATGCATGCCGATATCCACGCGTGGGGTTACGACCCCCATTCTGGGCGGACGGCGCATTGCCGGCAAGGCGGGCCCGGGCCGAGAATGGAGAGCCGTGATGCGAGGAAAATCCGTGCCTCGAGCCTGTAGCCGCCACCGCGCGTCGGGCGCGCTCGTCCTGCTGCTCGCCGGCCTGGCCGGCCTGGCCGGCTGCGCCGCACCACCCCAGCGACTCGAGCCGCTGCCGCCGGAACTGGCCGAGATGGCCGAGCTGCCCGGGATTCCGCAGGCGCGTCAGTGGGGTGACGAGCCGCCACGCGAATTACAGGCCTGGCTCGCCCTGCCGCGGGAAACGCTGCAGCAGACGCACAGTGGCGTGATGGGCCGCGAGCACGATTACCTCGTGCTGTCCGGCGGCGGCGGCAACGGCGCCTTCGGTGCCGGGCTGCTGGCGGGCTGGAGCGCGCACGGCTCGCGGCCGGAATTCCAGATCGTCTCCGGCACCAGCACCGGCGCCCTGATCGCGCCCTTCGCCTTCCTCGGCCCGGCCTACGATGCGACGCTGCGCGAGATCTACACCCGTTACGCGACCGAAGACCTGGTGGAATCGCGCGGCCTGCTGGACCTCTTGCGCGGCGACGCCGCCCTGAGCACCGCTCGCCTGCGCGCGCTCATCGCCGGCTACCTCGACGACGAGGTGATCGCCGCCATCGCCACCGAGGGCGCCCGCGGCCGCTCGCTGTTTGTCGGCACCACCAACCTCGACGCCGGTCGGCCGGTGGTGTGGGACATCACGCGCATCGCGGCCCTGGGCACACCCGAGGCGCGCGAACTCATCTACGACGTCATACTCGCCTCCACCGCCATCCCCGGCGCCTTTCCGCCGGTGATGATCGAGGTCGAGGCGAACGGCCGGCGCTACGACGAGATGCACGTCGACGGCGGCGTCACCTCGCAGCTGTTCCTGGCCTCGCTCGGCATCGACTGGAGCGACGTGATGGCGCATCTCGAAGTCCAGGGCGTGCCGGACCTGTACGTGATCCGCAATGCACGCGTCCGCCAGGATGCGAAGGCCGTGCCGCGCCGCCTGGTGCCGGTGCTGACGCGCACCGTCTCGACGCTCATCCGGGCCCAGGGCATCGGCGACCTGGCCAAGCTCTACGCCATCTCGGGCGAGTACGGTTTCAGCTACCACGTCGCCTGGATCCCGGACAGCTTCGAGGGCGAGCCGGCCGAGACCTTCGACCGCGACTACATGACCCGCCTGTTCGAGTTCGGCTACGAGCTCGCGCGCAGCGGGCGGCATTGGACGGTGGTGCCGACGGGGGAGTGAGGCGGCCGCGCGTCAGCCGGTTGGGGTGACGTTGACCTCGACCACCTCGAGCCCGGGAATCCCGGCAAAGTCCGCCGGGTTGCGCGTGACGAGGCCGAGCCCGTGCTGGATGGCCTGGCTGGCCAGCCACAGGTCCTGCACGCGCGTGCGATGGGATCGTGCGCCGGTCCGGGCGAGGATGCCTGCGATCTCTCCGAACACGTCCGCCGTATCGGCATCGATCGGCAGCAAGGGCTTGCGCTTCATCCGCCGGTACGTCGCCAGCCGCTTCTGTCGCACGCCGGCATCGGTCGCCATCTCGATGCCGAGACGCAGTTCGGCGAGGGTGACCGGGGACAAGTAGACCGGCGCGTCGCCCGTGAAGGCCGCGACGTCCGCCGGACCGAGCCGGCCCTGCTCGACGTCGATCCAGATGCAGGTGTCGATCAGGAAGCCCACGGATCGCGCAGCTCGTCGTCGAGCGCCTCGCCACCGCGGCGGGCGTCGTCCAGCCAGTCCTGCGCCGCCTCGGGCGGCAGCGTGCGGTAGAGGTCGGCCAGCGCCTGTTGCGCGTCTTGGCGACCGGGCGTCGGCGACACCTGGACCACCGGCTGCCCGCCCCGCTCCACGACGTAAGACTCGCCCGACTCGCGCACCCGGTCGAGCAC
>CAYPTW010000082.1:0-10149 GCA_964413755.1 uncultured Thioalkalivibrio sp. | reverse complement strand
TCGCGGCAGCCGTAGAGGTTGTCGAACTTGCTCTTGGTGACCGAGTCATTGACGTTGATGGCCGGGAAGGGCAGGCGACCCTCCTTCTCCATCTGGTACAGGCGGTGCACGCCCGTGGTGGTCTCCTCGGTCACGCCGCGGATGGCGGCCTGTGCCTTGGCGTACCAGCCCGGACGGGCCTCGATGCGGCGCTTCAGCGCCTTGAACAGGGCGACTTCTTCCTCGCTGGACGGGTTGTCCAGCAGGGACGGGTCCTGCTCCGCACGCGCGCCGAGGGTGACGGCCAGCGTGGCGTCGCCGCCGTCGTCCAGGATCATGTTCGGCAGCCCGCCGTCGCCCCAGTCGAGGATGCGGTGGGTGAAGTCCCAGTATTCGTCCAGCGTCTCGCCCTTGAAGGCGAACACCGGCACGCCGGCGGCGGCGATCGCGGCCGCGGCATGGTCCTGGGTTGAATAGATGTTGCAGCTGGCCCAGCGCACGTCGGCGCCCAGTTCCACCAGCGTCTCGATCAGCACGGCGGTCTGGATGGTCATGTGCAGGCTGCCCGCGATGCGCGCGCCCTTGAGCGGCTTGTCCTTGCCGTACTTGGCGCGCAAGGCCATCAGGCCCGGCATCTCGGTTTCGGCAATGGCCAGCTCGCGGCGGCCCCAGTCGGCCAGGCCGATGTCGGCGACGTGGTAATCAGGCTTGATCTTCTCGGCAGTCTGCATGGTCATGTCTTCCTCTGCTCCGCGCTTCGGTAGCCCCTGGGCCCGGTCGTCCACGCGTGGGTTGAATCTGTGTCTGTGCGCCCCGTATTCGCGCGAAACTCACACCTCGTTTCGCAGCAACTCGGCTTTGTCGGTGTTTTCCCAGGTGAACTCCGGGTTGTCGCGGCCGAAATGCCCGTAGGCGGCGGTCGCCTTGTAGATCGGCCGGATCAGGTCGAGCTCCTGGATGATGCCGTACGGCGTGAGGTCGAAATGACGCCGCACCATCTCGGTCAGCTTCTGGTTGGAAACCTTGCCGGTGCCGAAGGTCTCCACCGTGATCGAGGTCGGTTCAGCCACGCCGATGGCGTAGGAAATCTGGATCTCGCAGCGTTCGGCCAGGCCTGCGGCGACAATGTTCTTCGCCACCCAGCGCGCGGCGTAGGCTGCCGAGCGGTCGACCTTGGACGGGTCCTTGCCCGAGAAGGCGCCGCCGCCGTGGCGCGCCATGCCGCCGTAGGTGTCGACGATGATCTTGCGGCCGGTCAGGCCGCAATCGCCCAGCGGCCCGCCGATGACGAAGGAGCCGGTCGGGTTGATGTGGAAGCGCTTGCAGGAGGCCAGCCATTCCTGCGGGATCACCGGCTGGATGATCACCTCCATCACCGCTTCCTCGAGCTCCTTGCGGCCGATGTCGGGGGCGTGCTGGGTGGACAGCACGATGGCATCGATGCCGACCGGCCGGTTGTCCTCGTAGCGGAAGGTGATCTGGCTCTTGGCGTCCGGGCGCAGCCAGGGCAGCGTGCCGTTCTTGCGCTCGATGGCCTGGCGCTCCACCAGCTTGTGCGCGTAATAGATCGGCGCCGGCATGAGCGATTCGGTCTCGTTGGTGGCATAGCCGAACATCAGCCCCTGGTCGCCGGCGCCCTGCTCGCGCGGGTCGCTCCGGTCCACGCCCTGGTTGATGTCGGGCGACTGCTTGCCGATGGCGTTGAGCACGGCGCAGGTGGCGCCGTCGAAGCCGAGCTCCGAGCTGTTGTAGCCGATGTCCAGGATCGTCTGGCGCGTCAGGTCCTCGAGGTCGACCCACGCGGTGGTGGTGACTTCACCGGCGATGATGGCCATGCCGGTCTTGACCATGGTCTCGACCGCAACGCGAGCCCCTGCATCCTCCTTGAGGATGGCGTCGAGGACGGCGTCTGAGACCTGGTCGGCAATCTTGTCCGGGTGTCCTTCGGATACGGATTCCGAGGTGAAGAGATAGTCATTGGCCATGCTTCGGGTTCCATCAAGGAGCGGAAAAAGTCCGTTAGTATACCGTCCAGGATGGCCGTTGGCCCGCGCGCCTGCGGTGGCCGGCTGTAAGATTCGTCGACAGCAGGGGGAGTACGCGATGGCGAGGACGGAGACCCCGGCAGCGGAACTGGGCGCCGCGGCGCCCGACTTTCGCCTGCCTGACAGCCACGGGCGCGAGTGGACGCTGGCGGACTGTCGCGGCGAGCGCGGCACGCTGGTGATGTTCATCTGCAATCACTGTCCCTTCGTGCAGTCAGCGCTGGAACGTATCGTGCGCGACTGTCGCGAGCTCGAGCCGCTGGGCGTGAAGAGCGTGGCGATCATGCCGAATGACATCGTCGCGTACCCCCAGGACGGCCCGGAGGCCATGGCCCGCCTGGCGCAGGAAGCCGGCTTCACTTTCCCTTACCTGCTCGACGAGACACAGCAGGTCGCGCGCGCCTACGGGGCGGTGTGCACGCCCGACTTCTTCGGCTACGACGCGGGACTGAAGCTGCGCTACCGCGGCCGCATCGATGCCGCTACGCCGGGGCGGGCCGCAGCGGATGCGCGGCGCGAGTTGTTCGAGGCAATGCGCGGGGTGGCCGCGACCGGTACCGCACCGGAGTCCCAATGGCCCTCCGTGGGCTGCTCCATCAAGTGGCGGGACTGATCCCAACATCCTGAAAAAGCGGCGAATGCTGCATCTGCGCCCGTTTCGCGGGCTTGCCGCTGGCGCCTTATTGGGCGAACATGACTCGCTTACCCGCCAGCTGCATTTTCGGAGCCCCGATGCCGTCGCGTAGAGATCTTGCCAACGCTATCCGCGCGTTGAGCATGGATGCGGTCCAGCAGGCCAATTCCGGCCATCCCGGCATGCCCATGGGCATGGCCGACATCGCAGAAGTCCTGTGGAACGACTTTCTCCGCCACAACCCCGGTAATCCGCGTTGGCCCAATCGGGATCGCTTCGTGGTCTCCAACGGCCACGGGTCGATGCTGCTGTATTCCCTCCTGCACCTCACGGGCTACCCCCTGCAGATGGAGGAGATCCGCAACTTCAGGCAGTTCGGGGCGCGCACCGCCGGCCACCCGGAGTACGAGCCGGACATGGGTGTCGAGACCACCACCGGCCCGCTCGGCCAGGGCCTCGCCAATGCCGTCGGCATGGCGCTCGCGGAGCGCGTCCTGGCCGCCCGCTACAACCGGCCCGGCTTCGAGGTCGTGGACCATCACACCTGGGTGTTCACCGGGGACGGTTGCCTGATGGAGGGCGTGTCGCACGAGGCCTGCTCGCTGGCAGGGACCCTCGGCCTGGGCAAGCTGGTGGTGTTTTACGACGACAACGGCATTTCCATCGACGGCGAGGTGGAAGGCTGGTTCACCGACGACACGCCGGCGCGCTTCGAGGCCTACGGCTGGCACGTGGTGCCGGGCGTCGACGGGCACGACCCCGAGGCCGTGCAGGCGGCGATCGCGGCTGCCAAGGCCGAGACCGGCCGGCCCACGCTCATCTGCTGCCGCACGGTGATCGGCTGGGGCGCGCCCAACAAGCAGGGCACGGAGGCCACGCACGGCGCGGCGCTGGGCCCTGACGAGGTGGCGGCGACGCGCGCGAACATCGGCTGGCCGCACGACCCCTTCGTCATCCCGGCAGACATCCGCGCCGCATGGGATGCGCGCGAACGCGGCGCGGCGGCCGAAGCCGCCTGGGCCGAGCGCATGGCCGCTTACGCCACGGAATACCCCGCAGAGCACGCCGAGCTGCAGCGTCGCCTGGCGGGTGAGCTGCCGCCCGGCTGGAGCGCAGCGGCCGGGGAAGCCATCACGGCGCTGGCCGCCGGCGACAAGGCCGTGGCCACGCGCAAGGCCTCGGAGATGGCGCTGAATGCCTTCGGCCCGTCGCTGCCCGAGCTGATCGGCGGCTCGGCCGACCTGAGCGGCTCCAACAACACCTTCTTCAAGGGCAGTCGCCGCATCGCCGCGGGCGACTTCGACGGCAACTACCTGCATTACGGCGTGCGCGAGTTCGGCATGACGGCGATCATGAACGGCCTCGCCCTGCATGGCGGCTTCAAGCCCTACGGCGGCACGTTCCTGGTGTTCTCCGACTACGCCCGCAACGCGGTGCGCATGGCGGCACTGATGCGCCAGCCGGTGACGCTGGTGTACACGCACGATTCCATCGGCCTGGGCGAGGACGGGCCCACGCACCAGCCGATCGAGCACGTGGCGAGCCTGCGGCTGATACCCAACCTGCGTGTCTGGCGCCCCTGCGACGTCGCCGAGACGGCGGTCGCCTGGCAGGATGCGATCGAGAGCCGCAGCACGCCGACGGTGCTGGCGCTGTCACGCCAGAACCTGGCGCCGCAGCAGCGTACGCCGGCGCAGCTGGCTGACATCCGTCGCGGCGGCTATGTGTTGCACCAGCCCGAAGGCGAAACGCAGGCGATCATCATTGCCACCGGCTCGGAAGTGGCGCTGGCGATGGCCGCCGCCGGGCAGCTGGCGCAAGAGGGCATCGGCGTGCGCGTGGTTTCGATGCCCTGCATCGAGGCGTTCCGGGGCCAGGATGCCGCGTGGCGCGAAACGGTGTTGCCCCCGGCCGTCAAGGCGCGCCTCGCGGTGGAGGCGGGCGTCCCGGACAGCTGGTATCCCTTCGTCGGCGATGCCGGCGACGTCATCGGCATCGAGCGCTTCGGCGAGTCGGCGCCGGCGGGCGAACTGTTCGAGCATTTCGGGTTTACGGCGGCGCATGTGGCTGCACGGCTGAAGGCGCTGCTCTAGGAAATTCACTGGTGTAATTCGTGTCCCGCAGGCTGCGGGCGCGGCAGTCAAGGAGATAGACCATGGCGATCAAGGTTGGCATCAACGGTTATGGCCGCATCGGCCGCAACATCCTGCGCGCACTCTACGAGTCGGGCCGCAACGACGAGATCAGCATCGTGGCGATCAACGATCTCGGCGACGCGAACACCAATGCGCACCTGACGCGCTACGACACCGCGCACGGCAAGTTCACCGGCGAGGTCAGCGTCGACGGCGACAGCCTGGTCGTCAACGGCGATCGCATCCGCGTGCTGGCGGAGCGCAATCCCGCCAACCTGCCGTGGAAGGAGCTGGGCGTCGACGTGGTGCTGGAATGCACCGGCCTGTTCACCAGCAAGGAAAAGGCTGCGGCCCACCTGCAGGCCGGGGCAAAGAAGGTCATCATCTCGGCGCCGGGCGGGAAGGACGTCGACGCCACCGTGGTCTACGGCGTCAACGACAGCACGCTCAAGGCGAGCGACGAAGTGATCTCGAACGCCTCGTGCACCACCAACTGCCTCGCGCCCCTGGTCCAGCCGCTGCACCAGGCGATCGGCGTGGTGCACGGCCTGATGACCACCATCCACGCTTACACCAACGACCAGGTGCTGACGGACGTCTACCACTCCGACCTGCGCCGGGCGCGCTCGGCGACCATGTCGATGATCCCGACCAAGACCGGCGCCGCCGCGGCCGTGGGCCTGGTGCTGCCGGAACTGGCCGGCAAGCTGGACGGCTTTGCCATCCGCGTACCGACCATCAACGTGTCCATGGTGGACCTGACTTTCACCGCCGCACGCGACACCAGCAAGGACGAGATCGACAAGGTGCTGGAGGAGGCTTCGCAGGGCCGCCTCAAGGGCATCCTCGGCTTCAACCGCGAGCCGCTCGTGTCGATCGATTTCAACCACGATCCGCGCTCCTCGGTGTACGAGTCCTCGCTGACGCGCGTCGTCGACAAGCGCCTGGTGAAGATCTGCTCGTGGTACGACAACGAGTGGGGCTTCTCCAATCGCATGCTCGATACCACCATCGCCCTGATGAACGCCAAGTAGGGCATTGATGGACGTGTTACGCATGGCGGACCTGGACCTGGCCGGCAAGCGGGTCCTGGTGCGCGAGGACCTGAATGTCCCCGTGGACAACGGCCGGGTGACCAGCGACGCCCGCATCCGGGCGTCGCTGCCGACCATCCGCCTGGCGCTGGACAAGGGTGCGGCGCTGATGCTGCTGTCGCATCTCGGCCGGCCGACGGAGGGCGAGTTCGACCCGAAGTACTCGCTGGCGCCCGTGGCGGAGCATCTCGCCGGGCTGCTCGGGCAGCCGGTGCGGCTGCAGCGCGACTGGCTCGACGGGGTCGAAGTGCAGCCGGGCGAGGTCGTGCTGTGCGAGAACGTGCGCTTCAACAAGGGCGAGAAGAAGGACGACGAGGCGCTGGCGCGGCGCATGGCGGCGCTGTGCGACATTTTCGTGATGGATGCCTTCGGCACGGCACACCGTGCCCAGGCCAGTACCCATGGCGTGGCGCGCTTCGCCCCCGTGGCCTGTGCGGGGCCGCTGCTGGCGACCGAGCTCGAGGCGCTGGGAAAAGCGCTGCACGAGCCGGCGCGACCGCTGGTGGCCATCGTCGGCGGCTCCAAGGTGTCGACCAAGCTCACGGTCCTGGAAACCCTGCTCGACCGGGTCGACCAGCTCATCGTCGGCGGGGGCATCGCCAACAACTTCATCGCCGCCGCCGGGCATGGCGTGGGCAAGTCGCTGTACGAGCCGGACCTGCTGGACGAGACTCGCGGACTGGTGCAGAAGGCGCAGGCCCGGGGCGCCGCCATCCCCCTGCCCAGCGACGTGGTGGTCGCGCGCGGCCTCGAGCCGGGACACGCGGCCGAACTGCGACCGGTGGCGGAGGTCGGCGCCGACGAGATGATCCTCGACGTGGGGCCGGACACGGCGCGGGCTTACGCTGAGATCCTCGCCCGCGCCGGCACCATCGTGTGGAACGGGCCGGTGGGCGTGTTCGAGGACGAGCGTTTCGCCGCGGGCACGCGGGCCCTCGCCGAGGCCGTCGCGGCCAGCGACGCTTTTTCCATCGCCGGCGGCGGCGACACCCTGGCGGCGCTCGATGCTTTCGGTCTCACGGACAAGGTGTCCTACGTCTCCACCGGGGGCGGGGCCTTCCTGGAGTTCCTCGAGGGGCGCACGCTGCCCGCCGTGGCCATGCTCGAAGAGCGCGCCCGGGGCTCAGCGGCCTCCTCCTGATGAAGCGCACCAAGATCGTCGCCACGCTGGGCCCGGCCACGGACCGCCCCGGCGTGCTGGAACGCCTGCTGCAGGCGGGCGTCGACGTCGTTCGCCTCAACTTTTCCCACGGCGGTGCTGCGGATCGCGAGCGCCGCGTGCGTGCGGTGCGCGAGACGGCTGCGGCGATGGGGCGCGACGTCGCCATCCTTGGCGACCTGCAGGGCCCCAAGATCCGTGTCGAGCAGTTTGCCTGCGGGCAGGTCGAGCTGGTCGACGGCGCGCCCTTCGTCCTCGATGCGGACCTCGCCGCCGATGCCGGCGACCAGGGCGCCGTCGGCGTCACCTACAAGCAGCTGCCGCGTGACGTCCGTGCGGGCGACATACTGTTGCTCAACGACGGTGCCATCACGCTCGAGGTGCAGCGTGTCGCGGGCAGCCGGGTGGAATGCGTGGTGCGCGTGGGCGGCGTGCTGAGTGGCGGCAAGGGCATCAACCGGCAAGGCGGCGGGCTGTCTGCCGGCGCGCTGACGGAGAAGGACCGCGAGGACATCGAGCTCGCCGCGCGGCTGGAGGTCGACTACCTCGCCGTGTCCTTCCCCCGTTCGGCTGCCGATATGGAGGAGGCGCGCAGCCTGCTGCGTGCCGCCGGGGGCGAGGCCTTGCTGGTGGCGAAGATCGAGCGCGCCGAAGCCGTGACACACATCGAGGAGATCGCGCGGGCCAGCGAGGTCGTGATGGTGGCGCGCGGCGACCTCGGCGTCGAGATCGGTTTTGCCGAGGTCCCCGGCGTACAGAAGCACATCATCCGCGTCGCGCGCGGCCTCAACCGGGTGGTGATCACGGCCACCCAGATGATGGAGTCGATGATCCACGAGCCCATTCCCACCCGGGCCGAGGTGTCCGACGTGGCGAACGCGGTGCTCGATGGCAGCGACGCGGTCATGTTGTCCGGCGAAACGGCGGTGGGACGGCACCCGGTGAAGGCGGTGGAGGCCATGGCCAGCGCCTGCCTGTCAGCGGAGCGGCAGCGCGCAACGTCGACCTCGCACCACCGCATGGACGACGTGTTCGAGCGCACCGACGAGGCCATCGCCATGGCCACCATGTACACCGCCAACCACATGGACGTGCGCGCCATCGTGGCGCTCACGGAGTCCGGCAACACCGCGCTGTGGATGTCGCGCATCCGCTCCGGCATCCCCATCTACGCCTTCAGCCGCAACGAGAGCACGCGGCGCCGCGTGGCGCTGTACCGCGGCGTGTACCCGGTGCCGTTCGACGTGCTGGCGGAGCAGGGCGAGGGCGAGTTCGAGGCGATCTCGCGCGTGCTGCTGGAGCGCGGCCTGGTGCGTGGCGGCGACCGCGTGCTGCTGACCGAAGGGCACGCCGCCGGCATCGCCGGGGGCACCAACAGCATGCGCATCCTGTCGGTCGGCTGACGCCGGCGCCCGTCGCTAGATCGGGATCAGTTCCTTCTCGCGCTCGGTCGCGCGTGTCAGCGCGGTCACCGCTACCTGCGGCGTAGGGAAGACCTGGCCCGGCGCCAGGTGCTCGAAGATCTTGGTGCGCCTGAGGCGGTCCATCACGGGACCCTTGACGTCGGCGAGGTGGATGGTCACGCCGGAAGCACGCAGGTTCTCGGCTGCCACCTGCAGCGAATTCAGCGCGCTGGAGTCGACGAAGCCGACGCCGCTCATCACCAGCACCAGGTGCTTGATGCCCGGGCGGGCCTGGAACTCGCGCGTGATCATGTCCTGTACGTGCCCGACGTTGGCGAAGTAAAGGTTCTCGTCCACGCGCACCAGGAGAATGTCGGGCCAGGTCTCGACCTTGTGGCGCGCGATGCTGCGAAACTCCGTGGAATGGGGCAGCCTGCCGACGACGGCGATGTTGGGGTGCCCGGTGCGCCAGATGTACAGCAGCACGGACAGCAGCACGCCCATTACCAGGCCGGCCTCCACGCCGTAGGCGAGCACGCCGAGGAAAGTCACGAGGTTGGAGGCGCCGTCGGCCTTGCTGTAGCGCCAGGTCTCGGGGATGGAGCGCAGGTCGACCAGGCTGGCGACGGCCACGATGATGATCGCCGCCAGCGCCGCCTTGGGCAGGCCGCTGAAGAGCGGCGCGAAGAGCAGCAGCGTGGCCGCGGTGAACAGCGCGAGGAAGATCGACGCCAGCTGGCTGCGGGCGCCGGAGGTGTAGTTCACCATGCTGCGGCTGAAGCTGCCGGCGACCGGCAGCGCACCGGACACGGCAGAGCCGATGTTGGCCGCACCGAGGGCCACCAGTTCCTGGTCGGCGTCGATGGCTTCGCGCCGCCGGGCGCCGAGGAACTTGGCGATGCTGACGCTCTCGACGAAGACGATGATGCTGATCAGCGCCGCCGACGGCAGCAGGGCCACCCAGGCACCCACGCCGGGCATGCTGATGTCGAGCATCGGGGGGCGCGCGCTGATGGCGCCGACCAGCGGGACGCGCTCGAGCCCGAAGCCCACCACGGCGCCGGCGCCGAGGGCCAGTACCAGCACCGGCATCAGGCGTGCAGTGGCTGCGTGGATCCTGCGGCCGGTGCGCGTGGTTCCGGTGCTCACCAGCAGCAGCACCAGTGCCAGGCCGCCGACGGCGAGCGTCTGCCAGTTGAGGATGCCGGCGCGCGCGCCGAGGTACGCCACCATTTCGTGGGGCTGGAGTCCCGTGGGCAGCTCGATACCGGCAAAGTGGCGCAACTGGTCGGCCATGATCACCACGGCCGCGCCGCTGGAAAAGCCGGTCAACACGGGCTGGCTGAGGAGGTTGGCGAACACGCCCATGCGCAGCAGGCCCATGGTCAGCAGGATGAGCCCCGACAGCGCGGACAGGATCAATGCGGACGCGACCGGGTCGATGCCCGCGCCCGCGCCGGCGGTTGCGGTCGCGACCATGATGGCGGCGACCGAGGTCGGGCCGACCGACAGGTCCCGGCTGGTGCCGAGGATGGCATAGAGAATGGCGGGCAGGATGGAGGCGTACAGGCCGACCACCGGCGGCAGGCCCGCCACCATGGCGTAGGCGAGCCCCTGCGGTACCAGCAGGATGGTCGTGATGGCTGCGGCCGAGAGGTCTCCCGACAGGTCCTGCCGCGTCGTGAGGCGGACCCAGTGGA
>CAYPTW010000081.1:0-10330 GCA_964413755.1 uncultured Thioalkalivibrio sp. | reverse complement strand
TAGGCCTCGTAGCCGAGCTCCCCGATCAGGCCCAGTTCGCGGTTGATCGTCTGGCGCACCGTCTCCGGCGCGCCTTGCGGCCAGCGCCGCGCCATGCCTTCCTGAGTCAGCTGGCAGAGCCAGGAGGTTGGCGTATGGCCGGCGGGAACGAGCTCGGCCGGGTAACGCCAGTCGAGTTCGTCCAGGGTGAAGTCACAGCGCGCCGCAATGGCCACGCTCTCCGCCAGCAACGCCGGCGGGTACAGCCGGGCCAGCCGCTTGCGCGGACGCAGGTGGCGCTCGCCGTTGGGGAACAACCGCCGGCCAAGCGCCTGCAGCGGCTGCGTGAGGCGAATGGCGGTGACCAGGTCCTGCAAAGGACGGCGTTGCGGGTGATGCATGTGCACATCGCCCGCCGCCACCCGCGGCAGGCCGAGGCGCTCGCCGAGGGTCTCGAGCTCAGCCAGCCGCGCGGCATCGTCGCCGCCGGCAAACAGTTCCACCGCCAGCCAGGCCCGGCCGGGGAAATGCGTCGCCACCCAGCGGCCCTCGTCCTCATCCGGTTCATCGCCGGGCAGCCACAGGGCCAGGCAGCCCGGCAGGGCCGCGGCCAGGCCGTCGGCCAGGTCGTCGCGGCTGAGCAGGTACTCGCCCTTGGCTGCCGCACGCCGGCCGCGCGTGATCAGCCGGCACAGGCGCCCGTAGCCCTCACGGTCGGCGGCCAGCAGCACCAGCCGCAGGCCGTCCTCGAGACGGAACTCGCTACCGATGATGAGCTTCAGGCCGCAGTCACGCGTCGCCTCCCAGGCCCGCACCACGCCGGCCACCGAGCACTCGTCGGTCAGGGCCAGCGCTGCATAGCCGAGCGTGGCCGCCTGCTCCACCAGTTCCGCCGGGTGCGAGGCGCCGCGCAGGAAGCTGAAATTGGAGAGGCAATGCAGCTCTGCGTAAGCCGGCAGGCTCATCCGAACACTCCGTGCAGGAACCATTGCGGGCGGGCGTCGGCACTGTCCGGCCGCTCCCGGAATACCCACAGCCGCGCCCCGGCCGGCGTTCGCGCCACCCAGTAGTCGCGTGCAATCCCCTGCCCGTCCCACCAGCCGGTCTCGATGCGCTCCGGCCCGCGCTCGAGCACCAGTTCGCCCTCGTGCCAGGGACGGCCGCCGCGGCTGCGCAGGCGGCGCGGTGGATCGAGCAGCCAGTGCGGCCTGGCGGCGCGCGTCATGGCGGTCGCCGCCGCATCCACACGCGACGCTGTCGCCGGCCAGGATTTCAAGCCCGGCTCCCGCACCGCCCAGGCCGCCTCGGGGCGATGATCGTCGCGCACTGCCAACCCCTGTACCGCTTCGCGCCCCAGCCGCGCGCGCAGGCGCTCGACCAGGTGCAACCCGGCTTCGGTATCCGGCTCGTCACCGAACAGTCCCGTGCGGGCGGGGACCAGCGCTTCGCCCGGCTCGGCCTCCACTGACAGCGCGATGACCGCCGCCGGTAGCGTCAGCCGCTCCAGGCGAGCAATGAACAGGGTCGTGAACCTCGCCGCGTCCAGGCCCGGCGCCGCCAGGCCGATACCCAGCGCACTTGGCGGGCGGCCAAGATGCCGGAAGCGCACCACGATGCGGGTGACGGCACGCTGGCAGGCCCGCAGGAAACCTTCCAGCTCGACAAACAGTCCCTCCGCCACCCGCACCAGCCGGGCCGTGTCGTCGGTTTCGGCCGGCAGCTCGATCTCGGCGTGGTAACGCGGCGGGAGGCGGAAGACGGGACGCGGGTCGGCCAGGCGGCCGAGCGCCCGGTCGAGATCGGCCAGCGGGCTGCGGCCGACACGGCGCGCAAATCCGTCACGTGGCAGGCGCAGGCAGTCCGCCAGGGTCTCGACACCGAGGCTCTGCAGCTTCTCCAGCGTGGCCTGCGGCCAGCCGGTGACCGCGGGGCGCAAGCGTCCCAGTCGGCCGGCCAGGGCAGCCGGCTCGACGACGGCCTCCCGTTCTCCGGCACGCGCCAGCCACCAGGCCGCCAGCGGCGTCGGCGCCACGGCATCGCGTCCCGCATGCCCGGTCCGCTCCAGGGCCCGACGCACCCGTGCACGCAATGGCTCGAGGCCGCCGAACAGGCGCAGGCTGCCGCGCACTTCCAGCAACAATGCCGCCGGCGGCGCCAGGCTGACCGTGGAAGTGAAGGCGCCTGCCCAGGCAGCGAGGCGTGCCAGCGCCGCTGCTTCCGCCGCTTCGTCGCGCGCCAGCGCGACCATGCCCGGGCACAGCGCCAGGGCGGCATTCAGGGGCAAACCGGGCACGACTCCGGCCGCGGCGGCTGTATCGTTCGCCAGCACCACCCGGCCGTCGCCGCCGATCAGCCCGCACTGCCGGTCCTCCCCGGCGCGGATCCCGCGTGCCTCCAGCGGCAGGCGCGGCAGGCCGAGGCAAAGCCACAAGGACGTTGCGACGCCATCTCTCCCGGCACGCCCGGCCGGCGCCGCGGACGGGGCCGCCGGCGGCCCGGAGATGTCCGGGCGCGCCTGTGCGCTCGCCCGGTTCATTGCCGTTGCAGCGAGGCCAGGGGCAAGGCGCTTGCCGCACCGCCCTGGTGCTTGTGCAGGTGCAGGCTGGCACCCCCGGCTCCGGCAGCCACACGCAAGCGCAACGAGGCTGAAGACGGGGCCGACAATACTGCCGGCGGGCGGAACAGCAGCAGCGGGGTCCGTCCGGCCTCAGTCGCCAGCTGCAGGCGACGCAGCTGCGGCCCGGTGGCGTGCTCCGCCCAGGCCAGCACGATGGCGCAACCTCCGGAGCGCAGCGCCTGCTCGGCGGCCCACAGTGTCTCCGCCTCATCGCCGGTGCGCACCAGCAGCACCCGCGCCGGATCGACACCGGCCGCAGCCAGCGCGGGCGCATAGGGCAGGAACGGGGGCGCGACCCAGGCAATCCAGCGTCCGGCCTGCCGCGCCCCGTCATCCGCCGACAGCCGCGCCAGCAGGGGCATGAGGAGCGCCAGTTCGCCACTGCCCCAGCGCTCCACGACGATTTCCGTCAGGCGGCAGGCCGGCCAGCCGCCCGCGGGAAGCCAGGCATCGAGCTGCGGGTAACCGCTGGGGAGTACGGGCCAGCGCAGGTCGCGGCGTCCCGCGCGCCAGAGACGCGGGTCCTCCAGGAGTTCATGCACCGCGGCCTTGGTCATGACACAAGGGTTGCCGCGCCCTCAGCTGCGCCGCACGACGCCCACCACCACGCCCTCGATGACGATGGGCTGGCGGTCGAGGTCGACGCGGATGGGCTCGAAGTCGGCATTCTCCGGCAAGAGCCAGACGATCTTCCCTTCCTGGCGGTAACGCTTCACCGTCACCTCGTCATCGAGCCGCGCCACCACGATCTGCCGGCTGCGTACGTCCGGCGTGCGATGCACCGCCACCAGGTCGCCGTCAAAGATGCCGGCATCCTTCATGCTCATGCCCTGCACCTGCAGCAGGTAATGGGGACGCGGCCGGAACAGCGCCGGATCGACCCGGTAACGCCCCTGGATGTGCTCCTCGGCCAGGATCGGCCGGCCGGCAGCCACCCGGCCCACCAGCGGCAGGCTGTCGCCGTCCTGGGCTGCGTCTTTCAGGCGAATCCCGCGCGAGGCGCCGGGCAGGAGCTCGATCATCCCCTTGCGGGCCAGCGCCCGCAGGTGCTCCTCGGCCGCATTGGCGGAACGAAAGCCGAGCGCCGTGGCGATTTCCGCCCGGGTCGGCGGCATGCCCGATTCCTCGATGTGTTCACGCACCAGTTCGAGCACCTGGCGCTGGCGTGCGGTGAGACCCTCAACCATCGGCTGTTACCTGTATTCATGGACAGTAGTGTGAGTATATACAGCTATTGATGACTGGCAAGCCCCTTCTCCGCAGCGCCGGGGCCGGCTTGTATTAGTCGCCGGCGTTATGTAACTTATCCGGGCGCAAAAACGCGGCGGAATGAATCCACCGCGAACCAAGCATGCTAAGAACCACCGTAGTTACCAGGGGATTGCAATCCATGAAGAAGAATTTTCTGTATGCCGGCGCCGCCATCCTTGCGCTCGGCGTGACCAGCGGCTGTGCCTCCGTCACTCCCGAAGACCTGGATGCCGTGCGCGCTACCGCTGAGCAGGCCCTGAGCGAGGCGCGTGCCGCCACCGCCGGTGCCGAGGAAGCCAAGCGCATCGCCACCAATGCGCAGAACACCGCCAACCGTGCCGCCCAGGCCGCCAGCGAAGCCCAGGCTGCTGCTGCTGCCAACACGGATCGCATCGAGCGGATGTTCCAGCGCTCCATGTCGAAGTAAGACGGGTTCGCACCCACAAAAAAGGCCGCAGCTTGCTGCGGCCTTTTTTCTTGCCCGGAGCATGCCGCCCCGCTACGGCGTCGCGACCCTCAGCTCCCGCAGCGGCACCTCCGTCGGCACGCCGGTCGCAGCCGCAAAGATGACATCCGCCCGCGCCCAGTCGATTTCGACCCCGCGCTCGTAGGCCGCCGCGCGCAGCAGGCTGGTAAAACGCATGCGCAGCTGCGATTCGCTCTCTTCCTCGAGCGGCGGATGCACTTCCGCATACAGCGTATCCGCGGCCCAGCCCACCTTGATCGGCTCGCTCATGATGCGCACCGGCGTGCCCACCGGCACGAGCGGAAACAGCCGCTCGATATGCTCGGGGAACATGCGGATGCAACCCGAGGTCACGCGCATGCCGACGCCGTCGGGATTATTCGTGCCGTGGATCAGGTAAGAGGTCAGGTTGAGCCGCATGGCGTAGTTGCCGAGCGGGTTCTCCGGGCCCGGCGGCACCACGCGCGGCAGGGTTTCGCCGCGCTCCGCCCGCGCCTGGCGGATCGACTCGGGCGGGTACCAGGACGGGTTTTCCTGCTTGCCGATGATGCGGTGCGTGCCGAGCGGGGTGTTCCAGTCCATCTTGCCGATGCTGATGGGATAGGTCTGGACCTCGGCGCGCTCGCCGTCCTCGGGCTTGGGGAAGTAGTACAGCCGATACTCCGGCAGGTTGATGATGATCCCCTCGCGCGGTGCTGCGGGCAGCACGTAGCGCGTCGGCAGCAGCACGCGGGTGCCGTCGCCGGGGATCCACGTATCCACGCCGGGGTTGGCGCTTTGCAGCTCGTGGTAGCCGACACTGTAGTCGCGCGCCACGTCGAGCAGCGTGTCCTCGTGCCGCGTGTGCATCCAGCTCGGCGCGCCGACCAGGTCCACGCCTTCCGGGGGCAGGATGAAACTGGCGGCCGCGGCCGGGCCGCCCGCAAGCAGCAGGCAGGCCGGGAGAGCGAGCGAGCACAGCATCTTGTTCAAGTTTTTCATCCGGCGTCCACCATCGATCCTGGGCACATTTTAACCGGCCCGGCGCCGCTGCGGCAGAGGCCGGCTGCAGTATGCAGTTGACGCTCCGACGAGTGAACCTTAGGCTTCCTGCACCCACAGGGAGACGCGCCATGAGCCTCAGGATCTCGATCGAACTCAGCCCCAAGGACGTCAAGCACATGCGCGACGCCATGCGCAAGGCTCGGCACACCGTGCGGGACGCGGAAGACGATGACATTCTCGAGGCGGCGCGGACCCTGTTGCTGGACCTGAAGAGCCGCAAGGTGCCGAATTACGTGCGTGAGCGCACCGACCGCCTGCAGGCGATGATCGGCATGATGGAAGACGAGGAATGGCCCCTGACCCGCGGAGAACGGGAACGCGTGCTCGCGGTGCTGGTCTATTTCTCCGACCCCGAAGACATCATCCCGGACGACATTCCCGGTATCGGCCTGCTCGACGATGCCATCATGATCGAACTCGCCTTCCGCGACCTGCGCCACGAGATCGAGGCCTACGAGGATTTCTGCGAGTTCCGCCGCAAGTACGACTCGGGCTTCCGCCTGCGCCGGGATCCGGCCACGCGGGCCAGGAAGCTCGGCGACCGGCGCGACCAGTTGCGCGAGCGCATCGCGCGCCGGCGCGAGAAAGACCCCGCGCCCATCCTTTAGGCGCTGCGCGCGGCGCACGGAGAAATCATGCGAAGGGTTGTCTTCAACCAGAAGGGCGGCGTCGGCAAGTCGAGCATCACGGCGAACCTCGCGGCCATCAGCGCGGCACGCGGCCGCGACACGCTGGTAGTGGACCTCGACGCGCAGGGCAACTCCAGCCAGTACCTGCTCGGCGAGGCCTGGGACACGGCGGAAAGCGATATCGCCGCCTTCTTCAACGACGCACTCTCCATCCGGCTGCTGCCGCGCGACCCGCTGCGTTACCTGACCCCGACCGAGTTCGAGGGGCTGCACGTGCTGGCCTCCTCGCCGGAGCTTTCGGAACTGCAGGCCAAGCTCGAATCCAAGCACAAGATCTTCAAGCTCAAGGAATTGCTGTTGCGGCTGTCGGAGCAGTTCGACGCGATCTATATCGACACGCCGCCGGCATTCAATTTCTACACCCTGTCCGCGCTCATCGCCGCGGACAGCTGCCTGATCCCGTTCGACTGCGACGACTTCTCGCGCCGCGCCCTCTACACCCTCATGGACAACCTCGAGGAAACCCGGGCCGACCACAACCCGGACCTGAAGCTGGAGGGGATCGTGATCAACCAGTTCCTCTCCCGGGCGAACCTGCCCCAGCGCCTGGTGGACGAGCTGCGCGAGGAGGGACTGCCGGTGCTCGACACCCTGTTGTCATCCAGCGTGAAGATGCGCGAGTCGCACGAGCAGTGCCTGCCGCTGATCCATCTCGCGCCGCGGCACAAGCTCACGGCCGAGTTCGAGGCGCTGTACGAGGAGCTGCACGGCTGACCCTGCGCCGGCGCCCCGCGGCGGCTCAGCCCTCGCCCTGCTCTTCCGCCTTTTCCTGCAGCATGCGCTCTTCGAGCTGCTCCCAGGCGCGCTGGCTCGGCCCGAACGCTTCCTCGTAATCGCGGATCGCGGCAGTCACGACCTTGGCGGCGTGGTCACGGCCGTAGGTGGCGGTGATCTCGACCCCGGAAGTCATGTTGGGGCCCATCTTGTAGGTGCTGAAGTAGTGCTGCAGCCGCTGGATGAGCACGTCCGGGAGGTCCTTGATGTCGTGCGCGTCGCTCCAGATGTAGTCGTTACGCAACACGGCGATGATCTTGTCGTCGGCCTCGCCGCCGTCGATCATCTGGATGCCGCCGATGACACGGGAATTCAGCAGGATGTCGCCGCGCTCGATCTGGCGCTCGCTGATCACGCAGATGTCCAGCGGATCCCCGTCGGCGCGCTTGGCACCCGGCGTGAGCTTGCGCACATGCTCGTTGCAGTAGGTCTGCGGAATGAAGCCGTACAGGACCGGAGGCGCCGCAGAGGTGCGCTGCGGGCGGTCGACGATGGTGTAGCCGGACTCCTTGTCGACCTCGTATTTGACCAGGTCGAAAGGCGTGATCTCGATGTAGGCGCGGACCTCCAGCGGCGGGTTCGGACCCGGGGCCAGGCCGTGCCAGGGGTGGGGCCGCCAGCTGTGGAACTGGGCGGAGCGATCTTTGTCGTTCATGCTGTCGGAAACCTCCGGGCTACGCGCCGCGAATCCATGCCGCAACGCCAATCGAAATAGCTTACATGAACACGTCACGCCTAACCGCATCGCCATGGCTGCCGACCGTCTTCAATGCGGTCGCCTTCAATATCGTCTGGGCGGCCACGGTCTTCGGGGCCGCGGCCGGACTGGCCTGGGCAGGCCCGCTGGCGTTCGTTGCGTTCGCCTTCCTGCAGCTGCGCATCTCCGCGCAGCGGCGCTACGATGTCGCCGCCATGACCGTGTTCGCGCTGGCGGGCATCCTTATCGACAGTGCCTGGTCCCTGTCCGGCGCGCTGAGCTACGCCGCCGGGTGGCCGTCGCCCCATTTCGCCCCGATCTGGCTGGTGACACTGTGGGCCGCGTTCGCGCTCACGGTGGGCCACTCCCTCGCCTGGCTGCGGCCGCGGCCCGCCCTGGCGTCCGTCTTCGGACTCCTTGGCGGGGGGTTCTCTTACTGGGTCGGCGCGCGCATCGGCGCGGTGGAGCTGGCGGTGTCCGGCTGGTTCTACGGCATCGCGGTGGGACTGTGCTGGGCAATTGCCCTGCCCGCACTGTTACGGCTCACGGCCGCTGTGGCGCGCCCGCGCTTACCAGCGTACCAGGGCTGAACCCCAGGTAAATCCGCCGCCGAAGGCCTCCAGCAGGAGCAGGTCCCCGCTCTTGATGCGGCCATCGCGCACCGCCACGTCCAGCGCCATGGGCACCGAGGCCGCGGAAGTGTTGCCGGTCTCCTGCACCGTGACGACCACCCGCTCCATGGGCAGTTCGAGCTTCTTCGCCGTTGCCTGGATGATGCGGATATTGGCCTGGTGCGGAATCAGCCAGTCGATGTCCGATTTTTGCAGCCCGTTCGCCTCGAGGGTCTCGTCGACGATCCGGCCGAGGGTGTTCACCGCCACCTTGAACACCTCGTTGCCCTTCATCTGGATGGAATTCTCGCCCCCCACCGGCTGCATGCCGTTGCCCACCCCGGAAGGGAAATACAGCAGGTCGCGGTACTGCCCGTCGGCGTGCAGGTGGGTGGAGACGACCCCGGGCGCCGCGTCGGCGCGCAACACCACGGCGCCGGCACCATCGCCGAACAGCACCGCGGTAGCGCGGTCAGTCCAGTCCACGATGCGGCTGATGGTCTCGGCGCCGACCACCAGCGCAGTCTTCGCGGCACCCGTCTGGATGAACTTGTCGGCCACGGCGAGGGCGTAAATGAAGCCGGTGCACGCCGCCTCCAGGCTGAACGCCGGGCAGCCGTGAATGCCGAGCCGCGCCTGCAGCAAGACGCCGGCGTTCGGGAACACCTGGTCGGGCGTCGTGGTCCCGACCACGATCAGGTCGATCTCCCCGGGCCCGATCCCGGCCGCCTCGAGCGCCGCGCGGGCGGCATGCTCGCACAGGTCGGTGGTGCCTTCGCCCTCGACCGCGACATGGCGCCGCTCGATGCCGCTGCGCGAGCGGATCCATTCGTCGCTGGTGTCGACCATCTTCTCGAGATCGGCATTGGTCAGCACCTTCTGCGGAAGGTAGCGACCGGTGCCGATGATGCGGGAATAGATCACGATGACTCCTCGCCGAAGGACTGCGCGGCCATCACCTGGCCGATGCGCGTCGGGACGCCCTGCTCCACCTCGAGTACCGCGGTCTCGATCGCGGTGGCGAAGGCAGTCTCGTCGGCACCGCCATGGCTCTTGATCACGATGCCCTGCAGCCCGACGAAACTGGCACCATTGTAGCGGCGCGGATCGACGCGTGCTGCGAGCGAGCGGAACAGCGGTGCTGCACCCAGCGCCATGGCACGGCTGAGAATGCTGCGCTTGATCTCTTCCCGTGTCACCTGGGCCAGCATGCGTGCCGTACCCTCGATGGTCTTCAGCGCAACGTTGCCGGTGAAGCCGTCCGTCACCACCACGTCGACGCTGCCGGCCATGATGTCCGTGCCCTCGACGAAACCCTGGTAGTTCAGTGCGCTGGCGCGCAGCCACTGGTGCGCCTGCTTCAGCGTGGGATTGCCCTTGATGTCCTCGGTGCCGATATTCAGCAAGCCGATGCGCGGCTTCTCCACGCCGTGCAGGTCGCAGGCCACGATGTCGCCCATCACGGCGAATTCGCACAACTGTCGCGCAGTGCAGACCGCGTTGGCGCCGAGGTCCAGCATCAGGGTCTGCCCGCCGAGCGCGGGAATGGCCGAAATGATCGCGGGACGATCCACGCCGGGGAGGGTCTTGAGCACGAACTTGGCGGTGGCCATCAGTGCGCCGGTGTTGCCCGCGCTGACGCAGGCCTGCGCGCCGCCGTCCTTGACCAGGTTGATGGCCACGCGCATGGACGAGTCTTTCTTGCGGCGCAGTGCATCGCCCGGCGCCTCGTCCATGGCGACCACCTGGCTCGCCGGCGCCACGCTCACCCGGTCGCGCAGCGCCGCGGAGCGATGTTCCAGCAATGGCTCGATCTGGTCAGGCAGCCCGACCAGGACGGCGTGCAGCCGGGGTTGGCGACGCAGCAGGGAAAGCGTCGCGCCGACGGGCACGGACGGCGCGCTGTCGCCACCCATGGCGTCGATCGCTATGGTCAGCGCCTTGGGCATGGGGCAGTACAAGCGTGTCCGGCGCAGCGTTCAGCTGCGCCGGAGGCGCCGCACTATTCCTCGTCCGGCACCGCGGCGGTCTGGATGACTTTCTTGCCGCGGTAAAAGCCGTCGGCCGTCACGTGGTGACGCCGATGAGTCTCGCCGCTGGTGGAGTCCACCGACACCGTCGGCTTGCCGAGGGCGTCGTGCGAACGGCGCATGTCGCGCTTGGAAGAGCTCTTCCGATTCTGTTGTACAGCCATGGTGGCGA
>CAYPTW010000080.1:0-10670 GCA_964413755.1 uncultured Thioalkalivibrio sp. | reverse complement strand
TCGGCAAGCACCGCGTTGAAGATCAGCGAGCGCGCCGCCGACAGTGCGAAGCCGCACTCGTCGCGCCGCGGCCGCAGCTCACCGCTGAACCAGCGCTCCGCCAGGCGCAGATTGCCCTGCTCGCGGCCGAAGCGCTGTGGGCCGAAGGCGTTGGGTACGCCGCGCGCGGCGACGGCCTCGAGGCGCTGCTCGAGCGCGACCGGGTCGGCTTCGAGCCCGGTCACGCGCAGGCGGAAAGTGTTCCCGCGTAGCGCGCCGCGCTTCAGCTTGCGGTCGTGGGGCTGCCACTCGATGAGCTCCACGCCCTCGATGGCGAGCGTGTCCGGGTCCGGGTGCCGGCCGCCGGGGCAGAGCACGCTGAACCACTGCTCGGTGACGGCATGGCGGTCTTTCAGGCCGGCGTAGCCGACGTCGTGGCGCGGCCGCCCGGCCCAGCGCGCCAGCTGGCCGGCGACCCAGGCCGTGTTGCAGCCGGTCTCGCGCAGGCGCAGGAACAGGTGCTCGCCCTCGCCCTTGAGCGCAAAGCTGAGTTCTTCGACGACGATGAAGTCGGCCGGTGCCGCACGAATACGCCCGGTGCCCGCCGGGCCGCCGAAGGCGAACGGCAAATCACGCCAGGGATCGAAGGCGGGCTGGCTCAGGAGGTTTCCTCGAGCAGGACGACGGCGTAGGCCGCGAGTCCCTCGCCGCGGCCGATATACCCCATCTTCTCCGTGGTAGTCGCCTTGACGTTGACGCGGCCCAGCGCGACGCCGAGGTCGGCGGCGATGCGCTCGCGCATCAGCGGGATGTGCGCGGCCATGCGCGGCGCCTGGGCGACGAGGGTGAGATCAACATTGCCAACTTGCAGGCCCTGCTCGGCCACGCGCGCCACCACGGCGCGCAGCAATTCGCGGCTATCGGCGCCTTTCCACTTTGCGTCCGTGTCCGGGAACATGCCGCCAATGTCGCCCAGCCCGGCGGCGCCGAGCAGGGCGTCGCACAGCGCATGCAAGGCGACATCGCCGTCGGAATGCGCCACCACGCCACGGTCATGGGGAATGGCGACGCCACCGACGTGCACCACTTCGCCCTCGCCGAAAGCATGGACATCAAAACCATGGCCAATGCGCATCATTGCTCCTCGCGGGCTCGCAGCACCGCTTCCGCCAGCGCCAGGTCTTCCGGCGTGGTCACCTTCAGGTTGGCCCCTGAACCCGCCACCAGCGCCGGGCGGTGCCCGGCCCGTTCCATCGCCGCCGCCTCGTCGGTGACGGCCACACCGGCCGCAACGGCCGCCGCCAGCGCCTCGCGCAACAGGCCGTAACGGAACATCTGCGGCGTCAGCGCGCGCCACAACCCTGCGCGCGGCACGGTCGCAGCGACGCGGTGTTCATCATCCGCCCGCTTGAGCGTGTCCGCCAGCGGCAATGCGAGCAACCCGCCCACCGGGTCGTCGCCGATCTCGCTAAACAAGGCTTCGATCTCGGCCGCGGAAAGACAGGGCCGCGCCGCGTCGTGCACCAGCACCCAGTCGTCCGCGGCGGCGCGGTCCGCCAGCGCCTCGAGCCCGCTCAACACCGAGTGGCAGCGCTCGGCGCCGCCCGGCGCGGTGAGAATACGCGGACCCGGCGAGACGGCTTCCTCCCAGCGCGTGTCGCCTGGCGCGATCACCAGCACCACCGCCTCGATGCGCGCACAGCGCAGCAGGGGCGCCAGGGCATGCGTCAGCAGCGGCCGCCCGCGCAACGCCAGGTACTGCTTGGCGGTACCTGCCCCCATCCTGCGCCCGCTGCCGGCCGCCGGCACCACGGCCCAGGCACGCGCCATCAGCGCCCCCCGGACACGGCGTCGAGCGAGTCTTCCTCGAGCTCGACCACCTGGAACAGGGTTTCACCCTCGCGGATCATGCCGAGCTCACTGCGCGCGATTTCCTGCACGGCGTCCAGGCCGGTCTTGAGGTCGGACACCTCGGCCGCCAGCGCGCGGTTGCGCTCGCGCAGGGCGTCGTTCTCCACCTGCTGCGCCGCCACCTGCTCGTCCAGCCGCCAGGCCGCGCGATAACCGGTGTCGGACACCCACAGGCGGAACTGGAGGAGCACCAGCAGCACCGCCAGGATGATAAACACTGCCCGCACTCGCGGCCCTGGCCCGCCTCAGCCTGCGCTGAGCGGCAGCGCCGCGCGCCCGGGATAGCGGGCCGAGGCGCCCAGTTCTTCCTCGATGCGCAGCAGCTGGTTGTACTTGGCGACGCGGTCGGAGCGCGACAGCGAACCGGTCTTGATCTGCGTCGCCGGCGTGGCCACCGCGATGTCGGCGATGGTGGCGTCCTCGGTCTCGCCGGAGCGATGCGACACCACGGCGCTGAAGCCGGCCGCATCCGCCATGGCGATGGCTTCGAGCGTCTCGGTCAAGGTGCCGATCTGGTTCACCTTGATGAGGATGGAGTTGGCGATGTGCTCGTCGATGCCGCGCTTGAGGATCTTGGTGTTGGTAACGAACAGGTCGTCGCCGACCAGCTGCACCTTCTTGCCGAGCCGCTCGGTGAGGAGCTTCCAGCCGGCCCAGTCGTCCTCGGCCATGCCGTCCTCGATGGAGACGATGGGATAGCTGGCGACCAGGCCCTGCAGGTAATCGCAGAAGCCGGCGGCGTCGAACTCGCGGTTCTCCGAGGCCAGGCGGTACACGCCATCGGCGTAGAACTCGGAACTCGCCACGTCCAGCGCCAGCACGATATCCTCGCCGTGGCCAGCTTGCGCTTGAGCAACACCGCCTTCAGCGCATGGAAGATCTCCGCGCCGTAGCGCAGCGCCTCGGAGAAGCTCGGCGCGCCCACCGGCATGATCATGAATTCCTGGATGTCGACGCTGTTGTCGGCATGCGAGCCGCCGTTGATGATGTTCATCATCGGCACCGGCATGGCGAAATCGCCGCCGGTGTGCAGGTAGCGGAACAGCGACTGGCCGCTGGCCGTGGCAGAAGCTTTGGCTGCCGCCATGGAAACCGCGAGGATGGCGTTGGCGCCGAGGCGGCCCTTGTTCTCGGTGCCGTCGAGCTCGATGAGGCGCCGGTCCAGCGCGACCTGCTCGGCGGCGTCCATGCCTTCGACGGCGGCGCGGATCTCGCCGTTGACGTTCGCCACGGCCTTCAGCACGCCCTTGCCCAGGTAACGCGACTTGTCGCCGTCACGCAGCTCGACGGCCTCGCGCGTGCCGGTGGACGCGCCGGAAGGCACGCCGGCGCGGCCCATGAAACCGCCCTCCAGCATCACGTCCGCCTCGACGGTGGGGTTGCCGCGCGAATCCAGGATCTCGCGCGCGCGCACTTCTACGATCTTCGCCATTTGTTGTTCTCCGCTACTGCATCTCGTCGAAGGGCCGCGCCTTGACGGTCTGGTCGAGCACCTTGAGCGTCTCCAGCAATCCCTCGAGCTGGTCCAGCGGCCATGCGTTGGGACCGTCCGAGAGCGCCTTTGCCGGGTCGGGGTGGGTTTCCATGAACAGGCCCGACACGCCGGCGGCCACCGCCGCACGCGCCAGCACCGGGACGAACTCGCGCTGTCCGCCCGAGGCCGAGCCCTTGCCGCCGGGCAGCTGCACCGAATGCGTGGCGTCGAACACCACGGGGGCGCCGGTGTCGCGCATCACGGCGAGGGCGCGCATGTCAGAGACCAGGTTGTTGTAGCCGAATGTGAAGCCGCGCTCGCAGGCCATGACCTGTTCATTGCCGGTGGAACGCGCCTTGTCGATGACGTTCTTCATTTCCCAGGGCGAGAGGAACTGCCCCTTCTTGATGTTCACCGGCCTGCCCTGCGAGCAGGCGGCGACGATGAAGTTGGTCTGGCGGCACAGGAAGGCCGGCGTCTGCAGCACATCGACCACGGCCGCGACCTCGCCCAGCGGCGTGTCCTCGTGGATGTCGGTGAGCACCGGCACGCCGATCTCGCGCTTCACCGCCTCCAGGATCTTCAGGCCCTCTTCCATCCCCGGGCCGCGGAAGCTGCCGATGGAGGAACGGTTGGCCTTGTCGAAGGACGACTTGTAGATGAAGGGCACGCCGACGCGGGTCGTGATCTCCTTCAGCCGCCCCGCGGTCTCGAGCGAGAACTCGCGCCCCTCGATGACGCAGGGCCCGGCGATGAGGAACAGCGGTTGGTCGAGACCGACCTCGAAGCCACACAGCTTCATGCCGGCACCGCCTCGGCCTCTTCGTACTGGCGCCGCACGCGCGCCGCCTCGATGAAACCGGAGAACAGCGGGTGGCCGTCACGCGGGTTGGAGGTGAACTCGGGGTGGAACTGGCAGGCGACGAACCACGGGTGCTCCGGCAGTTCGATCATCTCGCACAGCCCGTCCCGCGACCAGCCCGACATCACCAGCCCGGCCTGCTCCAGCGGCTCACGGTAATTGTTGTTGAACTCGTAGCGGTGGCGGTGCCGCTCGACAATGTGGTCCTTGCCGTAGATGGCGGCGACGCGGCTGCCGGCGGTGAGCAGGCACTCCTGTCCGCCCAGGCGCATGGTGCCGCCGAGATCCGAGCCGGCGTCGCGTTTCTCCAGCGCGCCGGTGCGGTCCATCCACTCGGTGATCAGCGCGATCACCGGATGCGGCGTATCCGGCTTGAACTCCGTGCTGTGCGCGCCCGCCAGCCCGGCCACGTGGCGAGCGTACTCGATCACCGCGATCTGCAGGCCGAGGCAGATGCCGAGATACGGCACGCCCTGCTCGCGCGCGTACTGCGCCGCCATGACCTTGCCCTCGATGCCGCGGTCGCCGAAGCCGCCGGGCACCAGGATCGCGTCCATGCCGTGCAGCCGCTCGGTGTTGCCGTCGCGCTCGATCTGCTCGGCCTCGACGAAGTGGATCTTCACCTTGGTGCGGGTATGGATGCCGGCGTGGATCAGGGCCTCGTTGAGCGACATGTACGAGTCCTGGAAGTCCACGTACTTGCCCACCATGGCGATGTCCACGCGGTGCAGCGGGTTGGCCTTGGCGTCGACCACCGCCTGCCACTCCGACAGGTCCGCCTGCGGCGCCTCGATGCGCAGCTTGTGGCAGATGATGTCATCGAGATGCTGGCCGTTGAGCATCAGCGGAATCTTGTAGATATCGTCCACGTCGCGGCAGGAGATGACCGCCTTCTCCTCCACGTTGGTGAACAGCGCGATCTTGCGCCGCTGGTCGGCCGGCAATTCGCGATCGGAACGGCACAGCAGCACGTCGGGCTGGATGCCGATGCTGCGCAGCTCTTTCACCGAGTGCTGGGTCGGCTTGGTCTTGGTCTCGCCGGAAGCGGCGATGTAAGGCACCAGCGTGAGATGCATGTACGCCACGCGGTCGCGCCCGAGCTCCACGCCCAGCTGGCGGATGGCCTCGAGGAACGGGAGGGACTCGATGTCGCCGACCGTGCCGCCGATCTCCACCATGCACACGTCGGCATCGCCCGCGCCGGCGTGCACGCTGCGCTTGATCTCGTCGGTGATGTGCGGGATCACCTGCACCGTGGCGCCGAGGTACTCGCCGCGCCGCTCCTTGCCGATCACGTTCTGGTAGATGCGACCGGTGGTGTAGTTGCTGTGGCGCGAGGTCACGGTGCGCACGAAGCGCTCGTAGTGACCCAGGTCCAGGTCGGTCTCGGTGCCGTCGTTGGTGACGAACACCTCGCCGTGCTGGAACGGGCTCATGGTGCCGGGATCCACGTTGATGTACGGATCCAGCTTGATCATGCTGACTTTGAGGCCGCGGGCCTCGAGGATGGCGCCAAGGGACGCCGAGGCGATGCCTTTCCCAAGAGAGGAAACTACGCCGCCGGTTACGAAGACGAAACGGGTCATCAGGAATACCGCCGTTCAGGAGGAATGGCGCGCCACCGGCGCGTGAAAACGACGGGAAGTCAGGTTAGCAGAAGG
Source organism: uncultured Thioalkalivibrio sp. (assembly GCA_964413755.1). GTDB lineage: Bacteria > Pseudomonadota > Gammaproteobacteria > Steroidobacterales > XN24 > XN24. The sequence continues at coordinate 4,783 of CAYPTW010000080.1, read as the reverse complement.
GCGCTCCGCCCACAACGAAAAGCTCGTGCCCCGGGAGGCTGGAACCGGTCCATTCGAGCCGCCAGGCGGGCTCCCCGGCCGGCACCCAGAAGGCCGCGTCGATCCAGCGATCCCCGGCCGCGGCCAGCTGCCCGCCGATCTCCAGCAGCGGCAGCCGCGCCCGGATCCACGGCGGCAGGCCGGCCTCCTGCAGCAACTTTTTCAGCGCCCGGCTGCCGGCCCGCCCGGGCAGGTCGAGGCGCTCTCCTCCCTGCCGCGGCACGACCCGCCAGGGCCCCGCCGCGAGCGCCGCGGCGCCCAGCCCGCCGGTGTCGCCGGGCACCAGCGCCAGCGTGCCAAGGCCAGCGCCCAGCGCCAGTGGCGCGCGCGGGTCCGGCCAGTCGAGCTCCGGTGCCGGCGCCGGCAAGGCTTCGGTTGCCGCAAGCCACAACAGGTCGCCGTGCCGCAATGCGATGACGTCACCCCACTCCACCTGCGGCTGCGCATCCGGCGCCGCCTCCAGCACCTGCGTCAACAGCGTCACCAGGCGCCGCTCGTCCGGCACGGCCAGGCCCAGCTGCCGTGCCTGCCAGCGCACCAGGTTGCGCTGCCGCGCCGGCGACAGGCCCCGCAGGGCAGACACGCGAACAGCGTTTCCCGTCACGCAGTTCGCCGCATCCAGCGCCGCCAGCTCGTCCAGCAGGTGCGAAGCCTCCGCGCAGTGCCGCGCGCTCCGCCCGACCGCGGCGGCGGCGCCGGGCCAATGCGCGCGCAGCGAAGGCAGGACCTCGCTGCGCAGGTGATTCCGCGCATAACGCAGCTCATCGTTGGCGGGATCCTCGATCCAGCCGGAGAGTCCCTCGCCCGCCGCCCATGCGGCCAGCTCAGCGCGGGTGAAGCCGAGCAGCGGCCGCAGGTGCAGCCCGGGCCCGAACGGTGCCGCTGCCGGCATGGCCGCCAGACCCGGCACCCCCGCGCCGCGCAACAGCTGGATCAGGACCGTCTCGAGCTGGTCGTCCGCATGGTGGGCCGTGAGCAATGCCTCGCCCGGCGCCAGCGCTGCCGCCAGCGCGCCGTAACGCACCTCGCGGGCCTTCGCCTCGGGACTCTCCCCGGGCGCCGGCCGCGCGTCGACGCGAACCACCAGTAGCGGCACGCCCAGGCGCCCGCACAGGGCTTCGCAATGCCGCGCCCAGTCATCCGCGTCAGGGTGCAGCCCGTGGTGTACGTGGAACGCGCGCAGGCCGTCCGCCGGCAGCCGGTCACGGACCCGGCAGAGCGCCTCGAGCAGCACCGTCGAGTCCAGCCCGCCGCTCAGCGCCACGCACAGCCGCCGCGAGCCGGCCTCCGGGTCGGCGGCGGCAAGGGCGGTCCAGAGGGCGTCGGGGCTGAAGGCGTGCATGGCGGCTATTCTGCCCCGCCCTGCTTTCCGGTGCGACGAAGCTTCACCAGCGGGACCGCGGGCGGCACCGCGCAGGGCCCCTCGCGGGGCGCAGGTGACGGCGCCCGCCCCAAAGCCCCGAGCCCAGGTCAGCCCTCGCGGAAATCCCCGTAGCCGACCAGCCGCTCGTACCGCTGCGCGAGCAGCTGCTCGCGCGGCAGCTCGCCGAGCTGCGCCAGGTGCTTTGCCAGCCGCTTGCGCAGCGCTTCGGCCATGGCGTCGTAGTTGCGGTGCGCGCCGCCGAGCGGCTCGGACACGACTTCGTCGACGAGGCCGAGTTCGTGCAGCTTCTGCGCGGTGATGCCCATGGCCTCGGCGGCGTCAGCCGACTTCTCCGCGCTCTTCCACAGGATGGAGGCGCAGCCCTCGGGCGAAATCACGGAGTAGATGCTGTACTGGAGCATGAGGACGCGGTCGGCGACGCCGATGGCCAGCGCGCCGCCGGAGCCGCCTTCGCCGATGACCACGGCGAGGATGGGTGTCTTCAGGTCGGACATCTCGAGCAGGTTGCGGGCGATGGCCTCGCTCTGGCCGCGCTCCTCGGCGCCGACGCCGGGATAGGCGCCCGGGGTGTCGATGAAGGTGATGATCGGCAGGCCGAACTTTTCCGCCAGGTGCATCAGGCGCAGCGCCTTGCGGTAGCCCTCGGGACGCGGCATGCCGAAGTTGCGCTGTACCTTGGCCTTGGTGTCGCGGCCCTTCTGCTGGCCGATGACCATCACCGGCAGGCCGTCGAGGCGCGCCAGCCCGCCGACGATGGCGGGGTCGTCGGCGTAGGTGCGGTCGCCGTGCAGCTCCTCGAACTCGGTGAACAGCCGCTCGATGTAGTCCAGCGTGTAAGGACGCTGCGGATGGCGCGCCACCTGCGACACCTGCCAGGCGCTGAGGCCGGAAAAAATGCTGCGCGTCAGGGCGTCGCTCTTGGCCTTGAGCTTCTTGATCTCCGAGGAGATGTTGACCTGCGAGTCGTCGCCGACGAAGCGCAGCTCGTCGATCTTGGCCTCGAGCTCGGCGATGGGCTGTTCGAAATCAAGGAAATTCAGGTTCATGGGCGCTGCCGTAAGGCGTTCCGGATGCTGAAATTAACATACTCGCGGGCGGCGGCGTTCAGTGCGCCGGGTCGCCGTAAAGCATGCGCACGTTGCCCGGCCCGAGCAGGCCGCCGACCCGGTGCAGCAGTTCCAGCCCGGGGCGCACGCGCCACTGCTCGCCAAGCTGCACCAGGGCCGTGGCGCTCTCACCGCGATACACCAGCGCGACGGGACAGCTGCCGCCGCGAAACGGCTCCAGCGCATGGTGCAACTCGGAGACGAAAGCCGGCGTGGGCTTTTCACAGCGCAGCATCAGGCGCCGCCCGCGCTCTGTCATGGCGGTGTCGAGATCGACCACGCGCTTGGCCGTGAGGCGCCAGTCGTCGATGAAGTCGTCGAAGCGCAGGTTGCCCTCGGCGATCACGATGGCGTCCTTGGCCACCACGTGGCGGCACTGCTGGTAGATGTCCTCGAACAGGGTGATTTCCAGCCGTCCGCTGCGATCGTCCAGCACCAGGGTGACGCGGTTGCCGCGGCGGCGCATGTCGACGATGAGCCCGCCCACCACCAGGTCGCGCCGCCCGGCGGCATAGCCGCGCTCCCCCTCGCCCGGGCGGTCCGCCGCCAGCTCGCCGATGCGTGTGCCGGCCAGAGCCGCCAGGTCGCGCGCCACCTCGTCCACGGGATGCCCGGTAAGAAACAGGCCGAGCGTGTCGCGCTCCCCGGCCAGGCGCTCGGCCGAGCTCCAGTCGGGCAGTGTCTCGCCTTCATCCGGCGCGTCGCCCTCGCGACTGGGACCGGGCGCGACCGCCATGCCGAACAGGTCCTCCTGCCCTGCGGCCGCGGCGCGGGCGCTCTGCTCTGCCTGGCCGAGCGCGCCCGGCAGGCGGTGCATGAGCGTGGCGCGGTTCGGGCCGATGCTGTCGAGGGCGCCGGCGCGGATCAGCGCCTCCATGGTGCGGCGGTTGAGGCGCTGCAGGTCGACGCGTGCGCAGAAGCCGGTCAGCGAGGTGAAGCGACCGCCCTGCTGGCGCTCGTCGATGATCGCCTGCACCGCGGCCTGGCCGACGCCCTTGATGGCGCCGAGCCCGTAGCGCAGCCGCCCGGTCCCGGCCACGTTGAAGGCATGCTCGGACTCGTTGACGTCCGGCGGCTCCACCACCAGGTTCATCTGCTGGCACTCGTCGATGAGCGTGACGATCTTGTCGGTGTGGTCCATGTCGGTGGACAACACCGAGGCCATGAATGCCTCCGGGTAGTGCGCCTTCAGCCAGGCGGTCTGGTAGGACAGCATGGCGTAGGCGGCGGAATGGCTCTTGTTGAAGCCGTAGCCGGCGAACTTCTCCATCAGGTCGAAGATGTGCGTGGCCGTGCCGCGATCGACGTCGCGCGCCACCGCGCCGTCGACGAAGATGGAGCGCTGCTTGGCCATCTCCTCGGGCTTCTTCTTGCCCATCGCGCGGCGCAGCAGGTCGGCGGCGCCGAGGCTGTAGCCGGCCAGCACCTGGGCGATCTGCATCACCTGCTCCTGGTACAGGATGACGCCATAGGTGGGCTTCAGCACCGGCTCCAGCTCGGGATGGAAGTAATCGATCGGTCCGTCCTGGCGGCCGTGCTTGCGGTTGATGTAATCGTCCACCATGCCCGACTGCAGCGGGCCGGGGCGGAACAGCGCCACCAGGGCCACGATGTCGTCGAAGCTGTCGGGCTGCAGCCGCTTGATGAGGTCTTTCATGCCGCGCGATTCCAGCTGGAACACGGCGGTGGTGCGGCAGGCGCGCAACAGCTGGAAGGTGAGCGTGTCGTCCAGCGGGATGCGCGCCATGTCCAGCGGCGACTCGCCGGCCGCGGCGCGCAGGTCGTTCACGCGATGCACGGCACGGTCGATGATGGTGAGGGTGCGCAGGCCGAGGAAGTCGAACTTCACCAGCCCGGCCGCCTCGACGTCGTCCTTGTCGAACTGGGTGACCGGCGCCTCGCTGCCTTCTTCACAGTACAGCGGCGTGAAGTCGGTCAGCACGGTGGGCGCGATGACCACGCCGCCGGCGTGCCGCCCGGCGTTGCGCGCCAGGCCCTCGAGCGACTTCGCCAGGTCGATCAGGCCGCGGACCTCATCCTCCGCCTCGTAGGTGCGCTTGAGCTCAGGCTCCTGCGACAGGGCCTTGTCCAGCGTCATGCCCACCTCGAAGGGGATCAGCTTGGCGATGCGGTCGGTGAAGCCGTAAGGATGGCCCAGCACGCGGCCCACGTCGCGCACCACCGCCTTCGCCGCCATGCTGCCGTAGGTGATGATCTGGGCCACGCTGTCGCGGCCGTAGCGCTGCGCCACGTA
>CAYPTW010000079.1:0-10960 GCA_964413755.1 uncultured Thioalkalivibrio sp. | reverse complement strand
TCGGCGGCCACTTCCACAACGACAACTCCTTCGCCGCGCTGCGCGACATCCCGGGACTGGTGGTGGCCTGCCCTGCGCGGGGCGACGATGCGGCCGGCATGCTGCGCACGGCGGCAGCCATGGCGCGCGTCGACGGCCGCGTGGTGATGTTCCTCGAGCCGATCGCGCTGTACATGACCAAGGACCTGTACGCGGACAAGGACGGCGGCTGGCTGTTCAGCTTCCCCGCGCCCGGGGAGTACGTGCCGTTCGGCGCTCCCCGCAGCTATGGCGCCGAGGATCCGGCCGTGCTGGTGATCACCTACGGCAACGGGGTACGCATGTCGCTGCGGGCGGCGCGCGCGCTGGGGCCGGAGCACGAAGCGCGCATCCGCGTGCTGGACCTGCGCTGGCTGAAGCCGCTCAATGCCGCGGCGATCGTCGCCGAAGCAACGCGCGCGGGCGCCGTGCTGGTGGTGGACGAAGGACGGCGCACGGGCGGCATCGCCGAGGAGTTGTTCACGCTGCTGGACGAGCAGGCACCGCCGGGGCTGCGCAAGGCACGCGTGACCGGCGAGGACACGTACATACCGCTGGGTCCGGCGGCGGATACGGTGCTGGTTTCGGAAGCAGGTATCGCGCAGGCGCTCGAGGCGCTGCTGCACGCTTGAGGTCGGGCCGGGCGGGCATCAGCGGCATGCCAAGGGTAAACTCCGCTTTTCCCCGACTTCCGCGGTGACGAAATGCAGGCAACCGCAGCCCCTCCCCGGCTTACTCTTTCCGGTATCTCGCAGGTCTCCATGCGTGCGCATGACCTGGACCGGGCCGTCGCCTTCTACCACGACACCCTAGGCCTGGAGCTGCTGTCACGGCACGAGGGCATGGCCTTCGTCCTCGCCGGCTCGGTGCGCATCATGCTGGCGCTGCCCTCCGGGCCGGAGTTCGATCATCCCGGCTCGATCCTGTATTTCGACTGCCAGGACATCGACGTGGAGTGCGGCACGCTGGGGCGGCTCGGCGTGGAGGTGCTACGCGAGCCCTTCGTGGCGCACCGCGAGGACGACCACGAATTCTGGCTGGCGTTCTTTCGCGACAGCGAGGGCAACACGCTGGGCCTCACGCAGTGGCGCCGTGGGCCGCGCTGAGGCAGTCGCGGGACACCCGGGCGAATGAGCCGGCACATCGCCATCGTCGAGGATGAAGCGGCCATCCGCGAGAACTATGCGGACGCCTTCCGGCGCCAGGGCTACCGCGTCAGCGGCCACGCCGATCGCCGCGCGGCGCTGGAAGCCTTCGGCGCGCGCCTCCCGGACCTGGTACTGATCGACGTCAGCCTGGGGCATGAACCCGAGGGCGGCTTCGAGCTGTGCCGCGAGCTGCGGGCCCGCGCCCCGCGCCTGCCGCTGATCTTCCTCACCGCGCGCGACAGTGACTTCGACGCGGTGTCGGGGCTGCGCCTCGGGGCCGACGACTACCTCACCAAGGACATCAGCCTGCCGCACCTGCTCGCGCGTGTCGCCGCGCTGTTCCGCCGGCTGGATGTGCTGGCGGACCCGGCCGGCGCGCAGGACGGACTGCTGCGCCGTGGCAGCCTCGCGCTGGACACCGACCGCCTCGAAGCAAGCTGGAACGGAGCCGACCTCGGCCTGACGCTGACGGAATTCTGGATCGTGCACGCCCTGGCGCGTCATCCCGGCCACGTGAAGAACCGCCAGCAACTGATGGAAGCTGCCCGGGTGGTGCTGGACGACGCCACCATCACCTCCCACGTGAAACGCATCCGGCGCAAGTTCGAAGCGTGCGACGCCGGCTTCGACGCCATCCAGACGGTGTACGGCCTGGGCTATCGCTGGCGCGACGGCGCCGCTTCATGAGGCTGGCAGGCCAGCTGTTGCTGGTCGGCTCCTTCACGCTGCTGCTGCCCTGGGCGGGCTGCCAGTACGCGCGCGAGGTCGAGTCCGCACTGCGCAGCGGCGAAGCCGAGGCGGTGGCGGCGACGGCGCGATTGCTCGGCGCAGCGCTGGCGCCCGCGACACGCGATATCGCGCCCGACCCGCAACGCTGGGCGCCGCGGCGTGGCGATGACCTCGACCTGTATGCGCACCGTCTCGCATCCACGCCGGTGCTGGACGGGTTCGTCGAGGACTGGAGCCCTGCGGGCCGGCTCGTGGAGGGCGTCGGCGGGCTGGAGCTGGCGGTGGGCCGCCACGGTCCGTTCACCTACGTCTTCGCTGTGACGCCCGGCGCGCAACCCCCGGCGCGACTGTTACTGCACGGCCGCGACGGCGCACTGGAGTTCCCCCTGGACGCGCCGGGCAGTGTCCTGCCGCGTGCCCTCGCGGGCCCGGCCGATCCGCGCAGTCGCGGCGCCTGGCAGGCCACCAGCGACGGCTGGCAGCTCGAGGCGCGGGTACCGACCACCTTGTTGCGCGGGCGCCTTGGGGTGCGGGTCGTCGGGCACGACGGCGCCGTGCGCGGCCAGACTTTCGCCGCCCAGCCCGGCTGGCTCACCGGGCCTGACGCTGCGGCGCAAGCCGCGCTCGACAGCCTGGCGCCGCCCGGGTTACGTGTCTACCTCGCCGACCGCGCGGGCTTCATTCTCGCGCAGCACGCCGTGCTCCGGCCGGGCGGCAGCGCCGGCAACGCGGGCTGGATGGAACGCCTGTTCCGCCTCGCGCTGGGCACGGAGCTGGAGGTCGACCGCCCGCCCGCGGCCCGGCCGGGACAACTTGCCGGACGCCACATCGAGCTGGCCGCGCTCGGCGCAGTGGACGCGCGCAGCTATGCGCGCGACGGGCAGCGCCTGCTGGCCGCTGCAGCGCCGGTGGGCGGCGGCGCCCAGCCTGCGCTGCTGGTCGCGGTGGAACGCGACACCGCGGAGATCCTCGCCCTCACGCGCGAGCCCACGCGCCGCTTGTTTGCCGCCAGCCTGCTCGCCAGCTTCGGCGCGGCGCTGCTGCTGGTCGGCTATGCGGCCTGGCTGTCGTGGCGCATCCGGCACCTGCGCGACGCCGCCGGCCGCGCGGTAGGCCGGCGCGGCGAGGTCGTGGCCGCGCTGCCCGGGACGGCGGCCGCCGACGAGCTCGGCGACCTGGCGCGCCAGCTGGACGACCTGCTCGGCAAGGTGCGCGACCATAACCTGTACCTGCAGGCCCTCGGCGGCCGCCTGGCGCACGAGCTGCGCACGCCGCTGGCCGTGGTCCGGACCTCGCTCGACAACCTCGAGGCGGAGCCAGGCGCGTCCGGCCCATGGCTGGGCCGTGCCCGCGAGGGCGTGGACCGCATGAGCCTGCTGGTCAACGCGCTGGCGGCGGCGCGCCAGATGGAGCGCGCCGTTGCCGCGGCCGAGACCGAGCGCTTCGACCTGGCGGCGCTGCTGGAGGGCATGACCGGCGCCTATCGCGAGCTGCACACGACGCATGCTTTCGAGCTCGCACGGCCGGCCGGCGCATGCCCCGTCGACGGCGCGCCGGAGCTGGTTGCGCAGGCCCTCGACAAGCTGGTCGACAACGCGGTGGATTTCGCGCCCGCCGAGTCGACCGTCCGGCTGGCACTGGAACGGCGCGAACAGGCCTGGCGCCTGTCCGTAAGCAACACCGGCAGTCGCCTCCCGCCCGGGGCGCCGGCGCAGCTGTTCCAGTCGCTGGTGTCGCGGCGCGAGGACGACCGCGGTCCGCACCTGGGCCTCGGGCTCTACATCGTCCGCCTGGTGGCCGAGCGCCACGGCGGGCGCGCCGGGGCATTAAACCTGCCGCAGGACGCGGGCGCCTGTTTCTACATGGATTTCCCTGCCCCGGCGCCGGGCGGTACGGGCTGAACGACAGGCCGCCGGATGCGGTCGACCACGGATGCGTGGGGACCACGGGCGGGCTATAGTGGGCATCCAAGCCAGTACCCGGAGCGTCATCCATGAACCGCGCTTTTCTGTACCTCTGCGGCGTGCTTTACCTCGGTTACGGGCTCTGGGTCCTGCTCTCTCCGACCACGAGCCTGGCCTACCTCGGCGTGGACCTGTCCGCCGTCAATGCCATGTCGGACCTGCACGGCAGCCATGGCGGGCTGAACGTGGCGGTGGGCTTGTTCCTGCTCTGGTCGGCCGGCAGCGGGGACTGGTGGCGCTACGGGCTGTGGCTGGTATTCCTGCTGAACGTCGGTTATCTCGGCGGGCGCCTGGTGGCGCTGATCTCCGACGGCATGCCGACCGGCATCGTCCCGCTGGTGATGCTCATGGAAGCCGCGCTGGTCGTGATCGCCTTCCTGTTCGCACGGCGCGCCACGCCATCCACCTGAGCCCGGCGTCCGCACCGGGCAGGCAGGGGCGCGCGCGTTGAACGACTGGCGCCTGCTCATGCCCGATACCGGGCTGCCCGAGGTGCCGGCGGCGCCGGCGCCCTGGGAGCTGGCCGGCGACGGCTGGATCCTGCTGCTCGAGCTGCCGCAGGCAGTGCGGCACGACCCGCGCCACCTCCCGCCCGAACTGCGCGACTGCCCGCTCGGCGGCCCCGCCATCGTGATGTTCGTCGACTATGCCGAATCGCCTGCCGGACCCTATCGCGAGTTGCTGTATATCCCCGGGCGTTTCACGCTGGCGGACGGGCGGCACGCCTGGTCGGTGACGCGCATCTATGTCAGCACCTGGGACAGCGTGGTCAACGGCCGGCGCAACTGGGGCATCCCCAAGGACCGGGCCGACTTCAGCCGGACCGAGCACGACGGTGAAGAAACGCTCGCGGTCAGCGCCGGGGAACGGGAGATCGCGCGGCTGCGGCTGGCGGGGCGCGGCCCGGCCCTGCCGGTCTCCGCGGGCCTGTTGCCCGCGAGCATGCGCCGGCTGGTGCAGTTCCACGGCGGGCGACGTTTCGAACTGGCGCCGGGCGGGCACGGCCGGGCGCGGCTGGCGCGCGCCGTGGAGCTGAGCAGTGATCCGGCGCTGTTCCCCGATCTCGCCGCAGCCCGGGTACAGCTGGGCCTGAAGGTGGAGCGCTTCAGGCTGACCTTCCCGGTCGCCGCGAGCGCGCCTCAGACACCCAGGTAGGCGAGGATCCCCTTGGCCGCCTCGCGGCCTTCCCAAACGGCAGTCACCACCAGGTCGGAACCGCGCACGTTGTCGCCGCCGGCGAAGATCTGCGGATGGGTGGTCTGGAAACGGTAGCGTCCCTCGGCATCGACCTGCAGGCGCCCGTCGGCATGGGTGGTCACACCGGCGCCGGTGAGCCATTCCGGCGGGTCCGGACGGAAACCGAAGGCGATGATCACGGCGTCGGCGGGCAGCACTTCCTCGGTGCCGGGAATCGGTTCCGGCCGGCGCCGGCCGCCCGGGCCCTTCTCGCCCAGGCGCGTGCGCACCACTTTCACGCCCTCGGCGGCGCCGCTGCCCACGATCTCGATGGGCTGGCGGTTGAACAGGAACTCGACGCCTTCCTCGCGGCTGTTCTTTACCTCGCGCCGCGAGCCCGGCATGTTTTCTTCGTCACGCCGGTAGGCGCAGGTGACGCTCACCGCGCCCTGGCGGATGGCGGTGCGGTTGCAGTCCATGCCGGTGTCGCCGCCGCCCAGCACCACCACGCGCTTGCCCGCCATGGAGAGAAAAGGCTCGTCGTCGGTCATCAGGCCCAGCTCGCGCCGCGTGTTCGCCACCAGGTAGGGCAGCGCCTCGTGCACGCCGGGCAGGTCCTCGCCCGGCAGCCCGCCCTTGACGTAGCGGTAGGCGCCGGTGCCGACGAACACGGCGTCGTAGTCGGTGAGCAGCTGGTCCAGCGTCACGTCGCGCCCGACCTCGCACTCCAGCACGAACTCCACGCCCATGCCCTCGAGCAGCATGCGTCGGGTCTCGACCACTTCCTTCTCCAGCTTGAAGGGCGGGATGCCGAAGGTGAGCAGGCCGCCGATGCGCGGGTAACGGTCGTAGACCACCGGGCGCACGCCGTTGCGCGCCAGCACGTCGGCCGCTGCCAGGCCGGCCGGCCCGGCGCCGATGATGGCCACCTCGCGACCGGTCGGTTTCACGCCCGACAGGTCCGGACGCCAGCCCTGGCGCACCGCCTCGTCGGTGATGTACTTCTCGATGCTGCCGATGGTGACCGCGCCGAAGCCGTCGTTCAGCGTGCAGGCGCCCTCGCACAGGCGGTCCTGCGGGCACACGCGGCCGCAGACTTCCGGCAGCGAGTTGGTCTCGTGGCACAGCTCGGCCGCCTCGAACAGGTTGCCTTCCTCGACCAGCTTCAGCCAGTTGGGGATGTAGTTGTGCACCGGGCACTTCCACTCGCAATACGGGTTGCCGCAGTCGAGGCAGCGCCCGGCCTGCTGGTTGGCGTTCTCGGCGTCGTACTGGCCGTAGATCTCGCGGTAGTCACGCACGCGCTCGGACGCCGGCGTCTTCTTCGGGTCGGTGCGCGGAATCTCGAGGAAGCGAAGGGGCTTTTCCAGGCTCATGGCGTCCTCAGGCAGCGCGCCGCAGCGAGTCGATCAGGCTCTCGAGGTCCGCCGCCTTCGGCTTCACCAGCCAGAACTTCGGCAGGTAGGAGCGGAAGTCGTCCAGGATCTCGCGGCCCCAGGCACTGCCGGTCTCGCGTGCATGCTCTTCCAGCAGGCAGCGCAGGTGGTGCAGGTGTGCCTCCATGGTCTCCGGCGTGACGCGGTGGATGTCGATCAGCTCGTGGTTGTAGCGGTCGACGAAATCCCGGTCGAGATCCAGCACGTAGGCAAAGCCGCCGGTGAGTCCGGCGCCGAAGTTCACGCCGGTGCGTCCCAGCACCACCGCCACGCCGCCGGTCATGTATTCGCAGCCGTGGTCGCCGCAGCCTTCCACCACCGCCACCGCGCCCGAGTTACGCACGGCGAAGCGCTCGCCGGCGGTGCCCGCGGCAAACAGCTCGCCGCCGGTGGCGCCGTACAGGCAGGTGTTGCCCATGATGGGCGCGCTGCGCGCCTCGAAGCGGCTGTCGGTGGGCGGGTAGATCACCAGGCGGCCGCCCGACATGCCCTTGCCGACGTAATCGTTGGCGTCGCCCTCCAGGTAGAGATGCAGCCCGCCCACGTTCCACACGCCGAAACTCTGTCCCGCCGAACCCTTCATGCGGATCGCCAGCGGGTTCGCCGCCATGCCGAGATTGCCGTAGCGTCGCGCGATCTCGCCCGAGAGCCGCGCGCCGATGGAGCGGTGGTAGTTCTTCACCTCGTAGAAGAAGGTGCCGCCGCGGCGCTCTTCGATGGCGTTGCGGCACTCCGTCACCATGCGTTCGTTCAGCAACCCTTCGTCGAAAGGCGGGTTGCGCGGCTCGGTGCAGAAGCGCGCCTCGGCTGCGGACAGGCCGCCCGGATCGAGCAGCGGCTTCAGGTCGAGACGACGCTGGCGCGGCGTCTCGCCCGGGCGCGCCTCGGCCAGGTCGGCGCGGCCGATCAGGTCTTCCACGCTGCGCGCGCCAAGGGCCGCAAGCAGCTCGCGGGTCTCGCGCGCCACGAAGCGGAAGTAGTTCATCACCATCTCGGGCAGGCCGATGAAATGGCGCTCGCGCAGGATCGGGTGCTGTGTCGCCACGCCGGTGGCGCAGTTGTTCAGGTGGCAGATGCGCAGGTACTTGCAGCCCAGCGCCACCATCGGCGCGGTGCCGAAACCGAAACTCTCGGCACCGAGCAGCGCCGCCTTGATGACGTCGAGGCCGGTTTTCAGGCCACCGTCGGTCTGCAGCCGCACGCGATGCCTGAGCTCGTTCTGCACCAGCACCTGGTGGGTCTCGGCCAGGCCGAGCTCCCACGGCGAACCGGCGTACTTGGTCGAGGTCAGCGGGCTCGCGCCGGTGCCGCCATCGTAGCCGGAGATGGTGATCAGGTCGGCATAGGCCTTGGTCACGCCGGCCGCCACGGTGCCGACGCCAGCCTGCGCCACCAGCTTCACCGACACCAGCGCCTGCGGATTGACCTGCTTCAGGTCGAAGATCAGCTGCGCCAGGTCCTCGATGGAGTAGATGTCGTGGTGCGGCGGCGGCGAGATCAGGCCGACGCCCGGGGCTGCGTAACGCAGCCGGGCGATCATCTCGTTGACCTTGTGGCCCGGCAGCTGGCCGCCCTCGCCGGGCTTGGCGCCCTGCGCGATCTTGATCTGCAGCACCTCGGCGTTCACCAGGTACTGCGCCGTGACGCCGAAGCGCCCGGAGGCCACCTGCTTGATCTTCGACACCTTCTCGGTGCCGTAACGCACCGGGTCCTCGCCGCCCTCGCCCGAGTTCGAGCGCCCGCCGAGACGGTTCATGGCAATGGCCAGCGCCTCGTGCGCCTCCGGCGACAGCGCGCCGAGGCTCATGCCCGCGGAGTCGAAGCGCGCCAGGATGGCTTCCTCGGACTCCACTTCCTCGAGCGGCAGCGGCGGCCCCAGCGGCTTCACGTCCAGCAGGTCGCGGATGACCATCGCCGGGCGGTCGTTCACCAGGCGCGCGTACTCCTGGTACACGGAGTAATCACCGCTCTGCACCGCCGCCTGCAGGGTGGCGATGACGTCGGGGTTGTAGGCGTGGTATTCGCCACCGTGCACGAAGCGCAGCAGCCCGCCCTGCTCCATGTCGACGCGGCTGTTCCAGGCGCGCTGCGCGAGGGTCATGGCGTCCGACTTGAGGTCGGTGAAGTCCGCGCCCTGGATGCGCGACACGCTGCCCGGGAAACAGCGTTCCACCACTTCGTCGTGCAAGCCGACGAGCTCGAACAGCGCCGCGCCGCGGTAGCTGGCAATGGTGGAGATGCCCATTTTCGACATGATCTTGAACAGGCCCTTGCGGATACCGCGCCGGTAGCTGCGGCCGAGCTGGCGGCCGCTCTCGAGCCCGCCGCGCAGGCGGCCGGTGCGAGCCAGGTCGTTCAGGCACTCGTAGGCCAGATAGGGGTAAACCGCCGTGGCGCCGTAGCCGATGAGGCAGGCGAAGTGGTGCGGGTCGCGCGCAGTGCCGGTTTCCACCAGCAGGTTGCAGTCACAACGCAGGCCGGCGCGCACCAGGTGATGGTGAACCGCGCCGGTGGCCAGCAGGGCGTGGATCGGCACGCGGCCGGGGGCGAGCTCGCGATCGCTCAGCACCACCATGAGCTTGCCCGCGCGCACCGCCGATTCCGCGGCCGCGCACAGCGCATCCAGGCCGTCCTGCAGCGGCTCGCTCTCGGGACGGTTGAGGTCGAGCACGACGTGGCCGTAGTCCGCCGCGTCCTCGGCCAGCAGCTGGCGGAACTTGCGTTGCGACAGCACCGGCGAATTGATGACGATGCGCCGCGCATGCTCGGGCCGCGGCTCGAACAGGTTCTGCTCGCGGCCGATCTGGGTCTCCAGCGACATCACCACGCGCTCGCGCAGCGAGTCGATGGGCGGGTTGGTCACCTGCGCGAACTGCTGGCGGAAGTAGTCGTACAGCGAACGCACGCGGCGCGACATGAACGGCAGGGGCGTGTCGTCGCCCATCGAGCCCACCGCCTCGGCCTCGTTCTGGCACAGCGGGCGCAGCACTTCCTCGCGCTCCTCGCGGGTGATGCCGAACATCTTCTCGTAATGCCCGAGCTGCTCGCGGCCCATCGGCTCGGCCAGCAGTTGCGGGTCGACCAGCGAGGTCTCGAGATAACGCACGCCGCGCCGCAGCCACTCCTTGAAAGGCGCACGTGAAGCCAGCTCCTCGTCGATCTCGCGCCATTCCATCAGCTTGCCGGTGCTGGTGTCGGCAACGATCATCTCGCCCGGGCCGAGCCGGCCCTTGGCGACCACCTGGTCGGGGCGGTAGTCCCACACGCCGATTTCGGAGGCCACGGTGAGATGGTCGTCGTCGGTGACCACCCAGCGCGCCGGGCGCAGGCCGTTGCGGTCCAGGATGCAGCCGGCGTTGCGGCCGTCCGTCATGACGATGCCGGCAGGTCCGTCCCACGGCTCGAGGTGCATGCCGTAGTACTCGTAGAAGGCGCGGATGTCCGAGTCGGTGTCGTCCACGATGGCCGGCGGGATGAGCAGCCGGATGGCCTGCATCATGTCCATGCCGCCGGCGAGCAGCACCTCGAGCATGTTGTCGAGGCTGGAGGAGTCCGAGCCGCGCAGCGAGACCAGCGGCGACAGCTGTTGCAACTCCGGCAACACCTGGGAGCGGAACTTCGGTGCCCGCGCCAGGGCCCAGTTGCGGTTGCCCTGGATGGTGTTGATCTCGCCGTTGTGCGCCAGCAGGCGGAACGGCTGCGCCAGGCGCCACTGCGGCAGGGTGTTGGTGGAGAAGCGCTGGTGGAAGACGCAGATCTTCGCCGCCAGGCGCTCATCGGCCAGGTCGGGGAAGAAGCGCGGCAGCTGCTCCGGCATCACCATGCCCTTGTAGGCGAGCGTGTCGGGCGAGAGGCTGGCCACGTAGAACACCGGGTCCGCGCCTTCCAGCTTCTGCTCGGCCCGGCGCCGCGCCACGAACAGGCGGCGGCGGAACACGTCAGCCGTCATCTGCTCCGGGGCAGTGACGAACACCTGCTGGATCAGCGGCAGCGTCTTGCGCGCCTGGGCGCCGCAGGCATCGGGCTCGACCGGCACGTCGCGCCAGCCGTCGAGACGCAGTCCCTCGGCCGCCACGCAGGCACGCACCACGTTGCGCGCGGCTGCGGCGCGCGCCGGGTCGGGATCGAGGAACACCATGCCGGCCGCGAAATGAGGGCCGATCTCGATGCCCGCCTCGGCGGCCACGGCGCGCAGGAAAGGCTCCGGGGTGGAAAACAGGATGCCGCAGCCGTCGCCGGTCTTGCCGTCCGCAGCCACGGCGCCGCGGTGCGTAAGGCGGGCGAGCGCAGCCACGGCGGTCGCGACCAGCCAGTGGCTCTCGCGCCCCGCCAGGCTGGCGATGAGCCCGAAGCCGCAGCTGTCGCGCTCGAACGCCGGTCGGTAAAGGCCTTGCTCGACAGACACCGTCACGCTTCCCTCCGGCGCTAGGCCGACCCCTTGCGGGCTGCCCTGGGTTAAGAAATCCGGCGCCGTGCCGGCCCGGTTCTC
>CAYPTW010000078.1:0-10976 GCA_964413755.1 uncultured Thioalkalivibrio sp. | reverse complement strand
TGGGCGGCGACATCTTCCACGGCGCCCTCGGGCTCGACCAGCTGTTCAGCGCCCGGCCCCTGCTCGGCCAGGCGGACTACCGCGGCGCATTGCCCGGCCTTTATCTGTGCGGCTCCGGCACGCATCCGGGCGGCGGCGTCACCGGACTGCCGGGACGCAACGCTGCGCGCGTCATCCTGCGCGACTGAGCCCGGGCGCAGCGTGCCCATGTCTTGCGACGGGTGTATTAGAAAGGGTTAAACTTAAGCGCTTGCCTTCCGGCTTTACCCGACCCTGCGGCGGTTGCCTGCCTTGAGAGCCCTGCTACACACCCGTACCGGCATCGTGCTGCTCATCGCGGCGCTGTGCGTGCGCGCGCTGGTGCCGGAGGGCTTCATGCCGGCGCGCGGCCATCTGGTGGAGTTGTGCACGGAGCATGGCCTGCAAAGGATGCTGGTCGACCCGGCCACCGGCGAGGTCCTCGGGCAGGAAGAAGACACCGCATCACCGACCTGTCCGTGGTCCCTGATGCTGCCGACCCTCGCACCTCCGGCCCCACCGGCGGCTGCGATGGCGTTGTTCCCGGGGCGCGAGACGCCGTCCCGCTCGAACCTGCCCGTACTGGTGCCGGACAGACCGGCCCTGCCCCCGGTACGCGCCCCGCCCCGTCCCATCTGACTCGTGCCCTGCGACTGACCCGCGCGCCCGGGCGCGCCGGTCGGCCGCGTCGTTCCCCGGGCAGCGCCGCTGCCCGCCGCACGCCGTCTCTTGAGGACTGATCATGATCCGACGTTCCCTTCCGGCCGGCCGCCTGTTGCTGGCCCTCTCATTGCCCCTGGCGACAGGCTCTGCCGTCGCACAATCCGCCGCTGCAGCGCCGGAGCCCGGCACGCCGGCCGAGGCGCAGACGACCTCGCTCACCACGATCACGGTGGCAAGCCAGGACTCCGCGGAACGCCAGCCCGGGGCGACCGGCGTGGATGCGGCCACCCTGCGCCTGTTGCGCCCCGCGACCAGCGACACGGCGAGCCTGTTACGCGACGTGCCCGGCCTCACCCTGAACATGGCCGGCGGTGTTTCCAGCCTGCCCTCGATGCACGGTCTCGCGGATGACCGCCTGCGCATCAAGGTCGACGGCATGGACCTGATCGCTTCCTGCCCCAACCACATGAACCCGCCGCTGTCCTACGTCGATCCGAGCAATGTCGGCGTGGTGAAAGTCTTCGCCGGGATTTCCCCGGTCAGCGTCGGCGGCGACAGCATCGGCGGCACCATTGCCGTGGAAACGCTGGCCCCGGAGTTCGCCGCGCCTGGCGAGGATCCCGCCTGGGAGGGCGAGCTGGGCACTTTCTATCGCAGCAACAACGCCGCCGTCGGCGGCAACGCCTCGGCCGGCTATGCGACGCAGACGGCGAGCATCCGCTATGACGGCAGCTGGAGCCGTGCCGACAACTACACCGCCGGCGGCGACTTCAAGACCGACACTGCCACCGGCCGCCCCGGCCATACGCTGCCGCTGGACGAAGTCGGGTCGAGCGCCTATGAAACCCGCAACCACACCCTGGGCATGGCGTTGAAGCGGGGCAGCAACCTGTTCGACGTCGAGCTGGGCTACCAGGACATGCCCGAGCAGCTCTATCCGAACCAGCGCATGGACCTGCTGGACAACGAGCAGAAGCGCATCAACCTGGGCTGGAGCGGGGCCTTCTCCGGCGGCGGCCTCGAGGCGCAGGTCTACCACGAGCAGGTGGAGCACTTCATGGACTTCGGGCCCGACAAGCGCTTCTGGTACGGCGCGCTGTCCCAGCCGCCCGCAGCGCCGGAGGTGGGCACGCCGTGCTCGCCCATCGGTTTCATGACCTGTGCCGCGGGCATGCCCATGTACAGCGAGGGCGACACCACCGGCGCTTCCCTCAAGGCGCAGTTCGACCTCTCGCCGGCCGACCTGGTGCGCGCCGGCCTCGAGTACCAGCGCTACCGCCTGGACGACTACTGGACCGCTTCCGGGGGCGGCATGTGGCCGGGCACCTTCCGCAACATCAACGACGGCGAGCGCGACCGCATGGCGCTGTACGCCGAGCGGGAGACACAGGTCGACGCGCGCTGGCTCGCCCTGGTCGGCGTGCGCCTCGAGCGCGTGGAGACGGACAGCGGCGACGTCGAGGGCTACAAGACGGACGAGCCGGCCCCGGGTAACCAGATCGCCGAGGCGGCTGCTTTCAACGCCCGCGCGCGGGATCGCAGCGACCACAACGTCGACCTCGCAGCACTGGCGCGCTACCGCTACAGCGACCGCCTGGATATCGAGTTCGGCGCCGCGCGCAAGGTGCGTTCGCCGAACCTGTATGAACGCTACACCTGGTCCAGCTGGCCGATGGCCGCGATCATGAACAACACCGTGGGTGACGGTAACGGCTATGTCGGCAACGTCGACCTCGACGCCGAGACGGCCTACAAGCTGTCCGCAACCTTCGACTGGCATGCCGCCGATCGCAGCTGGGAATTCAGTGCCACGCCCTATTACACCCGCGTCGAAGACTACATCGACGCCGTTCCCTTCGACGCAGCGACTTTCCAGCCCGGGCAGTTCAACGTGCTGCAATATGCCAACCAGTCGGCCCGCCTGTTCGGCGTCGACCTGGCCGGGCAGCTCCCGCTGGGCAGCAACGCCTGGGGCGCATGGGGACTCAAGGGGCTCGTCACTTACACCGACGGCGAGAACCGCGACACCGGCGACGCGCTGTACAACATCATGCCGCTGAACGCCCGCTTCACGCTGACCCACAAGCACCGCGGCTGGGACAACGCCCTGGAGTGGGTGCTGGTGGACAGCAAGGACGACGGCTCGGACGTGCGCAACGAGATCCGGACTGCCGGCTACGCGCTGTTGCACCTGCGCGCCAGCCACTCCTGGCAGCGGGTCCGCGTCGACTTCGGCGTCGAGAACCTGTTCGACAAGTTCTACTTCCTGCCGACCGGCGGCGCCTACCTGGGACAGGGCACGACCATGCAGATCAACGCCGTCAACTGGGGCACCGCCGTGCCCGGCATGGGGCGTTCGATCTACGCCGGCCTGAGCGTGAGCTTCTGAGCCCACCGGTCCGGTCGAGGCCGGTTGTGCCCGGGGCCTGCTGCGTCAAGCCACGATGAAGCGGTCCGGGGCGGCAAGTTAGACTTGCCGCCCCGGATCGTCAGGCAGGAGAAGCAATGAACGCAGCGCAACGAGAACTGTTCGAGGGGCTGGGCCTGGCGGCGCTGGCGTGGCTGGTGACGGGCGCCCTGCTGTACGGTGCCTTCGTGGCCTTCGGCAAGGCCGACTGGGTGCGCCTGGCGCCCTTTGGCGTGCTCGGCCTGATCGGGCTTTGGTGGAGCATCCGCTTCACGCGTGCCCAGCTGGCCGCCTACGCGGCGGAAAAGGCGGGCGAACGGCGCGGCCAGTGAGCGCCCGGCGGACACTGCAGGTCAAGGTCCGGCCCGGTGCCCGCAACAGCTCGCTGGAGCAACAGGCGGACGGCAGCTGGCGCGCCGAACTCAAAGCGCCGCCGGTAGACGGCAAGGCGAACGCCGAGCTGATCGCACTGGTGGCAAAGCGGTTCGGGCTGCGCAAAGCACAGGTACGGATCCGCAGCGGCGCAGCCGGGCGGATGAAACTGGTCGACCTGTCAGGCTAGGCCGGTCTCAGTGGTGACAGTGGCAGTCGGCGCCGGCGGCCGCCTCGGGTAACTCGCCTGCGAGCCACAACTGCACCGCCCGCTCCGGCTCCTTCTCGTCAGTCACTACGACGCGCATGCCGTGGCGTGCCAGGCGTGCGCTCAAGCCGTTGCCCATGCCGCCGACGATCAGCACGTCCACGTCTTGCAGCGGGGCCGGGATGCCCGGCGCCAGGTCGTGAAAGCACTGGTCTTTCGGCAGCTCCACCAGCTCGCGCGGGCGCAGCTCTGCGTCCCCGGAATCAAACAGCCAGAATCGGCGGCAACGGCCGGCGTGGCCGGTGACCTCGCGGCGGTTCTGGCTCGCTACGGCGATCTTCATGTCTCAGCCTCGATGGCGGGAAAGAGTCTCATTATCGGCCGCCCTCCGCGCCGGCAGATATCGTGGTTTCCCGGTGCAGCACGGCCAGGTCCGGCGAGGCGCCGAAGCCGTGGCAGCGCGCGGTCACGCGCCGGTACAGCTCCCGCGCCGGCTCGAGCCGGCCGCGCATGACGAACGCGCTGGCCAGGCGCGTATAAGCCTCGGCTTCGCTCGCCGCTTCCGCGGCCGCCGCCAGCTCCGCGTCGACAGGCGCCCATTCCTCCGGGCCTGCACCGCTTGGCTGCAGTGTGAGTAGTGCGGTGTAGTAGTAGGCGAGGTGCGCCCGCGTATTGGCGACGTCGACGCCTTGCGCAACGTCCCGCTCCGCCAGCGCGGCCGCCCTTGCATAGGCCTCGCGCGCCGCCTCGTCAGCCCCGGCGTGCCGCCGTGCATCGGCGAGGTTGGCCCACACGCGATGGTCCTCGGGCCGCCCGTCCTGTTCCGCCGCCTGCAGGGCCTGCTCGAACAGCCGGCCTGATTCTTCGTAGCGGCCCAGGAAGTAGTGCACGACGCCGAGATGGAGATCGCCGACGTAGAACTCCGGTGCCGCCGCCTTGGCCGCCAGGTAGTTCTCCAGCGCGGCCTCGTGATCGCCGAGGCAGAACTGGAAAGTGCCGAGGTTGGACAGCACGTGCTCGTTCGGGTCCAGTGCCTTCGCTGCTTCGACGGCGGCCACGGCGCCGGCCACATCGTCGGTGAAGTAGAGCATCCGGCCCAGCACGTACGGCGCCTTCCAGAAATCCGGCTCGACCTCCACGGCGCTGCGCGCATGAGCCACCGCTTCCCGCGCACGGGCGGGATCGCCCTCTACCCGGAAGCGCTCGAGGGCCAGTTCTGCGCGCCCCAGCAGCGCGTCAGTATGCTGCGGATGTTCGGCCAGGACGCGTCCGAAGGCCTCATCGGCCTCGTCCAGGCGGCCCGTCTTGCGCAGCACATTGCCCCAGGCCACCAGGGCCTCGGGCTGCGCCGGATCCAGCTGCAGCGCCCTGAAGCACTGTTGCTCCGCATCCGCGAGCAGGCGCACTTCGCGTCCCAGGATGCTCTGCTGCACCAGTGCCTCGCACAAGCCCGCGTGCGCCGCCGGGTAGTCCGGGCTGCGCCGCAATGCCGACTCGAAGCGGGTCAGGGCGCGCTTCACGTTGAGTTCGGTGCGGCTCTGGTCGAGGTGCGTGCGCCCGGCAAGATAGTCCTCGAGCGCGTCCTCGGCGGGAAAATGGCGCGGCGTGGCATCGCTGTGACCGAGCGCGATTCCCAGTGCGCGCGCAGTCGCAGCGGCGAGCGCTTCGGCGCGCCTGCCCAGTGCCTTTGCCGGTACCGTGTCGGCCCACAACAGCCGTCGCTCCCCGGCGCGAAGCAGGTAGATCTTCAGCGCCGCAAAGCGGCCGACCACCTCCACCTCGCCGGCCAGCACCGCATCGACCTGCAAGCGTTCTGCCGCCAGGCGTGCATCGGGTTGCTCCAGCAACATGGCGGCCGCGGGCGAGGTCAGGCCGTAGTCCCCCTCCAGCCGAGCCCGCAGAGCCCCGTCGAGTGCGCCGCTCATGTCACCGGCGATGGGCAAGAGCGCCACCGACAGCGGTGCGTCCTGCGGCGCGGCCGGCGCAGTCTGTGCCGGCTTGTCCGCGGCCGGCGCCCCGGCCGACTGCGGTGCGGGCGCAGCCGGTTGTTGTCCGGCGCGCAGGAAGACCACGGCGGCGACCAGCAGGACCGCGGCCAGCGCCGGCAAGG
Source organism: uncultured Thioalkalivibrio sp. (assembly GCA_964413755.1). Classification (GTDB taxonomy): domain Bacteria; phylum Pseudomonadota; class Gammaproteobacteria; order Steroidobacterales; family XN24; genus XN24. The sequence goes on along the minus strand of CAYPTW010000078.1, from coordinate 5,198 downwards.
CAAACCATGCTGGGCGCATACCCGACGCCGGCCGGCGCGCAGCACCCGGCGCGGGCGTCAACGCGGCATCCGTGCTGTTCCGGTACAGGGTATGCGCGCCGACGCCCAGCGCGCGGGCCACGCGCTCGAGGGTCTGGGGGTCGACCGGGCGTTCCCGGAAGACCCGGCTGACCAGGTCCTTCGGCGCGGTATCCAGCGCCTCCAGGTCGGCAATGCGCTCGGCCAGGGCTGCCTGCGTCTTCAGTCCCGCCTCCGCCAGTGCCCGCTCGAGGCGGGCGCGTGAGGCCCGCACGCCGCGTTGCCTGAGTCGACTGCTGTGCTGCGTCATTCCTCCGTGGCGGCGCCGCGGCGCCGCAACTTCCTCTAAGCGTCGATAAGTCGCGCTTTCTGTCGATGCGTAGATCGCGTGCCCGCTCCAGCATAACCCCTCGACCGGCGGTGTCCGCAAGCGTGCCGGCCGACCATCAGAGGAGAAGCCAATGAAACGAGTCTTGCAAATCGCGGCAGCAACTGCCCTGGGCAGCCTGCTCGCAGCATGTGGCCAGGGCCTTTCCGGCACGTTCGAGGACGAGATGGGCATCTCGCGGTACGAGTTCGAGCGCGGCGGGCGCGTCTACATGAGCGTCATGGGGGTCGAGGCCGCCGGCGAGTACGAGATCGAAGGCGAACGCATCGTGCTGCAGGGACCGAACGGGACCATGGTGCTGCACCGCGACGGCGAGAACCTGAAGGGGCCGATGGGCCTGAAACTGATCCGCAAAGACTGAGACAGGAGGAGATGACAATGAAACCATTCAACACGATGCTGGCTGTCGCCGCCGTCCTCGCCTGGGGCTGTTCCCCGGCGGGTGATCTCGATGCGGAAGCCAAGTTCCACGAGCTGTGCACCAAGACCTCGGCAGCCGAGGACATGCCACCGATCGCCTGCAAAGTGATGTCGGAGACGATCGAACGCTTCCTGCAGGACGCCAACGAGAAACGCGGCGCCTACGCCATGGCGGCGGGCCGGGTGTATTACCAGACCAACCCGGCCGGCTACGAGGCGGCATGGCGCATCCTGGTGGACGACTTCAAGGTCGATCCGGCGCTGCTCGACCCCGACACGCGCGCGATCGTGCGCGGTCGCCTCAACGAGGTGTTTGCCGGCATGTGGACCGGCGCCGGCGTCGATTACGGCGGTGACGTCAGTGCTTTTCGGGGCAAGCTGACCGCACAGCTCGATTCGGAGGAGGCGCGCGCCTTCATGGGAGAGCGGGCCGACCACTACATGCGGCAACTGATGGGCAACTGATGGGCAGCTGATGGGCAGCTGGGCCCGGCGCCTTACAGCGTCAATTACTTATGGCGCAAAAGCGGTTCTTGAACTAAGAAGATACATGCTACCCGGCCTTTAATAGGCGAGGGGCCGGTCAGCATGTTTGCATGAAAGCTTTCATATGGATTTGATGAGGAAAAAAACATGAACAAGACCGCACTGAGCCTGGCCATCGCCGCCACGCTTTGCCTGGCGGCCCCGGCAGGGGCTCTCGCAGAGCAGGGCGACTGGTTGCTTCGGGCCGGCATGAGCCGGGTCGAACCCAAGGACGACAACCTGGTACTGGGGCCGGGCACCATCTTGCAGGTGGACGAAGACGACCGGTTCACCTTCGACATCACCTACATGCTGTTCGATCACTGGGGCATCGAACTGCTGGCCGCCGATGACTTCAACCACGGCTTCCAGGTATCGGGAGCGCCGATCTCCGGCTCCGTCGAGCACCTCCCGCCGACCCTGAGCCTGCAGTACCACTTCCTGCCTGATGCACGCATCCGGCCGTATGTCGGCGCGGGCCTGAACTACACCATCTTCTCCAACGAAACGAGCAACGCGGGTCGCCTGAACCTGCGCGGTTCCTTCGGGCCTGCCGTCCAGGCGGGCGTGGACATCGGCATCACGAAGAACATATTCCTCAACGGCGTGGTGCGCTGGATCGACATCGACTCCGACGCCAGCCTTGATGGCACGGACATCGGCACGATCGAGATCGATCCGCTTGTCTACGGCATCCACCTGGGTTATCGCTTCGGCAAGCCGGAGCCCGTCATGGCCGCGGCACCCGTCGCAGCAGCGCCCCCGCCGCCTCCGCCGCCCCCGCCACCGCCACCGCCGCCGCCTGCAGATACGGACGGTGACGGCGTGCCGGACTCGGCCGACCGCTGCCCCGGGACCCCGATGGGCGACAAGGTCGACCAGTACGGCTGCAGCTGCGACCTCACGCTGAAACTGGCCTTCGGCTTGAATTCGGCCGAACTGACGGCTGATGACCGGGCGATGCTCGACGAACTGATCGCCGTGCTGAAGACCATTCCGGTCGCCAAGGTCGTGGTGGCAGGTTACACCGACAGCAGCGGCGCCGAAGCCTACAACCAGCAGCTGTCCGAACGCCGGGCCAATGCCGTCAAGGACTATCTTGTCGCCGCGGGCCTGCCCAGTGACGAGTTCACCGCTATCGGCTACGGCGAAGCCAACCCGGTTGGCGATAACGCTACCGCGGAAGGCCGCGCGGCCAACCGGCGCGTCGTCCTGGAGCGGACCGACTGCAACTAGACGCTTAATGGCGTAACCACCCGGACCCCGGCTGCCGCGAGGCGGCCGGGGTCTTTTCTTGCGTTCGCAACGGCTGTCGCGGGCCTGTCGCGGGCGTGTCACCAGGCAGTAACCGGGGCGTAATCTGCCGCCGCCATTCTCCTGTGCTCTATCGCTACAGACTGCAGGAGTCAGCCCATGGGTTACTGGAAGACAGCGGCGCTTGCCGCCTCGGTGATGATGCTCGGGACCGGCCTCGCCGGCTGTGAAGGCGACGACGGCGCGGACGGCGCACCGGGTGCGACAGGGCCCACCGGCCCTGCAGGCCCCGCCGGCACCACCGAAGTGCTGCTCGACCTCAACCAGGTCGGCCGTTACTCCTCCGGGCTGTTCGACGAGAGCGCGGCCGAGATCGTGGCCTTCGACCCGGCCTCCGAGCGCCTGTTCGTGGTGAATGCCGCGGCCGTCACCGTCGACGTGCTGAACCTCGCCGACCCCACCAACCCCGTGCTGCTGGATACCATCGATGCCAGTGCCGAGGGCGGCGCAGCCAACAGCGTGGCCGTGTTCGGCGGCGTGGCGGCGGTGGCCATCGAGGCCACCCCGAAGACCGACCCGGGCAAGGTGGTGTTCTACGACACGCTGACCCTCGCCAAGATCAGCGAGGTCACCGTGGGTGCGTTGCCCGACATGCTGACCTTCAACTCCGACGGCAGCGCCGTGCTGGTCGCCAACGAGGGCGAGCCGAACGAGGGCTACACGGTCGACCCCGAGGGCTCGGTGAGCGTGATCGACCTGACGGCCGGTGTAGCCAACCCGAGCGTGGCCACCGCAAGCTTCACCGCCTTCAACGCGCAGATCGACGACCTGCGCGCCGCCGGCGTGCGCATCTACGGCCCCGGCGCGACAGTGGCGCAGGACCTGGAGCCGGAGTACATAGCCGTGGCGCCCGGTGGCACGACGGCCTGGGTCGCGCTGCAGGAAGCGAACGCCGTAGCGGAGCTGGATTTCTCCGACCTGTCGGCGCCGGTGATCACCGCCGTCCTGCCGCTCGGCTTCAAGAACCACATGATCCTCGGCAACGAGCTGGATCCCAGCGACCGCGACCCGCAGGGCGATCCGCAGATCCGCATCCGCAACTGGCCGGTGTTCGGCATGTACCAGCCGGACGCGATTGCCGCGTACCAGTTCAACGGACAGACCTACTACGTCACCGCCAACGAAGGCGACGACCGCAACGACTTCATCCCGGGCGAAGAGACGGCGCGGATCAAGGACCTCGTGCTCGACGCCACGGCCTTTCCGAATGCCGCCGAGCTGCAGGCCGACGCCGCGATCGGGCGTCTGAACGCCACCACCTTCAACGGGGACATCGACGACGACGGCGCCTTCGAGGAACTCTACGTGCTGGGCGGCCGCTCCTTCTCCATCTGGGCGGCGGACGGCACGCAGACCTACGACAGCGGCTCCGAGTTCGAGCGCATCACGGCGCAGCGCTATCCCAACAACTTCAACGCCAGCAACGACGAGAACGACCCGGAAGGCCGCAGCGACAACAAGGGTCCGGAGCCCGAGGGCGTGGTGCTGGGCGAGATCGCCGGCCGCACCTTCGCCTTCATCGGCCTCGAGCGCATCGGCGGGATCATGGTCTACGACGTGACCAATCCGCAGAGCGCGCGCTTCGTGCAGTACATCAACTCGCGCGATTTCAGCAAGGACCCCGAGAGCGAGCTGGCGCTGGTGGGTGATCTCGGCCCGGAAGGCCTGGCTTTCATCACCGCCGAGGACAGCCCGAACGGCGCTCCGCTGTTGGTGGTCGGCAACGAAGTCAGCGGCACCACCACCGTCTACCAGGTCGACGTAATCGTCCTCCCCTGATCGGTTTCCGACCGGTCTCTTTGGGCGCCCCGGCAACGGGGCGCTTCTTTTTTCCTAGCGGATAACCCTGATCCGTCCGGCGGCCGGCACTTCGGTACAATGCGGCTTCGACTGTCCTAGCCACAGGCCCCGACGACAGAACCGGGGCCGCGCCCAAAACGGAGACGCCATCGTGCTGAATCGAACTGCTTACACCTCTTTCGCCCTGGTTGCCTTGCTCGCCGTCGCCGGCTGCAGCAAGGAGCCGGCGGCGCCTGCACCCGCTGCCCCGGCCGGTTCGGCCGCGCCCATGTCCGCCGAGCAGCCGCATCCGATGCCGACGGCGGAAGTCGCCGACGTGGACCTGTCCGGAATCGAGAAAGCGGCCGACGGCGTCACGGTCGCCGAGCTCTTTGCCACCAAGGACGAGCTCGCGGGCCAGCCCGTGACGCTGCGTGGCAAGGTGGTCAAGGTCAACGCCGGCATCATGGGAACCAACTGGCTGCACGTCCGTGACGGTTCCGGCGCGGAAGGCGCCAACAACATCACCATCACCACCGGCCAGATGGCGGATGTGGGCGACCTGGTCCTGGTGACCGGCGTGCTGACGGTGAACAAGGACTTCGGCATGGGCTACCAGTACGACGCCATCATTGAAGACGCCGAAATCACGGTCGAGGGCCACGACCACGACTAGGCCCTGGGTCTCCAACACCCGGAACGACGAAGCCCCCGCATTGCGGGGGCTTCTTTGTTCTGGAGCGGGTGATGGGAA
>CAYPTW010000077.1:0-11098 GCA_964413755.1 uncultured Thioalkalivibrio sp. | reverse complement strand
GGGCCCGGCTCCCCGGGACCGATCAACGGCGTGTGATGGCCGGCCGCCGGGCCGGTATGCGCTGCATCCTGTCCCTGGGCGCCGGGCATGCTGCCCGCAATCCTGCTCATGGACTGAGTTTAACCAAAAGACGGGGCGGCTGGGGACAGTCCCTCCGACGGGAGGCAGCCGACGGCGAAATAATCGTCAGGCGAGCTTGAGGCGGGGGCGGCCGTTGCGCGCGGCCAGGCGCGGGAAACGCTCCACCGAGGCGGGCGCCGCGATGTGGTAGCCCTGCACGAACTCGACGCCGATCTTCTCCAGCACTTCCAGCGACTGCCGCGACTCGACGTGCTCGGCGATCATGCGGATGCCCATGGCCTTGCCGACGCGGTGCATGGCGTCGACCATGCACTGGTGCACGTGGTTGGAGACGATGTTGCGCACGAAGTTGCCGTCGATCTTGATGTAGTCCACGGGCAGGTTCTGCAGGTAGCTGAAAGACGACAGCCCGTTGCCGAAATCGTCCAGCGAGAACTCGCAGCCGCGCGACTTGAGCTCGTTCATGAAGTGCGCCGCGCGCTCCAGGCGCTGGATGGCGGCCGTCTCCGTGATCTCGAAGCAGATGGTGCGCGGCGCCGGCTGGTACTCGTCGAAGGCCTCGATGAGGAACTCGAGGAACTTGTCGTCGTTCAGCGAGGTGCCCGAGAGGTTGATCGCCAGCAGGTAGCCCTCTTCGTCGCTGTCCGGGTCGGCGCGGAAGGCCAGCGTCTCCAGCGCCTGGCGCACCACCCAGCGGTCCACCATGGGCATCATGTTGTAACGCTCGGCGGCCGGGATGAAGGCGTTCGGCGGCACCATGCGCCCGTTCTCGTCGCGCATGCGCACCAGCAGCTCGTAGTGGCCGCGCCGGTCCGGGTTGTCGCCGATCGGCACGATGGGCTGGAAATACAGCTCCAGGCGGTCGTCGTCGATGGCGCGCGTGACGCGCGACACCCACTGCATCTCGGCGTGGCGCTCCGGCGCCGCGCCCTGCTGGTAGACGTGCACCCGGTTGCGGCCCAGGTCCTTGGCCGAGTAACACGCCACGTCGGCGGCGGAGAGCAGGCTCTCGATGCTGTCGGTCTCGGGGTCGATGGCCACCAGCCCGATGGACGCGCCGATCTCGAAAGAAGCTTCCTTGGCGACGAAGCGGTAGCTGCGGATGGCGGCGCGCATGTCGTCGGCGATCTCGATGGCCCGCTCCATTGAGCACTGCTCCAGCAGCACGCCGAACTCGTCGCCGCCGAGGCGCGCCACGGTGTCCGAGGTGCGCACGAAGCCGCGAATGAGGGAGGTGATCTGTTTCAGCAGGTGGTCGCCGGCGGTATGGCCGCAGGTGTCGTTGACCACCTTGAACTGGTCGAGATCGATGTACAGCAGCACGTGCTCGACGCCGGTCTTGGCGGCCACCACCGCGTTCTCCAGCCGCAGCTCGAACTCGCGCCGGTTGATCAGCCCGGTGAGTGAATCGTGCGCCGCGTGGTGCGCCAGCTGGCGGCGCAGCTGCCGCTCCTTGCTCACGTCGTGGATGACCAGCACCGCGCCGGTGATCTCCCCCGCCGTGTCGAGGATCGGCGCCGCTGAATCCTGGATCGGTATCTCGCGCCCGGTGCGGGAGATCAGCACCGAGTGCTGGCCCACTTCCGTGACCTTGCCGTCGCGCAGCGCGACCTCGGCCGGGTTGTCCAGCGAATGGCCCTTGGTCTCGTGGCGCAGCATGATGATGTTGCACACCGGCTGGCCGCGCGCGTCCTCCAGCTTCCAGCCCGTGAGCGCCTCGGCCACCGGGTTGAGATAGTCGATCACGCCCTCGTTGTCGGTGGTGATGACGCCGTCGGCGATGGAGTTCAGCGTGACCTGGGCGCGCTCCTTCTCGGCCTGCACTTCCAGCTCGGCGCGCTTGCGCTCGCTGATGTCGGACAGCGTGCCCTCGTGACCGATGGGCTTGCCGTGCTCGTCGTAGATGGTGCGGGCGTTCTCCAGCACCACGATTTCGCGCCCGTCCTTGCGCCGCAGCCGCAGCTCGGCGTTGCGCAGGTTGCCCTCGCGGCTGAGCGCCTCCTGGAACACGGCGCGCTCTTCGGGATCGGCGTACAGCGCGGCGGTGCTGGGCATTGCCATCAGCTCGGCCTCGGACTCGTAACCCAGCATCTGCACCAGGCTCGGGTTGCAGGCGATGAAGCGCCCGTCCATCGACACCTGGTAGACGCCGTCGAGCACCTTCTCGAACAGGCCGCGGTAGCGCCGCTCGCTGGCGCGCAGGGCGCGCTCGTCGTGCTTGCGGGCGATGGCGATGCCGGCCAGCTGGATCATGCGGTCGAGCAGGTCGAGGTAATGCATCACCGAGGTGCGGCTGTTCTTCAGGTACAGCGCAAAGGCGCCCAGCACGCGGCCGTCGGCGTCGCGGATGGGCGCCGACCAGCAGCCGTGGTAACCGTGGCGCGCGGCCACGGAGCGGTGGTCGGCCCACACCGTCGCGGTGCCGATGTCGGCCATGCAGATGGTCTCGTCGAGCGAACGCGACGAACTCGACTGGTGCTCCAGGTCGGAGAAGCGGATGGAGCCCACTGCCTTCTTGAAGGGCTCGGGCAGGCCGGGACCGGCCTTCAGCTCCAGCACCTCGGCGCTCTCCTCGAGCACGTAAAAGGCGGGGTTCACGTCGGGCACGATGGCCATGATGGTCTCGGCGCCGGTGGTGAGAATCTCTTCCAGCGGCGCGTTGCCGGCGATGCGCTCCAGCAGGCTGCGCTCGCCCGAAGCCTGCATTTCGCCGCGCTTGCGCTCGCGGATGTCCATGATGGAGCCGCGCACCATCACCTTGTCGTCGAACTTGACCGGCACCAGGCGCACTTCGCAGGGAATCACCTCGCCCTTGGTGTCGCGGTGCAACCACTCGAAACAGTCGCCACGACCGTTCAGTGCATCTTCGACCACGGCCTTGGCCGCGTCCACGGACGGACGACCGTCCGCCTGTTCGGGCGGGCTGAAGTCCGCCGGCGACTTGCCCAAGAGGCGCGCGCGGCTGGCCTTGAACAGCTCCAGCGCCTGGTCGTTGGCGTCGACGAACTCGCCGTTGGACGGATCGAGCACCACGATGGCTTCCGGCGCCGTCTCCACCAGCGAGCGATAGCGCGCCTCGCTCTCGCGCAACGCGCGCTCGGCCTCCATGCGCTCGCTGTTGTCGCGCACGGCGAGGACGTAGATCTTGCGGCCCTCGACCTCGGTGGCGCTGGCCACCACGTCGAGCGGGAAGGTGCGCCCGTCGGCGCGCCGCCCCTGGCCGGCGGTCGGCGAGAGGTCGAGCTGGGTGTTCTCGCGTACCCGCGACAGTTCCTTCAGGTAGTCGCCTTCGCGGCGCGCGCCGGGGATCTCGACGATCAGGCCGAGGCTCTGGCCGACCAGCTCGTGCGCCTGGCGGCCGAACATGCGCTCGGCGGTGACGTTCATGGAGCGGATGCGGCCGAGCGCGTCGACCGAGATGATGCCGTCCTTGATGTTGTCCAGCAGGATCTGCAGGCTGCCGTCGCCGTCCACGTCCAGCTTGGCGCCGGACCGCTTCTCGGCCTCGGCCACGCGTTGCTCCAGCGCCATGAGCTCCTGCTCGTAACGCCGGTATTGCTGGTGCACGGACTGCACCAGCGCCTCCAGGCGCGACTTCTCAGCCCCCCCCTGGGCGAGGGCTGCGCGGAGCTGCTGTTGCAGTATCGGGTGCATGCGGTCCCTGTTTCGCGCGGCTGAACATAATGCCGCTCGTGGACCGAACTATAGGTATATCAGGCGCCTGCAAAGCGTGATTAAGCTCACGCTTTAACGGTGGGACCGGACCTCTGCGTCCGCTTGCGCTCGTGTTCCTTGAGGAAGCGCTTGCGCACACGGATCTCCGCGGGGGTGATCTCGACCAGTTCATCGTCGTCGATGAACTCCATCGCCTGCTCCAGGGTGAGGCGGATGGCCGGGCTCAGGTTGAGGTTCTCGTCCTTGCCCGCGGCGCGGATGTTGGTCAGCTGCTTGGCCTTCAGCGGGTTCACCGTGAGGTCGTTGTCGCGGCTGTGGATGCCCACCACCTGGCCCTCGTAGACCTCGTCGCCCGGCGCCGTGAACAGGCGGCCGCGCTCCTGCAGGTTGAACAGTGCATAGGCCAGCGCCTTGCCGGTGCCGTTGGAGATCAGCACGCCGTTGGGACGCTGCGCCAGCGGGCCCGACTTCACCGGCGCGTAGCGGTCGAAGACGTGGTGCAGCAGGCCGGTGCCGGAGGTCATGCTGCGGAACTCCGACTGGAAGCCGATCAGGCCGCGGCTGGGGACGCGGTAGTCGAGGCGCACGCGCCCCGCCCCGTCCGGGCGCATGTCCAGCAGCTCGCCGCCGCGCTCGCCGAGCTGCTCCATGGTGGCGCCCTGGTGGCGCGTCTCCACGTCGATGGCGACGTGCTCCCACGGTTCTTCGGTCACGCCCTCCTCGTTCTCGCGCGTGATGACGTGCGGGCGGGAGACGGCCAGCTCGTAGCCCTCGCGGCGGATGGTCTCGAGCAGCACCGAGAGATGCAGCTCGCCGCGCCCGGAGACCAGGAAGCGCTCCGCGTCCTCGGTGTCCTCGATCCTGAGGGCCACGTTGTGCACGGCCTCGCGCATGAGGCGCTCGCGCAGCTGGCGGCTGGTGACGAACTTGCCTTCGCGCCCGGCGAAGGGCGAGTCGTTGGTCTCGAAGCTCATCTGGATGGTCGGCTCGTCGACCGTGAGCGGCGGCAGCGCCTCCGGCCTCGCCGGGTCGCACAGGGTGTCGGAGATGAGCGGGTGCTCCATGCCGGCGAAGGCGACGATGTCGCCCGCCTCGGCCTCAGGCACCTCGACACGCTTCAGGCCGAGGAAGGAGTACACCTGCATGACCTTTTCGCTGCGCTTCGTGCCGTCGGCGGCGACCACCGTCACGGGCATGTTGCGCTTGAGGCGGCCGCGCTTGATGCGGCCGATGCCGATGGCGCCGACGTAGCTGGAGTAGTCCAGGGCGCTGAGCTGCAGCTGCAGCGGCCCTTCCGGGTCCACGTCCGGCGGCGGGCAGCGGCTGACGATGGTCTCGAACAGCGGCTGCATGTCGTCGGCCAGGTGCTCCGGGTCGAAGCCCGCGCGGCCGAGCAAAGCCGAGGCGTAAACAATAGGAAAATCAAGCTGTTCGTCGCTGGCGCCGAGACTATCCATGAGGTCGAAAGTGAGCTCCACGGCGCGGTGCGGCTGGGCGCCGTCGCGGTCCACCTTGTTGATCACCACGATCGGCTTCAGGCCGTGGTCGAAGGCCTTGCGCGTGACGAAGCGCGTCTGCGGCATGGGGCCGTCCACCGCGTCGACGAGCAGCAGCACCGAGTCGACCATGGACAGCACGCGCTCCACCTCGCCGCCGAAGTCGGCGTGGCCGGGCGTGTCGACGATGTTGATGCGGTAGTCGTTCCAGCGGATCGCCGTGTTCTTGGCGAGGATGGTGATGCCCCGCTCCCGCTCCTGCGGGTTCGAGTCCATCGCCCGCTCCTGCAGCTCCTCGCGGTCCGCGAGGGTCTGGGACTGCTTCAGCAGCTTGTCGACCAGGGTGGTTTTGCCGTGGTCGACGTGGGCAATGATCGCGATGTTGCGCAGCTTCATACGGGGTCGGACCGTCGTAGGTTATTGAAAATAAATAATTTAGGGTCGAAAAAGCCCCTCGAAAGGGGCCTTGCGTGACACGAAACCGGGGGTTTTGTGCAATGTAAGCAGCCGAGCATTGTACTCCGAAACCGTTGCAACCTAGCGTCGCAGGGCGACTATTAAGTTCGCTGCCCTGGTTACGTTGGACACGCCGACCACCCGACGCGTCGCGGATCTTTACACTTTTCTTGCGGCGTTCCACCCGGCGAGCCGCCGAACAATTAAAGATCAATAAGTTACGAATCTGGCATAGATTCTGCATTACTTCTTGAAGAGACGTGTCTTGGACCTCGCGTGGCCCGACGCCGCTACGATCCGACACCGTCGAGACTGAGATCACAGGGGGGCAAGTCGGGGTTCTCACGACCCCGGCGCACCAGAGGGGCAGCGGCAACGCTGCCCCTTTTCTTTTCGCGGCCACCGGCGGCTGCTGCTCGGGCGTCGAACTGATAACCAGCTAACACTGCCCGCAATACCCCACTTGCTATCATCCGGCCCGATTCCAGTCAGGGAGCAAGCAATGTCCAGGGCCATTCTCGTCACCGGCGGCGCCGGCTATATCGGCAGCCACGTCGTGCGACAGCTCGGCGAGGCCGGCGAGCGCGTCGTTACATTGGACAATCTCTCCACGGGCTTCGCCGACGCCGTAACACACGGCGAATTGATCGTCGGCGATACCGGCGACCAGGCGCTCGTCAGTCGCGTCCTCGCCGAGCACGACGTCGACACGCTCATGCACTTCGCTGCACACACGGTCGTGCCCGAGTCCGTCGCCGACCCGCTGAAGTACTACGGCAACAACACCTGCGCCACGCGCAACCTGCTGCAGTGCGCGGCCGAGGCCGGCGTGAAGCACATCGTCTTCTCCTCCACCGCCGCGGTGTACGGCATCCCGCCCGGCGGCATCGCGCGCGAAGACTCGCCCAACGCGCCCATCAACCCCTACGGCACGTCGAAGCTCATGAGCGAGTGGATGCTGCGCGACCTGGCGGCCGCCGGCGGACCGCGTTATGTGGCGCTGCGCTACTTCAACGTCGCCGGTTCAGATCCCGAAGGCCGCATCGGCCAGTCGACGCCGAAGGCCACGCTGCTGGTCAAGGTCGCGGCCGAGGTCGTGGTCGGCAAGCGCGAGGCGCTGATGATCTTCGGCACCGATTACGACACGCCCGACGGCACCGGCGTGCGCGATTACATCCACGTCGAGGACCTGGCCACCGCCCACCTCGACGCACTCGCCTGGCTACGTGATGGTGGAGAGTCGCAGGTACTCAACTGCGGTTATGGCCACGGTTACAGTGTGCGCGAAGTGGTGCAGGCCTTCGAGCGCGTGACCGGCGAGCCCCTGCCCGTGCGCGAGGCCGAACGTAGGGCCGGAGATCCGCCGACCCTCGTGGCCGACGCAAGCCGCATTCGCGAACTCTTTGGCTGGACGCCGAAGCACGACGACCTGGACCGGATCGTGGCGTCTTCGTTGGCCTGGGAGCGGGCACCGCGGTACGGCGGTTAGGAACGCAACCCTGGCTTACGCGACATAAAACCCGCCCTTTCGTGTCACGTAAGGCCCCGCATGGGGCCTTTTTCAAAACGCCTTTTTATTTAATTCAATTACTTATCTCGGTCCGACCCCAATAAGTTCCGAAAGCGTGACCGGGGTCACGAAACTTCGTTGCTTTCCCCCGCCCCGGACTGCTAAGTTCACCCTCACTGACAAGGGCAAACCCGCCGAAAGGCGGGGACGCAAAACCACCGGTCTAAGGGACAAGTCCTACGACAGCGGAGTTGCCAGAACAGCTAGAGGTCCGCGCTACGACTCCCCCCTCCTCCTGGGCGCCCTCTCTCTCCCGGCAACTCCCTGCAAAGACTCCTGAAGGCCACGCCTCTAGGCGGTTTGCCCTGTGTCGGGAGGACCCGGCAACGGGAACGATGACTGATCACTGAACAGGGCCACTGAAAAAGGCAAACTCACCGAAAGGTGGGGACGCAAAGCTTCCGGTCTAAGGGACTCAAAATCCTACGATAGCGGGGCCGCCAGGAAACATGGACAGAATCGGCACACATCTCAGGCTATCCCACCGGCAACGGTTCAGCAGCCGATTTCCACGCCCGGCGCGTTCTCCACGGCGCAGCACGAAGCTGCGTCATGCGACCTGCACTGCATCCCGTGAGTTGAACTTTTACGTGGCCATGTTGCGAAGCGAGGTTTCGCCATGGCCGTCCGGAAGGACCGTCTAAGCACGGCGCTCAAAGCGCTGTCTCTCTCACTCCTGCTGGCACTGACCGGCTGCATTCCCGAGGACGAACCGGTCCCCGGCGATTCCGCCACGGCGCCGCCCGCGGATTCGACTTCACCGCCGTCCGGCTCCACGCCGGAAAGCGACATCGTCGAAAACCGGGTCACCGGCAGCGTGGGCGATGGTCCTATCGTCGGCGCGCGCCTCAGGGTGCGCAGCAACAACGGCAACGTGCTCCTCGAATCCGAGAGCGGCCCGAACGCCGACTACGACCTCGTCATCAAGACCCGCGGCAACAATTACGCGCTGACCATCGAAGCCGAAGAAGGCATCGACCTGGTCACCAACATGGCCCCCGATTTCCGCCTCGTCACCGCCATCGGCCGGCCGAACAACCGCACCATCAGCAACATCAACCCCTTCACCACGCTGATCTTCGAGTCGGCGCGACGCAACGGCGGTATCGACGACTCGACGGTCACCGCGGCCCAGTACGCCGTCACCAATCGCTACGGCTTCGGCCTCGACACGGCACTGCTGCCCGACCCGACCGACACGCCCATCGACGAGAGCAACGTCCACATCATCGTCAAGACCAGCGAGACGCTGGGCGAGATGATCCGCCGCACGCGCGACGCCATGATCATCACCGGCGACAACATCGACGGCGACGCCGTGGTGGCGCGCCTGGCGGCCGACCTCACGGACGGCTGGATCGACGGTCGCGGCGCCGCCGAAGCCGACTCCCGCACCGCAGCCGTCGCCAACGTGGCCAGCGCCGCGGTGCTGCTGCAGGCCATGACCAACCGCCTGCATGTCTACGGCTACGACGCCACCGTGGCGATGGATACCGCCATCCGCCAGGTGCGCCCGGACACCCCTGCCGAAAACAACACCGCCAACGTGGCCGTGCCGGCCGCTGCCCTGGAACAGGCAATTCGCGCCCTGCAGGCGACCCGTACCCTGAGCGACGACGCCCGGATCGACGCCGCCATCACCACGCTGCAGGCCACCGAGCCCGGCACGCTGCCGGCGGACCTCGCCGCGGCGCTGCCCGCCGATATCGACCTGGTGCTGGAGCAGGCGACCCTGGACACCGCCTTCGCCGACGCAAGCCAGATCGAGACCATCAACGCCGTCGGCCGCAACGAAGCGGCCCCGGAGCCCGACCCGGAGCCTGCGCCGGAACCCGATCCCGAGCCTGCGCCCGAGCCGGACCCGGAACCTGCACCGACGCCTGAGCCGGATCCCGAGCCCGTGCCCGAGCCGGACCCCGAACCGACCCCTGAGCCCGATCCGGAACCTGCGCCGACGCCGGAGCCCGATCCCGAGCCGACGCCTCCGCCGCCGCCGCCCAACAACGCGCCGACCATTTCCGGCACGCCGGTCACGAGCGTCGAGGCTGGTAACGCCTGGAGCTTCCAGCCGCAGGCCTCTGACCCCGACGGCGATGCGCTGGTGTTCTCGGTGAGCAACCGGCCGGCCTGGATGAGTTTCGACAGCACTACCGGCCGCCTGTGGGGCACGCCGGGCGAAGGCAATGTCGGCACGCACCTCTATATCGTGGTCAGCGTCAGCGACGGCGAGCTGAACAGCAGCCTGCCTGCCTTCGATGTGACGGTGACCGCACCGCCGCCGCCGCCCAACCAGGCGCCGTCGATTTCCGGCATGCCGTCGACGACCTCGGTACTGGTCGGCGAGGCGTGGAGCTTCACGCCCAGCGCTTCCGACCCCGACGGCGACAGCCTGAGCTTCACGGTCAGCAACAAGCCCGCCTGGCTGAGCTTCAACAGCTCCACCGGCCGCTTGTCCGGCACGCCGCCCAGCGGCAGCGCCGGCGCCTACCAGGGCATCGTCATCACCGTGAGCGACGGCGAGGACACCGCCAGCCTGCCGGCCTTCACCTTGACGGTGACCGAGCCGCAGCCTGTCACTGGGTCCGCCACGCTGAGCTGGGCGCCGCCGACCGAGCGCGTGGACGGCTCGGCCATCGGCACCATCAGCAGCTATCGCATCTACTACGGCCGCGACCCGGCCAACCTCGACCAGTCTGTCAACGTGAGCGGCGGGCTGACCAGCTACTTCATCGACAACCTCGAAGAGGGCACCTGGTACTTCGCCGTGACCGCGACCTGCACTGACGGCCTCGAGAGCGCGCGTTCCGCAGTCGTGAGCAAGACGATCTAGGCAACTTTTCCGGGAGCAGTGCAACGGCCGCAAGGCCGATTCCCTTCGGCCGCGGATCGCGATGCGGTCCGCGTTTTTTTTGGCGGGGACGAAATGTGACCCGGATCACGTCGGGGGACTTTACAGGAACGCGCCTCACGCTCCCGGGACGCGGCCTTAAGGCACTGTTTTTAATAACAACTTACCAGTTGGCACGGCACGTGCATCTCTTCGAGCAGAACACTTTTGCTTTTGGCTCCAAGGAATCAACTATGTCCCGCAAGCTCCCGCTGCTAACCCTGGCTGCTACCGCCGCGCTGCTCGTTTCCGGAACGGCCCAGGCCGGGCTCATTTTGAATGCGGACGATTATTCCCGCGCCGACTTCACGCTGGGCTCGAACCACTACGGCACCGAATTCCGTGGCGAAGAGATCTCCTTCGGCCAGCTTACGGCGACCGTGGGCGGCCAGGTGCAGTTCGAGTACCTGTACAAGGAAGCCGGCTACACCAACGACCTGGTGTTGACCTTTGGCGGACAGGAAACCGTGTTCAGCTCGGCGTCCGCATCCGGTGGCGACGTCTCCGCATGGTTCGATGTCGCTGCGGGCGCACTGGAGTTCGGCATCTGCACTTCGGGCGGCACGTCCTTCGCCGTGTCGGGCCGCTGCGCCTACAACGACGACGCCGCGTCGCTGGTCGAGCAGGATGCGGGCATCGGCTACCGCGGTATCGGGTTCCTGCGCGAGTCCGACACCTCCTGGGTACTGTTCTGGGATGATTCCGGCGCCAACAACGATGACGACTTCGACGACCTGGTGGCGCGCGTTCACTTCGTGGCCGCCGTGCCGGAGCCCGGCACCCTCGCCCTGCTCGGCCTCGGCCTGCTGGGTGTCGCGCTGATGCGCCGCCGCGGCTGACTCCTGATGACCGGTCCACGGTGACGGTGGCCGGTTCCTGCTAAGTAGACTCTCTAGCAAATCAGAAGGGCCCCGATCGGGGCCCTTTTTCTTG
>CAYPTW010000076.1:0-11121 GCA_964413755.1 uncultured Thioalkalivibrio sp. | reverse complement strand
ATGCCGGCCAGCGCCAGCAGCAGCCCGCCGGGGCCGAGCGCCTCGAGCGGGGCACCGGCGCGCAGGTAGGCAAACACGAAAGCACCCGCCACCAGCCCGAGCATCAAGGCGCCGAACGCGAACGTGGCCCGGCGCAACAACAGCAATGCCCCGGCCAGTTCTGCAATCGAGAAGGCCCAGACCGCCCAGGCCGGCCAGCCCAGCACCGCGAAATGCAGCACGTAGAACCCGAGTTGGGCCAGGCGCAGTACGGCGCGCGCGGCGAAGACCGATGCCAGCAGGATGATCGCCAGCTGCAGTGGTGCGATGCGGATCATGTGTTCGCCGCAGCCCCCGCGAACCACTCGCGCATCAGACCGTCGATCCAGCTTTGCCCGAACGCGGACGGCAGGAAGCCGCAGTGGCCGCCGCGCGTGGTCGCCACCACCCGCAGGGACTCCGGGCGGGCGAGGCGCGGCAGGTCGCGCGCCGGGATCACCGGGTCGTCCTGCGCGGCGACCAGCAGGGTCGGCGCAGTGACGCTGGTGAGGGCGTCGCCGGTGATGGCGTAGCCCGCCAGGTAGCTGGCCAGGTCGTTGTACTCACTGAAATCGCAGACGAAGAATTCCGTCATGTCGCGCAGTCCGCGGAAGCGCTTCAGGTCGCCGAAATCGTAGCGCTGCGGGAACAGCCCTGCCTTGATGCGCAGGGAGCGGCGCCACTTCATCATGAAATAACGCTCGTACACCCGCGGGCCGCGCTCCATGGCATCCAGCGTGCTCGCGGGATCAAGCACCGGGCATACCGCCATCACGCTGTGCAACGGAATACCGGCCTGCTGCGCCCGCGCGGCGACCCGCAAGGCGAAGTTCCCGCCCAGGGAGAAACCGCCAAGGCAGAAGGGACGGTGCGGAAACAGTTCCGCCAGTCGCGCCACGCCGCCCACTACCTCGCGAATGCGATTGGAGTGAAACAGCTCTTCGTTGAGGTGGTGGCTCGGACCGTGGTCGCGCAGGTGCAGGCGTACGACCTCCCAGCCTGCTGCAAACAGGCTCATGGAGGCGGACAACAGGTACGAGGACTCTCCCGTGCCTTCCCAGCCGTGGATCAGGACCGCGATACCGCGCGCGTTCCCGCCAGGTTGCGGCGCATGCCAGGCGTGTAATCGCACGCCCTCGCCGCAGTCCAGCAGCAGGTCCCGGCTGGCTGCGAGCAGGGGCGCCGCGCGCCGGCGCAGCAGCCGGCGCCGCAGCGGCGAGCTCACCAGGATGGACTGGACGTGGGGATTTGCGATCAGCCCGGTCGGCGCGAAATCCTGCGTCGCCTCAGTCGCCACCCTGCCCCTCGATGTGGATCGCCGTGGAACCGGGCAGCTGCTCGACGAAGTCCTGGCCTACCAGCTGGGCCGGCGTCAGGTGACCGAGTACGCGGCGCATTTCCAGCACGCGCTCCGCGATGCCGAGCGAGGCGTGCACCGTCACGTCATAGCCGTTGGCCACGCGGATACGCCCGGTGACCACCTGTCCCTGCCCGTCCGTGACCTCGCCCCAGACGAAGGTCGGCGTGCGGGCACGCTTGTCCGCATCGGGTCCGCGCACGCTGCGGTTGACCCTGCCCTTGAGCCAGGACTGCACCAGGCCGAGGCCGAGCAGCGGCCGGATCCAGTTCAGGCGTCGCAGGCGCGCGACGAGCTTCGGCGGCGCCGGCAGGTATACCTCGATATCGGGGATGCCGGTGGAATACCAGGCCGTGGCGACGTCGCCCCAGGGGATGGTCATGGCCAGCTTCTCGCCGTCGCCGAAGTCGATCCGTCGCGTGCGCCAGGCAAGCGGCACCGGCACGAGGCGGCCTTCGCGGCGGATGCGACCACCCTGGGCCAGCCCCTCCACCGAGGTACGCGCAGTGCCGGGGCTCATGCCGCCGCGGGAATCGAAGCCCAGCGCCAGGCGGCGCGCCCCCGGCAGCGCCTCCTTCAGGCTGGCGGCGAGGCAATCCGTGGGGACCACGTCGAAACCCACGCCCGGGCACAGCAGCACGCCGGCCTGTCGGGCGCGTTCATGCAGCTGGTGCGCCAGCTCGAAGACGGCGATCTCGCCGGTGATGTCGAGGTAATGCACGCCGTTGCGGATGCAACCGTCCATCATCGGCCGCGCGGTGGTCGAGAATGGGCCGGCGCAATGGATGACCAGCGCCATGCCACCGAGGCCGCGATCGATCGCACGCGGCGCGTCGAGGTCGAAACAACGGTGTTCCAGCCCGAGTTCGCTCGCCAGCGCCGCAACCTTCTCCTCGTTGCGTCCGGCCAGCACCGGCGTATGCCCGCGCCGCGCCGCCTCGCGCGCGATGAGCTCTCCGGTATATCCGTAGGCACCGTAAATCATCCATGGCTTGTTCATTTGCGCTTTCCCTTCGCCTGGGCCTGGAGGAATTTCGCCGCGCCCTTCCTGACCGCGGTGAAGAAAAGGTCCGGCGCCAGGCGCTTCAGCAGCAGGATGCGGCGCGCTTCCGCGTGGGGCACCAGCATGAACTCCTTCTTGCGCACGCCGCGACGGATGAGGCGCGCCACGTCTTCGGCGCTGATAGCGGATTTCTCCATCAGCTTCAGCGCGTACTGCCGGGACTCCTCGCTGCCGCTGAACTCGTCCAGCAGGTTGGTGCGGAAGAACGAGGGGCAAACGACGCTGACGCCGATGCGATGCGCCGACAGTTCCACCCGCATCGACTCGGACAGGGAGATCACCGCTGCCTTGGAGGCGTTGTAGGCCGCCATGCCGGGCGCGGAGACGAAGCCTGCGGCCGACGCGATATTCACCACGTGTCCGGCGCCCGCGCGGATCATGCTCGGCAGGAAGGCGCGGCTGGTGGTCACCACGCCGAAGAAATTCACCTCCATGATGCGGCGCCAGTCCTCGGCGGGGGTGTCGGCCACGGTCCCCGAGCCGGCGATACCGGCGTTGTTCACCAGCACGTCGAGCCCGCGCCAGCCGCGCCCTATGGCCGTGGCAGCGTAGCCGGCGGCGTCCGGGTCGGTGACGTCGCAGGCCAGAGCCAGCGACTTGCCGCCGGCGGCCTCGACCTCGGAGGCGACGTTTT
Source organism: uncultured Thioalkalivibrio sp. (assembly GCA_964413755.1). GTDB lineage: Bacteria > Pseudomonadota > Gammaproteobacteria > Steroidobacterales > XN24 > XN24. The sequence continues at coordinate 8,049 of CAYPTW010000076.1, read as the reverse complement.
CGGCCGCGTCCCGGTTGCGGTCCAGCACGGCGACGCGCCACCCTGCCTGCGCGTATTCCAGCGCGAGCGCGCGCCCGAGGCCGCTGCCGCCCCCCGTGATGACGATTCTTTCTCGTTTCATGACCTGCGGCCCGTGTCCCTGTGCGCCAAATGGCACATAATGCACGAGACCGCGCGCATTGTTGACATTGCGCTTGACCTGAAACCCGGGCATGGAGCCTTCCAGCCCGCCGGAGCCGAGCAAACCCTCCCGATCCATGGCGGTTATTCACCTGATTCGACACGGCCAGGCGTCCTTTGGCAAAAAGGATTACGACCAGCTGTCGGACCTCGGCAAGCGACAGGCCGGTGCGCTGGGCGCCCACCTGCAGCGCAGCCGCACGCGGCTGGATGTGCTGCTCAGCGGCTCGATGCGCCGGCACACCGACACCAGCGCCGCCATCATCGCCGCGCTGGGCAAGGGCGCACCGCCGCAGGACGTGCACGAGGGCTTCAACGAGTACGACCACGTCGCCGTGATCCGCGCCTACCTGCCGCTGTTCATGGAGCGCGTCGGCGAGCCGAAAGGCATCACGCGTGCAGATGCGGTCACGGACCCCAAGCTGTTCGAGTTCGCCTTCCGCTTCATGCTCAAGGCCTGGATGGACAACCTGCCGCACGAATATGCCGCGCTGGGCGACTGGCGCGACTTCTGCCGCGGCGTCGGACAGGGCCTGAGTGAGGCGCTTGAGGCCCACGGCCCGAAAGCCCACATCGGCATCGTCACCTCCGGTGGCGCGATTGCCGCGGTGCTGCGCGCGGTCCTCGGCCTGTCGAACAAGCGCACGCTGTCGATGAACTGGAGCATTTACAATGCGTCCGTAACGCAGCTGTACTACGGGCGCACGCAGCGCCATGAAGATGCGTTGCTGCTCGGTTTCAACAACGTCGCCCACCTCGAGCACGCGGGCGGCCGCGAACTCGTCACCTTCAGGTAGCCGTCATGGACTTCAGCATCTCCCCGGAACTTTCCGCCCGTCTCGACGCCGTGCGCGCATTCGTCATCGAGCGCGTACAGCCGCTCGAGCCGCTGCTGCTCGAAGGCGAGTGGGATGCGCTGGATGCGGCGGTGGCGGCGTGCCGCGCCGAGGTCAAGGCGCGCGGCTGGTGGGCGCCGAACCTGTCACCGCACGAGGGCGGCAGCGGCGAGGGGTTGCTGGTGCTCGGCCTGTTGTCCGAGATGCTGGGACGCAGCCCGCTGGGGCACTTCGTGTTCGGCTGCCAGGCGCCCGATGCGGGCAATGCCGAGCTGCTGGTGGCGCACGGCACACCCGCCCAGCGCGAGCGTTTCCTCGGACCGCTCGCCGCGGGCGAGATCCGCAGCTGTTTCCTCATGACCGAGCCGGAGTTCGCCGGCTCCAACCCGACCGAGATGGGCACCACCGCGGTACGCGACGGCGACGAGTACGTCATCAACGGCCACAAGTGGTTTGCCACGGCCGCTGACGGCGCCGCTTTCGGCATCTGCATGGCAGTGACCGACGCCGCGGCGGGCAAGTACGAGCGCGCCAGCATGATCCTGGTGGAGATGGACCGTCCCGGCGTGGAACTGGTGCGCAACATCCCGGTGATGGGCCATCCGGGCCGCGGCTTTTTCAGCCACGGCCAGGTGCGGCTGCAGGACGTGCGCGTGCCGGCGACGAACCTGCTCGGCGAGGCCGGCGCCGGTTTTGCCATGGCGCAGGAACGGCTCGGACCCGGGCGCATCCACCACTGCATGCGCTGGCTCGGCATCTGCCGCCGCGCCCTGGACGAGATGGTGAGCCACACCCTCCAGCGCGAGATCAAGCCGGGCCTGCCGCTGGCGAAGATGGGCGCCGTGCAGGACTGGGTGGCGGAGTCCGCGGCGGAGATCGAGGCGGCGCGCGCGCTGGTACTCATGACCGCCTGGACCATCGAGCAGGAAGGCTTCCGCGCCGCGCGCGAGCGGGTCTCCATGATCAAGTACTACACCGCCAACGTGATGCAGCGCGTGGTGGACCGCGCCCTGCAGGCCCACGGCGGCCTCGGCGTCACCGACGACCGCATTCTCGCCTTCTTCTACCGCGAGGAACGCGCCGCACGCATTTATGACGGCCCCGACGAGGTCCATCGCATGGCGGTGGCGCGCCGCATCTTCAAGGCCGCAGCGGACCGATGAGCACGGCGGGCCTGCCGGAAGAGGCGCGCCCGCAGCGCGCGGGCGAGGAGCTCGACCCCGGGGTGGTGGCAGGTTTCCTGGCGCGCGCCCTGCCCGGCTTCAACAGCAGCGTCGAAATCAGCCAGTTTCCCGGCGGCGCCTCCAATCTCACCTACCTGTTGCGCGCCGGCGGCAGCGAATGGGTGCTGCGGCGCCCGCCCTTCGGCACCAAGGCGCGCAGCGCCCACGACATGGGCCGCGAATACCGCATCCTGTCGCGCATCAGCGGCGCCTTTCCCTACGCCCCGCGCACCCTCCTGTTCTGCGCCGACCGCGACGTGCTGGGCGAGGAGTTCTACCTCATGGAGCGCCTCAAGGGCCGCATCCTGCGGCGCGACCTGCCGGCGGACATGTCGCTCTCGCCCGCGCAGGCCACAGCGCTGTGCCGCAACCTGGTCGACGTGCAGGCCGAGTTGCACGCCGTGGACTACGCCGCCGCCGGGCTGGGCGAAATGGGGCATCCGGAGGGCTACGTAGCCCGCCAGGTAAGCGGCTGGTCGCAGCGCTACCGCGCGGCACGCACCGACGACGTGCCGGACAACGAGACGCTGATGCAGTGGCTGGAGGCAAACCAGCCGGCGGACTCCGGGCGCGCGGCGCTGATCCACAACGATTACAAGTTCGACAACGTGGTGCTGCAGCCCGGCCCGGAGGGCTGGCGCATCGTCGGCGTGCTGGACTGGGAGATGGCCACTCTCGGCGATCCCTTCATGGACCTTGGCGCCTCGCTGGCCTACTGGGTGCAGGCGGACGACCCGGAGCCGCTGCAACAGATCCGCATGCTGCCGACCCACCTGCCCGGCATGATGCGGCGCGCCGAGCTGGTGGACTACTACTGCGCGCGCACGGGTATCGCCCCGGCGCGCTTCGATTTCTACTATGTGTACGGCCTGTTCCGCCTGGCCGTGATCGTGCAACAGATCTACTACCGCTTCGTGCTCGGCCAGACGAAAAACCCGCGCTTTGCCCCCTTCGGGCAGTTCTGCACGGTGTTGTCACGCAGCGCCGAGGCCGTCGCGGCAGGCAAGACACGGTTTTGAGGAGACCCCGATGAGCGATGCACTGTTCAATCTCGATGGCCGCGTGGCCCTGGTCACCGGCGCCTCGCGCGGCATCGGCGAGGCCACCGCCCGCCTGCTCGCGCAGCACGGCGCCCACGTTATCGTCAGCTCGCGCAAGCACGAGAGCGTGGAGGCCGTCGCCGAATCCATCTGCGCTGCTGGCGGCCAGGCCACGCCCATGGCCTGCCACGTCGGCGAACCCGACGCTATCGAGGCCGCCTTCGCCCAGATCGAGGGCGCGCACGGCCGCCTCGACATCCTGGTCAACAACGCCGCGACCAACCCGCACTTCGGCCACATCACGGAGACCCCGGTCTCCATGATCGAGAAGACCGTGGACGTGAACGTGCGCGGCTACTTCGTGATGTCGCAGAAAGCGGCGCTGCTGATGAAACAGAACGGCGGCGGCGCGATCGTCAATACCTCGTCCATCAATGGCGAGCGTCCGGGCCCCGGCCAGGGCATCTACTCCGTCACCAAGGCGGCGGTGATCTCCATGACCCGCGCCTTCGCCAAGGAGTGTGCGCCTTGGGGCGTGCGCGTAAACGCCGTCCTGCCCGGCCTGACCGACACCAAGTTCGCTTCGGCGCTGATCGGCAACGAGCGCATCCTCAACATGATCCTGCCGCTGATCCCGATGAACCGGGTGGCCCAGCCGGAGGAGATCGCGCCGGCCATCCTGTTCCTCGCTTCCGACGCCGCCTCCTACATCACCGGCGCCTGCCTGCCGGTGGACGGCGGCCTGCTCACCTGAGGCCGCGCGGCATACCGGGGATGACCACTTGAACCTGGCCCTGGCGCTCCTGCTGGTCTGGATCGCGAACCTGCCCTTCGGCTACTGGCGCGCAGGACTCGCCAGGCGCTCCCTGCCCTGGATCGTGGCGATACATGCGCCGATCCCGCTGGTATGGCTGATCCGCGATCTGCTCGGGCTGGACTGGCGTCTCGCCACCCTGCCCCTGTTCGTAGGCGCCTACTTCCTCGGCCAGTGGCTCGGAGGCCGGTTGCGCCCGTTGCAGGCCAAGGAGACTGGAGGAACCTGAAGCCTGGCCTATGCTTTGTACAGGCAGTACTGAAGCGAGGTGCCAGTCATGACCGAAACAACCAGAAGCGCGAAAGTCCTTGCCAAGCTGCGCCAGGAGCGTGACGAGCTGCGGCTGCAGGCCGAACTGGGCAAGGCGGAGTTCCGCGACGAGTGGCAGGAGCTCGAGCGCAAGTTCCAAAAGCTGGAAGGTCGTGTCTCGGGGGCGGCAAAAGAGGCCCGGGAATCCACGGAAGAGGTGGGGGCTGCCTTCGGCCTGCTCGCTGACGAGCTGGCCCAGTCCTACCGCAACATCCGCGCCCGGCTCGGCTGATCAGGGCGCGGCTGCATCCAGCCGCTGATACTCGACGATCTCCAGCCGGCCACGCAGGCGGTCGCCCTCGTACTGCTCGAGGGCGACCAGTGCTGCGTCCATCTGCGGAGCGAGCCACAGCCGGAACAGGCGGTCGCGGCGCTCGCCATAATATTCAAGGCGCACCGTGTCCAGGCGGCCAAGCTTTGTCTCGAGCGGCTCACGCGCCGCGACGGTGACGTCCACCGCCTCCACGCGCCCCCTGTCGTCCACTACCCGGTAGACTTCGCCCAGTTCGCCCCGCGCCAGGTCATGCGCGAGCGCCACGCGCAGGCTCTGCAGGTCGTAGATGCCGGGCTCCCAGTCGACGTCGGATTTCCTGCCGCGGTACTCGATATGCACGACCCCCGCCTCGGCATCGAACAGCATCGCGCTGTCGCGGTCGCCGAACTCGTCGCGCTTGCGGTAGGAGATCGGGACCACGCGGTCGTCCAGCACCGTGAAAATGCTGGTCTCGGTCAACTCGCGATTGATGAAGCCAAGCAGTCCGCGCGGCTCGGCCCAGGAGCGGTACTGCCAGTGCCCGCCCTCATACGGCTCGAGGCGCAGCCCCAGGCGCACGGGGATGCCGCGCACCGAGGCGTTGTAGACGGCCCGGTGCGCCGGCACCTGGAGTTCCCGGCCGGTTTCGGCCGCAGCCTCGGCTGCCGCCTCGGGTGCCGGGCCAGCGATCTCCTGCACGGGCTCCGGCGCGGGCTCGGCGCCGGCGGCCGTCACCAGCAGGCTGGCCGCCAGCGCGAGCAAAGTTCGACGGGTGCGGCGGATCTCAGCCCCCCTGCGCTTCGTCGCGCAGCGCCCGGCGCAGGATCTTGCCGACATTGGTCTTCGGCAGTTCCGCGCGAAACTCGACCTGGCGGGGCACCTTGTAAGCGGTCAGGCTCTCGCGGCACCAGGCGATGACACCATCCGCGTCCAGCACCGCACCCTCGCGCTTCACCACGAAGATCTTCACCGCTTCGGTGGACTTCGGGTCGGGCACGCCGATACACGCCGCCTCGATCACGTCGGGATGCAGGGTGACGACGTTCTCCACCTCGTTCGGGAACACGTTGAAACCCGACACCAGGATCATGTCCTTCTTGCGGTCGACGATGCGGAAGAAGCCCTGCGCGTCCATGGTGGCAATGTCACCGGTGCGCAGGAAACCGTCCGGGTACATGACCTGCTCGGTGGCCTCCGGGCGCTGCCAGTAGCCCTTCATCACCTGGGGGCCGCGCACGCATAGTTCGCCGGGCTCGCCCACCGGCATCTCGCGCCCGTCCTCGTCCCGGATAAGGACCTCCGTGGAGGGCAACGGCAGCCCGATGGTGCCGGTGAAAACCGAGTCGACCGTGGTCGGCTGCATGGTGACCACCGGAGAGGTCTCCGTCAGACCGTAACCTTCCTGCACGTACTTTCCCGTCACGTCGTGCCATTTCTGTGCGGTCGCCGCCTGCAGCGCCATGCCGCCCGCACCCGCCCACTTCAGGTGCGAGAAATCCAGCTTGGCGAAACCCGCATCCTGCAACAGCGCGTTGAAGAGCGTGTTGACGCCGGTGATGATGGAGAAATTCAGCTTGGACAGTTCCTTGACGAAGGCCGGAATGTCGCGCGGGTTGGTGATGAGCACGTTCAGGCCGCCCACGGACGAAAACAGCAGGCAATTACATACCAGGCTGAAGACGTGGTAGAGCGGCAATGCAGTGATCACCACCTCGCGCCCCTCGTCGATGAGATCGCCGATCCAGGCATGCATCTGGCGCAGGTTGGCCACCATGTTGCGGTGGGTCAGCATCGCGCCCTTCGACACACCGGTGGTGCCGCCCGTGTACTGCAGGAAGGCCAGGTCGTCCTGTGTCACCGTCACGGGCGTGAAGCCCCGCGCGCGGCCGCGCGCCAGCACCTGCGCCATGGGCGTGCTGCCCGGCAGCTGGTACTCCGGTACCAGCTTTTTCACGCGGCGCACCACGAAGTTCACGATGTGGCGCTTGGGGAACGGCAGCAGGTCGCCGATGCCGGTCAAAGCGACGTGCTTCACCGGCGTATCCGCGATGACTTTCTGCAGCGTCGCCGCGAAATTCTCCAGGATGAGGATGGCCTCGGCGCCCGAATCGACCAGCTGGTGCTTGAGTTCACGCGGCGTGTAGAGGGGGTTGACGTTCACCACCGTCATGCCGGCACGCAGGATGCCGAACAGGGCCACCGGGTACTGCAGGAGGTTGGGCAACATGATGGCCACGCGCGCACCGGGCTTGAGCCCCAGCTCGCCCGAGAGCCAGCCTGCGAAATCCGCCGACATCCGGTCGAGCTCGGCGTAACTGAGGGCGTGGTCCATGCACGAAAATGCGGGACGGTCGGCAAAACGCTGCGCCGCCTCCTCGAAAATACTGACCAGGGTGGCCCCGTCACTGAGATCGATCTCAGCGGGGGTACCGGGGATATAACTTTCCAACCAAGGCTTCTGCACGATCCGCTCTCCAGGGAACACACCGACCCGGCATTTAATCAGCAGTCCGGCGCCGCAGCTATGCGCAGCGCAGCAAAGCTGCCCTCAACCCTCCGTTGCCGCCAACGATGCGAAATCGGCAGCCAGCGCCTCAAGCCGCTCGACCGCCCGGGTGCGCTGACCAGGATCGAGCCCGGCCAGGAAAACAGCGAGAAATTCCGTGGTCCGGGCGCTGTTGCGCGCCACGATCCCCGCGTACTCCTCGCTCCAGCGGTCTTCCGGGCGGGCGATCAGCGTCCGCGCCGCCAGTTCAAGCGCTTCCTGGTCTTCACGCGCGGCCAGCGCCCGTTCCATGGCGTCGATCCAGCCTATGCGGCTCTCCAGCCAGGCCTCCCGCGAGGGCTCGAGCTGCTGCGACCAGGCGCGCACCTCGGCGCGCTGCTCCGCCGAGAGCCGGCCGGTCCAGCGCTTCAGGAAGCGCTCCATGGAGCGCGCCCGGCGGCCCGCCAGCCATTCCGCCGAGCGTCCCGAATCCTCTTCCAGCAATTCCCGGTGCTCGTCCCGCAAGCGCTCGACGAGCTCCGTGACCTGCGCGTCCTCCAGGCCGCTGCCGAGCTCGAGCAGCGGGGGCAGCACGCGGTCGGCGAGCTCACGCCAGAATGCGCCCAACTCCTCGCCGCGCACCCTGATCTCGGCTGCGTCGAGAGCGCCCGGCGTCTCCAGCTGCGCCGCCACCGACTGCAGCCAGGCCGAGTAGCGCGGCAGGTGTTCGCGCCGGTGCCACTCGTGCAGTGCCTCGAGCTCGGCTTCCAGTGCTGCGCGCTGCTGCGGCTCGAGCTCGACATAGCCGTTCAGCCAGCGCCCCGCAAAACCGTCGGCCCGCTCGTAGATGAAAGCCGTGCCGCAGCCGGCCAGCGACAACAGCGCCACGCACAGCAGCAGGCAGCGGGA
>CAYPTW010000075.1:0-11662 GCA_964413755.1 uncultured Thioalkalivibrio sp. | reverse complement strand
GCGCATAGTGCGCATAGCGTGCGGCGGGCCGGCCGCACGGCTCAGGGCGTGACGATGGCGAAAGTCCCGGGCGCCGGTTCGAGCAGGCGGAAGAAGCGCGCCAGGGCGATGCGGCTGCCATCGATGGCCGTTTCATCGCTGGTCAGCATCGCCACCGGCCCGGCGGAGCCCGTCATCATGCGCAGGAAGAAGCCGTGCGTCAGCGTCAGCGTGGCGTCCGCGGCGGGGTCGGGCGGCGCCTCGCGATGGTGCAGCACCGCGTTCTCGATCCACAGCACGTAGCTTGTCTCGCGGTCGCGAAAGACGAGGTTGATACGCAGGTCCTGGCCTGCCGCCGCGGGTCCGTCGAGCGCGGCGGCCATGGCTTCGAGGAAGCGTTCCACCGGCGCGTGCTGCAGCATGTCGAGCAGGATGTCTCGCGTGACGCCGCGCTCCGGCGGGCCGAGGCGCAGTTCCAGGGCGCCTGTCAGGTAGGCGTTGCGCCAGCTCGCCGCTTCCGCCTGGTAGCCGAGCTGCTCGAAGGTCCGGGCCAGGAGTTCGCGCGCGGCATCGTCTTCGGGCGCGGCGTACACGGCATGCTTCAGCAGCTCCGCGGCCCAGCGGTACTCGCCCTGCTCATAGGCGGTCTCGGCGGCGGCGATGGTGGCCGCGGGCCCGCCCATGAGCGCCACGTAGCGGCCGGCCACATCCGCCGGCGGCAGCGCGTCGAGGTTGGCCGGATGTGCGTCGTACCAGCCCATGTAGCGCTGGTATACGGCGCGCGCATTGTGCTTCACCGTGCCGTAGTAGCCTCGTCCGCTGAGAAAGCGGTCCAGGGTCGGCGGCATCACCAGGGCCTCGGCGATCTCCGCGCCGTTCAGTCCCGCGTTCATCAGGCGCACGGACTGGTCGTGGATGTACCGGTACACGTCGCGTTGCAGGGTGATGAATTCGCGGATGTTCGCCGTACCCCACACCGGCCAGTGGTGCTGGTTGAACAGGACCTCGGCTTCGGCGGCGAGGGCGAGGATCTGGTCGAGGTAGGCGGCCCACTGCAGGCTGTCCCGCACCTTGGCGCCGCGCAGGGTGTACAGGTTGTGCAGCGTGTGGGACAGCAGCTCGGCGCCACAGAAGGCCTTGTGCGCCGGCAGCGAGAAGGTCAGCTCCGCCGGCGCCTCTGCGCCTGGCATGTTGTGAAAGACGAACGGCACGCCGTCGAGGACGTGCGTTTCGGCGCGCTCCCGAATCAGCAGCGTCGGCGGGAGCAGGCCGATGGTGCCGTAGGCCACGGCCTTGCCGAGCCCGTTGTCCACCAGGCCGGTGGCGGAGCGGGGCAGGCGGTCGCCGTACATATAGAGGGAGCGCCGCGTCATGGCCGGGCCCGCCAGCAGGTTCTCGCTGGTCGCCTCCGCCATGAAGCCGGCCGGGGCGACGACGGGGATCCCGCGCGCGTCGATCTCCTCCGGCGTGACCACCCCGAGCACGCCGCCGAAATGGTCGGCATGGCTGTGGGTGAACACCACGGCGGTGACCGGGCGGTCGCCGAGGTGGCGGCGGGCAAAAGCCAGCGCTGCCGCGGCCGTTTCGCGCGCCGTCAGCGGGTCGACGACGATCCAGCCTTGCTCGCCCTCGATCAGCGTCATGTTGGCCAGGTCGAAGCCGCGCAACTGCCACACGCCCTCGGTGACCTGGAACAACCCGGCCTGGTTGTTGAGCGCGGCCTGGCGCCACAGGGCGGGGTTCACGGTCGGGGGCGGCTCACCCGAGACGAAAGCGAAAGCCCCGAAATCCCAGATGACGCGCCCGTCGGCGCTGCGCACCTGCCCCTCGGGGGCTGCGATGAAGCCCCGCTGCGCATCCTGCATGGCGTCGGGCGCGTCCAGGTCAAGCCGGCCGGCCAGGGCCTGGTGCGCGGCCACGGTGTAGCGGCTCGCCTCACCGGCGGGCGCGGCAGGCTGCGGAGTCCGGCTGCAACCGCTCGAAGCGAGCAGCCCGAGCAGCAGGCAGGCGGCGGCTGCGGATGCGCTGGCCCGGATGGTTTTCTTCACGCTAGGCTCCCGGAACGAAGGCGAAACGCATAGCATGCACCAGGTCATGCGCAGAGGGGAGCGATGATGCCTACCACGATGATGTTCTGGCCCATGCTCGGCATGGCGGTGCTGACGGCGGTGGCGTGGGGCGTCATGGGGCGGCGTCGCCAGGCGGCGGTGCGCGGCAAGGCCATGCGGCTGGACGACTTTTCCGGGCGCGGCGAGGTGCCGATGTCGCCTGAGGTGTCGGTCTCGACACGGCACTTTGCCAATCACTTCGAGATCCCGTTGCTGTTCCACGCCGCCTGCCTGGCGCACCTGGCGCTGGGCGTGGCGAACGTCCTGGCCGTGGCGCTGGCCTGGGGCTTCGTGGTGCTGCGCGCGCTGCACATGCGCGAGCACCTGGGGCCCAACCGCGTAATGCGGCGGTTCAACCTGTATTTTCTCTCGACCTCGCTGATGTGGCTGCTGTGGCTGCAGCTCGCCGGCTGGATCGTGCTCTCCGGATGAAGCGAGCGCCGCAGGGAATCAGTCGCCTGGCAGCGTGTCGACCAGGTCCCTGAGCAGCTTGGCTTCACGCTGCGGGAACAGCGCCTGGTTGAGCTCCAGCTCCACCCCCAGGTAACCCGTTCCGAAACGCCTGCGCAGCGCAGTGGTGTGACCGTCGGCGGCCCCGCGGTAGGGATAGTTGCGGCGCACACGCCAGTCGCGCGAACGCAGCCGGCCCTGCCAGGCGCGGCAGAAGCGGGCCTCGGCGCTGCGGGCCGGGTCGTACAGCAAGCCGATGTCGGCATTGCGCACTTCCATGCCCAGTACCGGCGTGAAGCTGTGCACTGAAACGTGCCGCACTTGCGCGCCTGCGGCCAGCCACTGCTCGATGGTGGCAGCCACGGATTCGCGCCAGGGCTGCCACCAGCGCGCCGCGATGTCGGCACGCGACGCCGCGGACAGGCCCCGCACATGGCGCGAGAACACCTGCGGATGGTGCAACGAGCGGTTCAGGTCGACCAGCAGGCGGCTGGTGGTGGCGCAGAACGCCGCGTCGGCATGCGCCGCGGCCAGTGCTTCGAAAGCCTGCAGCGCGCCGCTGTCCCAGCCGCGGTGGGAAGCCAGTTCGTCGGCCGCATCGCTGAAGGCGTGCTGCAGCTCGGGCGGGATATCGTGCCCGCCGTGTTCGCAGGTGAACAGCCAGCGCGTGCGCCGGGTGTGGGCGGCGGTCATGGGAACAGGCGGTTGTCCGCCAGGCAGCGCGCCAGCGTGCGGCAGGCATCGTGCAGGGCGGCGCGGTCCGGCGTCGTGCCGGTAGCCTGCAGCAGGCGACGCGCCAGCGGGCCCGCGGCGAGAATATGCCCGAGGTTCCGGCGTGCGGCCGGGTCGAAGTCGTCGCGCGCGCGCTCACAGATACGCCGCCACGCTTCCCCGGCAGTCATGGCGCGCTCGCGCAAGCCGAACATGCGCAGGTAGTCGCCGTCCACGATGCGTGCCTGGTCGCCGTCTTTGGCCACCGCGAGGAGGATGTCCGCCAGCAGGTCCTCCGGCCAGCCCTGCTGTGCCTCCAGCGGCGCGCTCGACTCCGCTGTGAGTTGCCGCAGCAGGGCGACCACGGCGGCAATCACCGCCAGGTCGGCGGCGGGGCACTCCTGGATATCGATGACGCGAATCTCGATGGCGTTGCGATCGAAACGCGCGATGGCGCCGCGCGAATTCAGGAACAGCGGGTCCAGCACGCCGTCCGGGTCGTGCGGCCGGATGTCGGTCGCGATGCGCTCGAACAGCGTGCGGTAGTCCCGCTCGGTGAACAGGCGCTCGGGAATCACGCGTCCCGAGATGGAAGGAATGCGCGCCTGGTTGTGGCGGTAAGTCTCCAGGCGCGCGTCCAGGTAGCCGGTGAAGCGCCCGTCGAGGAACGGCGAGCTGGCGGCCAGGGCGGGGATCAGCGGCAGCACCAGGCGGATGGCGGCATGCAGGCGGCCGAACTCCTCGTCGTCGGCGAACGGCAGGTTGAGATGGGTGCTCTGCAGGTTCGACCAGCCGTGGCCCTGGCAGCCGAAGATGCGGTCGTAGGTGTCGTAGATCTCGGCGCCGCCGTGCGGCCAGATCCTGGTTTCGTTGCCTGGGTCCATCCAGGGGTGCGCACCCGTGCCGAGCAGCATCGCGTTGCGGGGAGCCAGCAGCCGGTTGGCTTCGAGCACGTCGGCATGAAAAGCCTCGTCGAGCCCGGCCAGCGCGGCAGCGGGCCCGTTGGTCTTGAGTTCGACCAGGTGCGAGACGATCTCGTTCGACCAGCCGATGGCGCCGCGCTCCAGGTCCTCCACCCAGGCGTCGCCGCCCGCCGCGTCGCGCAGCAGCAGGTCGGCCAGCGGGCGCACTGCGAGCGTGTCGCGGTCGACGATCATGTACTCCATCTCGATGCCGAAGACCTCGAACAGGCCCCAGCGGCGCGGCGTGTTCACTTGCGCTCACCCTCGCGGCGCGCATCCACGCGTCGTCGCAGCGCGGCGATGATGGCGTCATACAGCGCCTGGCCCAGCACCTTGTCTTCCACTCCGGATTCCACGCTCGGGTTGTCGTTGATCTCGATCACCAGCGGCTTGCCGTCGACCTCCTTCAGGTCCACGCCGTACAGCCCCTGCCCCATGAGGCGCGCGGCACGCACCGCCGTCTGCACGATCAGCGGCGGCGCATCGGCCACGGCCATGGTTTCGTACTGGCCGGAGAAGTCGCGGCGGTGCCGGCTGGCCCAGTTGTAGATCTGCCAGTGGCCGCGCGCCATGAAGTACTTGCACACGAACAGCGGCTCGCCGTCGAGCACGCCGACGCGCCAGTCGAACTCGGTCGGCACGAACTCCTGGCCGATCACCAGGTCGGAGGCTTCCAGCATGCGGTCGGTGAGGGCCAGGTACTCTGCTTCGGTGTGCGCCTTGGCCACGCCGTGGGAGAACGCGGAGTCGGGCACCTTGAGCACGCAGGGCAGCCCCAGGCGTTGCAGCGCCGGGCGGCGCTGGCCGCGCTGGATGATCTCCGTGCGCGGGATGGGTACCTTGGCGCCCTTCAGCACCTCGGCGAGGTAGACCTTGTTGGCGCAGCGCAGGATGGCGTCGGGATCGTCGATCACGGCGAGGCCTTCGGCCTGGGCGCGGCGCGAGAAACGCCAGGTGTGGTGGTTCACCGACGTGGTCTCGCGGATGAACAGCGCGTCGAACTCCGCCAGGCGCGGATAGTCGTCGCGCCCGATGAACTCGACGCCGAAACCCTGCCGCCGCGCGGCCTGGACGAAGCGCTGCAGGGCCTGCTTGTCCGACGGCGCGTCGCGTTCCTCCGGGTTCACCAGGATCGCCAGGTCGTAGCGCGAGCGGTCGCTGCGTTCGGGCGGATAGCGCTTGCGGCTGAAGTAGCGTTGCGCCGCCTGGTGCATGAACTCGAGGTGCTGCGCCGGAATCTCGTCCAGCGACAGCGCCCGCACCCCGCGCAGGTTCCACTTGTGGCCGCGGCCGAACTTGGCGCGCAGGAAGGGCGCGGGGAAGAGCCGGAACAGGGCGCGCGCCAGCGCCTGGTGCTGGGCGGCCAGGTTCTCGCCAAAATAGATCGACAGCACGAAGTCATCGGACTTGAGGCGCGCCAGGCTCTTCTGCACCAGCTCTTCCACGTCGGTGGGAATGAATCGTACGAAGCCGGGCGCGTTCAGGTCCTGGATGGTGCGCACGTCGGGGATGACGCGGTGGCCGCGCGCCTCGGCGAGGAGCGACACGTAGTAACCGCGGGTCTGGTAACCGTAGGACCGTGCCAGGTTGAATACCCGCACACCCCGCGCGGGCCAGGGCTCCGCGGGATCGAGATAGCTGGCGACGGAAATCACCTCGCTGTCCTCGGAGCGCGACAGCGGCCACTCCGCCGGGTTGTCCACGACGATCAGGCGTTTCACGGCAGCTCGTCCTCCGCCAGCACCAGCAGGTTTGCGTCATAGGTCATGACGCCGAGCAGGATGGCCCTGATGAGCCGGTCCATGCCGACGTCGTAGTAATGGCTTTCTTCCGCCAGCGGGTTGCCGATGAACGGGTCCGCCACGCGCACCTTGCGTCCCTCGCGCCCGCACAGCACCACGAAATGGCCCGTCGGTTCGCCGCGCAGGTCGTCATACACCGCGCGGTTGTGGCGGTTGGTGTATTCGCGACAGCTGTCGTAGAGGTAGGTGGCGCTCAGCCCGGTGAGGACGGGGAGCCCGGCGTCGAAGGCATGATCGAGCAGGCGCGGCCGCAGGTCGTCAAAGGCGATCTCGCCGCCGAGTTCCAGGAAACGGATATAGGCGCGGCTTGCCTCCTGGAACTTCTTGCCGTGCTTGTGTTGCAACTGCGCTTGCAGCTTGCCGACCAGCGCGGCCGAGTCCAGCCCGCGCCAGGAAGGGTCGAAGATCTTGAGGTGGTAGCTGTAGAGGCGCGCGCGATAGCCCAGGCGCAGCGCGTGGTTGCCCAGCGAGACTGCGAGCGTGCCGCCCTCCGGCAGGCCCGGCACTTCCGTAATGATCTGCCCCAGGTCCATGCGCCGCCCGAGGTAGCGGTACACCGCCTGCAGGCAGGTCGGGCCGCAGCTGATGTCGTCGGGCTGCGGCAGCATGCGGATGTCGAGATAGGGGTGCGGGCTCACGGCTGCAGGCGGGTCATGCGTGGTGCACGCAATCTCGCGCCTTTTCCGTTCCCGCGTCAATCAGAATCTCGCCTGCTGGCGCAAAGACCGTGCTCCCCGGCAGAATCGGGGCATGGACGAGCACGCCGATACCCCGCCGAGGCCGCTGCAGGACTGGCGCGCCCAGGCGTTGCCGGCCCTCGGAATCGGCTGCCTGATGCTGTTCCTGGCGCTGGTGCGGCCGCCGGGAGATGCCTATGGTTGGCGCACCCTGTTCGAAATCGGGCATGTGCCGCTGTTCGGCGTGGCGGGCCTGCTGATGCTGCGCATCGTGCGGGCGCGCCGCGGCGGCGCTGCGGCCACGCCCTCCGACCTGCTCATTGCGCTGCTCGCGACGGCCATCCTGAGCCTTGCCGCCGAGGCCCTGCAGGTGTTCCAGCCCGGCCGCGACGCCAATGTCGGCGACGCCGGGAACAACCTTCTCGGGGCCGTCTGCTTCCTCGCCATTGCCGCCGCGGCGCAACCCGGGTTGTGGCAGCGCCTGGGCGAGGACGGGCCGACCGCTGCCCGCATGGTACTGGTGGCGGCGGTGCTGACCCTGGCGCTGGCCCTGGCGCCGCTGGTCGGCGTGGCGTGGTACTACGCCGAACGCTCCGCCGCGTTCCCGGTGCTGGCGGACTTCACTGCGTCCTGGCAGCGCCCGTTCATGAGTCTCGGCCGCTCCGAGCTGGAGAGCGTGCCGGCGCCCGAGGGCTGGGAGGCGATGGCAGGCCGGGAGGTGAGCCGCGTGACTTTCCTCGACGCGCCGTGGCCGGGCGTGACCGTGCGCGAGCCCTGGCCGGACTGGTCCGGCTACCGGGCGTTGCGTTTCCAGGCCTGGTCCGAGCTCGAAGAACCGGTGGAGATCGTGCTGCGGGTGGACGACACGCACCGCGAGCGCGATCATGCGGACCGCTTCAACGGCAGCTTCATCGTCATGCCCGGGCTGAATGACTTTTCCGTGCCGCTGGAGACGATTGCCGACGGGCCCAGGGCGCGGCGCCTCGACCTCGCCGACATCAGCCAGTTGATCCTCTTCAGTCGCCGCCCCGGGGAGCCCTTCGCGCTGTACTTCAGCCCGGTATGGCTGGACGAGGGCATGGAGAACATTGCCGATACTCCCGGCTCGGATTAGGGTAGGCGCCAATTAGTGTCCGCAGCACCGGAGACCTCGCCCTTGAACCCCGCGGATCCCCAGCAAGTCCCTGATCACGTGCCCGTGCGCGGCAGCCGTCGGGGACCCGGAGCGCGCCTGGTGGTGCTGTATGGCGCCATCGTGCTGTTCCTGCTGGCGTTGTTCGGCCTGGCCAAGCCGCGCGGCCTGCTGGAGGAAACGCTGCAGGACCTGCGGCACATTTTCTTTTTCGGCTTTGCCGCGCTGATCATCCTCGAGATGACCGCGCTCATCGGCCGCCGCTGGATCCGCAAGCGGTCGCTGTATTACGCGGTAGCGGTGATTTCGATACTCGCGCTGGTGTTCGGTTACGAGATCGTGAGCGGCACGGATCCCGAGTTCCCCGCGCGCGGCATCTACAGTTTCCTCGGCGCCTTCGGTTTTCTTGCCCTGAGTGCCGCACTCGACCGTGGGCTGAAGCGTGAGCACACGTGGTTACGGGGCTGGCCGCGCCGCTCCATCGGCATCCTCGGGGCATTGCTGGTGGCCGGCGTGCTCAATCCGCTCGGGCCCGTGCTGGCGTCCTACGCCGGCCGCGCCGGTGCTTTCCCTGTGGTCGTGGACCTGGCCAGCTCGTGGCAGGAGCCCTTCATCGAGCTGCATGATGCCGAGCTGTTCGTCGGCAAGGGGCCCGAGGAATGGCCACGGCGCGCCGGCCGGCGCGTGGCGCTGCTGCTGCTGGACGGCACGCCCGGCGCGGGCGTCATGGTGCACGAGACCTTCAAGGACTGGGACGGGTTCTCGGTGCTGATGCTCAACATGTATTCGACCGCAACCCGTCCGGTCCGCGTCAACCTGCGCCTCGAGGACAGCTCGCGCCTGTTGCCGCCGGAGGAGCGGGTGGAGTATCCGCTGCGCGTGACCCCGGGCGCGAACGACTTCTTCATACCGCTCGACGGACTCCTGTCGGTGCCGTCGGGACGTGACTTCCGGCGCGGTTCGGTGCGGCGGCTGGGGTTGTTCCTGGCCGAGCCTGCGGATCCTTTCAGGCTCTACATCCACCGGGTCCGCATCGCCGAGGAATGAACTACCGGCACGCCTTTCATGCCGGTAACTTTGCCGATGTGCTGAAACACGCGGTGCTGTGCGCGCTGCTGCGGCGCTTGCAGCTGCGTCCCAAGCCGCTGAGCTACGTCGAGACACATGCCGGAGCGGGGGCGTTCTGGCTCGACGGGCCGGAGGCGCGACGGTCCGGTGAGGCGACGGACGGCATCCTGCGCCTGGCGCAGCTGCAGCCCGCGTCGCCGGCCCTGGCGACCTACCTCGACCTGGTACGCGGCCTGCCCGGCAACGAACTGGGCCTTAAGGTCTACCCCGGCTCACCGCTGGTCGCGGCCAGGCTGCTTGGCGAGCAGGATCGGCTGTTCCTCAGCGAACTGGTGCCGGAGGAGGCCGCCGGGCTGCGCCGGCTGTTTCGCGGGGACGATCGCGTGGCGGTGCATTGCCGGGACGGCTGGGAAGCCCTCGGCGCCCTCCTGCCGCCCACGCCGAGGCGCGGCCTGCTGCTCATCGATCCGCCCTACGAGGCGCCGGACGATTTCCGTCGCCTGGTCGACGGGCTGGTGCTGGCGCGGCAGCGCTGGCCCGTGGGCGTGCTGGTCGCCTGGTATCCGGTCAAAGACCGTCGCGAACTGCGGCCGTTCGAGCGCGCCCTGGCCGGGGCGGACTTCGGCCCGGGCGGCATTCTGCGGGCCGAGCTGTCGGTGCGTCCCGACGACAACCCGGGCAGCCTGAACGGCAGCGGCATGCTGGTGATCGGGCCGCCCTGGGGGCTCGAGGAGGACCTGCGCGCACTGCTCGACGAGGCCTGGCACGCGTTGCGCCAGGCCGGTGCGCCAGCGCCGCGTCTCGAGTGGCTCCGCGCCCCGGCGTAGCCGCAGCGCGTGCCCGCCCGGGCGGGGGCAGATACGAGAACTCCGTCACGCCGGCCCTGCGCTGCGGGTTGCTAGGCTGCGGGTGTCAGCAGGAGTGCCCCCATGAGCAACATACAGCCGATCAACGAGAGCTACTGGGTCGAGCCCGGCGTGTTGCTGGCGGGCGAGCATCCTGGTCACTGGGAAGAGGCGTTGCTCAAGCGCCGCATGTCGCGCCTGCTGGATGCGGGGATTCGCCTGTTCGTGGATCTCAGCGACCGCGGCGACGTCACCCGGCCCTATCGCCCCATGCTGGAGAGAATCTGTCGCAGCCGCGGCATCATCGCCGAGTACGTGCACCACCCCTTGCCTGCGGAGCGCGTGCCGGAGCGCGCGGATGACGTCAGCGAAGTCCTGCGCACCATCAACGAGGGCATCGAGCGCGGTGTCCGGGTCTACGTCCATTGCTCCGACGGCGTGGAGCGCACCGGGATGGTCATGGGTTGCTGGCTGGTGGAACGCGGGCTGGATCCGGAGCGTGCGCTCGAGGAGCTCTCGCAGCGCTTCATGGCCATGGCCAAGTCGCAGGTCTTCCGCGGCACGCCGACGAACGGCGCCTACCTGGAATGGGTCGAGAACTGGGAGCCCGGCCTGGCCATAAGGCAGCTGCACTCCGAAGCTTCCTGAGCCGGGCGACTCCGCCCTGACGGCGGATCGGGGCATGCCGTTGCGCTAGGCGCGCGCGGCGCTGTCCACCTCCGGCATCACTTCGCCTTCCGGTACCGTCTCGATCGTGATGCCGCGGAACGCGAGCAGCGCGGCGACGAAAGGATTCACCAGGTTCAGGAAGGCCCACGGCAGGTACGCCAGCGTGGCGACCCCCAGCGTCGTGGCCATGTAGGCGCCACAGGTGTTCCAGGGGATGAGGGGCGAGGTCAGGGTGCCTGCATCCTCGATGGTGCGCGAGAGGTTGCGTGCCTTCAGGCGCCGGCGCCGGAACTCGGCGCGGAACATCCGCCCCGGCAGCACGATCGCGATGTACTGGTCGCCGGTCACGATGTTGGTGCCGATGGAGGTGAGCAGCACCGAGGTGATGAGCGCGCCGGTGCTCTTTGCCGCACGAATCACTCCCTGGATGATCCGCTGCAGCATGCCGGCATGTTCCAGCACGGCGCCGAAGGTCAGGGCGGAGATGATCAGCCAGATGGTGGTGAGCACGCTGCTCATGCCGCCGCGCGACAGCAGGTCGTCGACGACCTCGTTGCCGGTGGTGGCGGCGTAACCGTCCATCAGGGCCATCCAGGCGCCCTTGAGCAGGGCCATGCCGAAACCGATCTCGTCGGCGCCGCCGTAGGCAGCCACCAGTCCCGGCTGGAATACCACGGCGAACACGGCGCCGAGGAGCGCACCGAAAAGAATGACCGGCAGCGCATGGAAGCGCGCCATGGCGAGCCCGAGCACGGCGGCCAGCGGCAGCAGGGTCCACCAGCCCAGGGCAAAGTTCGCTTCCAGGGCGGTGGAGACCTCGCCGAGAGAGACATCGTCGCTCGGGCCGCTGCCTGCCAGGCTGACGATGGCAAAGCCGACGAGGGCGATGAGGAAGGAGGGGCCCGTGGTGTAGACCATGTGCCGGATGTGCGTGAACAGCTCGGTGCCCGCGACTGCCGGCGCCAGGTTGGTGGTGTCCGACAGCGGCGACATCTTGTCGCCGAAATAGGCGCCGGAGATGACGGCGCCCGCGGTGACCTCGGGCGAGAGCCCCAGCCCCTGCGAGACACCCATCAGACCGATGCCGATGGTGCCGGCGGTGGTCCAGCTGGAGCCGATGGAGACCGAGACCAGGGCGCAGATCAGGCAGGCGGTGGGATAGAAGACCGTCGGCGACAGCAGCATGCTGCCGTAATAGATCATGGCCGGCACGGTGCCCGACATGCTCCAGGTGCCGATCATGGCGCCGATGGCGAACA
>CAYPTW010000074.1:8208-11936 GCA_964413755.1 uncultured Thioalkalivibrio sp. | reverse complement strand
ACCGTGAACACCACGCCCTTGGAGTGCTTCTTCAGTTCCAGTCCGTCGGTCAGCGCCTTCATCACCGTCAGCGCCAGGGTGCGTTCCAGCACGCACACCAGCAGGGTCTGCGTGCCCTGGTAGGTGAGGCCGAAAAAGGTCTTGCGGTCTTCGGTGCCGATGCCCCGGCCGGTGACGATGGTCATCCCCGCGGCTCCGGCTTCCTTGGCCACGTCGATGGCCTTCTCTTCCAGGTCCTCGGACACGATGGCGACCAGCAGTGCGAATTTCATGGTTTGCCTCCCGCTCGAGGCCCAAGTCTAGCCGAATCCGGCACGGGGTTGGCCCCCGGGTCAGCTGTCGTACATGTTGACGAACAGCAGCACCAGGCCGAGCTGCAGGGTGTACTGGAAGGCGCCCATGAGCGAGGCGCTGCCGAGCTGGGTCTGCCACATCTGGAAGCCGGCGCCGCCGAGGGTGGTGAACAGGCCGAACCACACCACGATCCCCAGCCCCAGTCCCGCCAGCGCCCAGGTCTTGGCGGCATTGAAGTCGGCCGCCGCATCATGGCGCGCCTGCCACAGGTCCCACGCGCCCTTGGCCGCCACCAGGCCGGCGGCAAATTCCAGCAGGCAGATGAAGACCAGCGCCGCCCATACCAGGGCCGGCGTGGTGATGACCGGGAAGATCGAGGCCGGGTAGGCCGCGTGGTCCGCCTGGCTGAAGACCGCGGCGACGAAGCCGTAGGCGGCCTGCGCGTTCACCACGTTGTGCGTGGCATAGAGCAGGCACAGCAGGGCGGCAAAGGCGACCAGGATTATCTTCAGGTAGCGGATCGGCAGCATGGCGTTCTCTTTGCGGCGGGTTCCCGGCGCGATGAAAGCGCATCGCCGCGTGGATTGCATGCTGCGGCGCAGAACGGGCATACCCGTTCAACTCGCGCCGGGAGCGTCTATATTCAGGCCTCTGACGAGGAGGGCGTGGCATGGACAAGATTGAACAGGCGGTGGCGACGCAGCTGGCGAACATCGAAAAACGCAGCGGGCGCAGCATCCATGACCTGGCCGCGATGCTGCGCGCCAGCGGGCTCGCCAAGCACGGCGAGCAGGTGGCGATGCTCAAGCGCGAGCTGGGCATGGGCCACGGCGACGCCAACCTGCTGGCGCACCATGTGCGCAAGCTCGATGCGGAGGCTGCCGGGCAGGGCGGGCCGGCCACGCCCGCAGACGCGGTGGACGCGCTCTACAGCGGCAAGAAAGCGCAACTGCGGCCGGTCCACGACAAGCTGATGGCGGCGATCCGCAAGTTCGGCCAGTTCGAGGAGGCGCCGAAAAAGACCTACGTCAGCCTGCGGCGCAAGAAGCAGTTCGCCATGATCGGGCCGGCCACCAACACCCAGGTCGAGGTCGGGATCAACCTCAAGGACGTCAAGCCCACTGGCGGCCTGGTGGCGTTGCCGCCGAAGAGCATGTGCGACTACAAGATCCGCCTCGGCAGCGTGGACGAGGTGGACCAGGCGCTGCTCGGGTGGATTCGCAAGGCGTTCGACGCGGCGGGCTGACGGCGGCCTCGTCGCTGCGGCAAGGCCGGCGCCTGGCAGCCAGGTCTATTCGGGCGGTTTTCTCAAGCTGCCCGCGCGCCTGACCACGCCCGCCCCGAACTTCTTCTGGATCGCGTCCGCCACCCGGTCAACCCGGGTTGCTTCTGCTGCGGCGGGCGCGAACAGGTCGGCCTGCGCGTCAGGCGCCTCGTCGAAGCCGCTGACGCCGACGCCGATGAGCCGCAGCGCCTGGCCGGGCCGCGGCAATCGATCGAGCAGGGCGCTGGCGGCGCGCCAGATATCCGCCGTGGTATTCGTCGGGGCGGCGAGCGTCCGTGCCCGGGTCACAGTGGTGAAGTCGGCGTAGCGCGCCTTGATCTGCACGGTGCGGCCGGCCAGGCCCTTGTGGCGCAGGCGCCAGCTCACCTGCTCCACGAGCTGCAGCAGGATGGCGCGCAGCGCCTCGCGGTCGGCGATGTCGGCGGCGAAGGTGGTCTCGTTGGAGACCGAGCGGGTCTCGCGGTCGGGCACGACTTCGCGCGGATCGATGCCGCGCGCCAGCTCGAGCAGGTGCAGGCCATGGCGCCCGAAATGCCGCCGCATGAAATCCTCTTCGCGCCGCGCCACGTCGCCGATGGTCTCGAGGCCGAGGCGGTGCATGGCCTGCTCGCCGACCTTGCCGACGCCCCACAGGCGGCTCACGGGCAGCGGTTCGAGGAACGCATGAATCGCGTCGGCCTCGACCACGAGAAAGCCGTCCGGCTTGCCGAGGTCAGAAGCGATCTTGGCGATGAACTTGACTGGCGCGATGCCCACCGAGGCGGCGAGTCCGAGTTCGTCACGGATTTCCCGCTTGATGCGCCGGGCGATGTCAGGCACCGGGCCGAACAGCCGCACGCTGCCGCGCAGGTCGAGGAAAGCCTCGTCCAGCGACAGCGGTTCTATGAGCGGGGTGTAGCGCTTGAGTATGGCATGGATGCGGCGCGATTCCGCGGCGTACACGGCCATGCGCGATGGCAGGATGACGAGCTCGGGACAGCGCTTGAGCGCCGTGGCCATCGGCATTGCGGAGCGCACGCCGAAGCGCCGTGCCGGGTAGCTGGCGGCGGCGACCACGCCGCGGCCCTCGGGTGAGCCGCCCACGACCACCGGCAGGCCCTCGAGCTCAGGGCGCTCGCGTATCTCCACGGACGCATAGAACGCATCCATGTCGAGATGGGTGAACACGTTACGGTCTTCCTGCCCGCCTGGGCCAAGAAAAAATCAGCGGCGCTTTACTCCGAACGCGCTCAGCAGCAAGCCCAGCACGATGGCTGCGCCGCCGCCGATGAAGTACCAGGTGGTTTCGTCACTGAACCTGCCGGTGAGCTCCTGTCGGACGTCCTCCGTAATGCTCTGCGAGGCTTCATAGCCGAAGTACAGCAGGATGGCGCCGACCACGATCAGGGCGATGCCGAGCATACGACTCCAGTGCATGGCGTTTCTCCTTCAAGTCCAAGGGACGCTTTATGCGTGCCTTTAACCTATCACGAACCGCAGCGGCTTCCCGGCCCATTCTTCCGCGTAATCGATGCCGATGCGCGGCGTGGCGATGATGCGCTGTGCCGGCACGCGCACGCCGCGCTCGATAAACAGCGCCTCGCCCGCGACCAGGTCGGCATGGTCGAGCGCGCGGTCGATGGCCATGGCCTGGGCGAGCTTTGCCGGGCCGGAGCACAGGTCGCGGTCCCTGAGTCGCGCGGCGGCGATGCGGCCGGCGCGATGCCGCCGCATGGTCGCGAGGCCCTCGACCGGCTCGAGCGCGCGCAGCAGCACCGCGGCCGGGTCGCCGGGCGTCGCCGCGACCACGTTCACGCAGTAATGCATCCCGTAGATGAAGTAGACGTAGGCGTGGCCGGCCGGGCCCCACATGGCGGCGTTGCGCGGGGTATGCCTCCCGCCGAAGCTGTGCGCGGCCTTGTCCTCGACGCCGAGGTAGGCCTCGGTCTCGATGATGCGTCCGGCCAGGCGGGTGCCGTCGTCCAGCACCCGCACCAGCACCTGGCCGAGCAGGGCGCGCGCCAGGGTCTCGGCATCGCGCTGGTAGAACTTGCGGGACAGGCGGGTCACCCGCGTATGCTAAACGGGTCTGTGACCTGGGAGGATGCCTGGTGGCGATGCAGCGGTTCGTGGGGGAGGTATGGGTGCTGGCGGTGGCCTTGCTGTGCGC
>CAYPTW010000074.1:1886-8108 GCA_964413755.1 uncultured Thioalkalivibrio sp. | reverse complement strand
TGCCCACGCGGCGGCCCTACGTGTCGCTGACCGCCGGGGCCACGCGCCTCAAGGCGGACGGGTACAGCGCCGAGACCGAGTTCTCCGTGAGCCTCGGCACGGGCCTGCGCTTCATGCTCACTGAGCAGCTGCTCCTGACCGCCGGGCTGCGCGGCTATCTCACTTTCGTCGACCAGGACACGCGGCTGTTCTGCATCAGCAGCGGCGGCGAGGGCGGCTGCCTGTTGCAGTCGGAGGGAAGCACGATCTTCCAGTTCGAGGCGAACGCCGGACTCAGCTGGCGTTTCTGAGACTCGCTTCCCCGCGGCCTCAGCCGAGATCGCCGCAAAAAGCCTGCAGCAGCGCCACGCCGGTGAGCGCCGCGGTCTCGGTGCGCAGGATGCGCGGCCCGAGGCGGATGCCGCGGTAACCGGCCTCCCGCGCCGCCGCGCGCTCGCGTTCGTCCAGCCCGCCTTCCGGCCCGACCAGCAGGCACAACGGTCCCTGCGGCCGGCCCAGCGCCGCCGGGCCGCCCTTGGCCTCCGGGTCCAGCAGCACGCCGGTGGCGCCGGCATGGGCTGACAGTGCGCCGGGCACCGGCAAGGGCGGCAGGATGTCGGGCAGGGTGTTGCGGCCGCATTGCTCGCAGGCGCTGATGGCGATGGCGCGCCAGTGCTCGATCTTTGCCGCCACCTTGCCGGGATCCAGTTTCACCACCGAGCGCGCCGTGAGCACCGGCCGGATCGAAGTGACGCCCAGCTCCGTGGCCTTGCGCACCACCCAGTCCATGCGCTCGTTGCGGCACAGGCCCTGCAGCAGCACCAGCTCCAGCGGCGACTCACGGTCCGCCTCGCGGCGCGACCCGACCGAGATGGCCACGCTGCGGCGCGTCGCCTCCACGATCTCGCCGGCAAATTCGGGGCCGCTGCCGTCGAACAACGTCACCGCCTCGCCCGGGCGGGCACGCAGCACGCGGCCAAGATGCGCGGCGGCCTCGTCCTCCAGCACCAGGCGCTGGCCCGGGGCGAGGGGGGCGTGGACGAAGACTCGGGGTGTGCGTGGCATCTCTATGTAGGCTCTCTGTAGCCGCCCGCCTGCACGGCGCTTTGGGGGTATGCTCGGGTGGGTATTGAGCCATACTGCCAGTGGCGACTCCAAGGGGGGAGTCAGTCGCGGGGGAGGAAAGCAAATGAAAACGAAGACTCGGGGTCGCCTGCCCACGCTGGCGCAGGGGCTGCTTGCCGGTTGCCTGTTCGCGTTCATCCTCCCCGGCAGCGCAGCGGCGGGCGATGACGACGGCAACCTGCTCAACGACCGCTTCCAGTTCGGGCTCGGCACCTTCATCAATGGTTCGTCCCTGAAAATCAGGGTGGACGGCAAGCTCGGGGAAATCGGCACGCCGGTGGACTGGGGGCGGACCATCGGCGACAAGGATGTTTCCCGCTTCCGTTTCGACGGCCTGTGGCGCATCACCGGCCGCCATCACCTGCGACTGATGTACACCGACTATTCATCGTCGGGCGAGCGCCGCATCGAGGACGAGATCATCTGGGAGGGTGAAGTCATCCCGGTGGGTGCCTTCGCGCGCGGCACTTTCGGTTTCGAGGTCTTCGAGCTTGCCTACGAGTACGCGTTCGTGAAGCGCCCGGACCTCGAGGTCACCGGCAGTGTGGGCCTGCACAACACGCAGCTGGAGGCGACTCTCCTGGCGCAGGTCCAGATAGGTGACGAGCAGGGCTCGGTGGAACGCGGCAGCACAGCCGACGTGGATGCCCCGCTGCCGGTGTTCGGTGCGCGCGGTCTGTGGCGTCTCAGCGACGAGGTCTACGCTGACGTGCTTGGACAGGCTTTCTACCTGAGTGTCGGCGACTACGAGGGCAGGATCCTGAACTGGCGGGCCACGCTGCTCTGGCAGTGGCATCCGCGGGTTGGCATAGGCCTGGGTTACGACTGGTTCCGAGTCGATGTCGATGGCGAGGATTCAGGCTTCAATGGCACGCTGGACTGGACCTACCAGGGCCCGCAGGCTTTCTTCAACGTCGCCTTCTGAGCGCGGGGGGACGTCGAGCCGGCCGGCTCAGTCCGGCCGCGTGGCGTGGTGGATGCCGTCAATGGCGACGCGCGTCATCTGCGCGATCTCCTCCTCGTTGACCACGTAGGGCGGCATGAAATACACCACGTGCCCGAGCGGGCGCAGCAGCATGTTGTGCTCCAGGCCGTACTGGTAGACGCGGATGCCGCGCCGTTCCTGCCAGGGATAGGGCGTGCGCGTGTTGCGGTCCTGCACCATCTCGATCGCCAGGATCATGCCGTGCTGGCGGATGTCGCCCACGTGCGGGTGGTCCTCGAGCTCCGCCACGCCGGCGCGCATCAGTCGCGCGCGCTCTTCGTTCTCGCCCAGCACGTCGCTGGCGGCGAACAGGTCCAGCGTGGCCAGCGCCGCAGCGCAGGCCACGGGGTTGCCGGTATAGCTGTGCGAATGCAGGAAGGCGCGCAGCGTGGCGTACTCGTCGTAGAAAGCGTCGTAGACCTCGTCGCCGGTGAGGACCACGGAGAGCGGCAGGAAGCCGCCGGTGAGGCCCTTCGACAGGCACATGAAATCCGGCGCGATGCCGGCCTGCTCGCAGGCGAACATGGTGCCGGTGCGGCCGAAGCCGGTGGCGATCTCGTCGGCGATGAGGTGCACGCGATGGCGGTCGCAGATGGCGCGCAGCTCCGCCAGGTAGGCCGGGTCGTGCATGCGCATGTAGCCGGCGCACTGCACCAGCGGTTCCACGATCACCGCGCACACCTCGCCGGCGTGCCGCTCCAGCAGGGCCTCGAGATCGGCCGCGCGGCGGCGCGCGAAATCCGCCGCGCTCTCGCCGGGCTCGGCCAGGTAGGCGTCCGGCGAGGGCGCCAGCAGGCACTCCATGAGCAGCGGCTGGTAGGTGTCCTTGTACAGGCCGACGTCGCCCACGGCGAGCGCGCCCAGGGTCTCGCCGTGGTAGCTGTTCTGCAGCGCGACGAAGCGCTTGCGCTGCGGCTCACCACGGTTCAACCAGTAGTGGAAGCTCATTTTCAGCGCCACTTCGACCGCCGAGGAGCCGTTGTCGGCATAGAAGCAGCGCGTGAGCCCCGCCGGCGTAACCCTGACCAGGCGCTCGGACAGCTCCACCACCGGCTCGTGGGTGAAGCCCGCCAGCATGACGTGCTCCAGCGTGTCCACCTGGCGGCGCACCGCATTGGCGATCACCGGGTTGGCGTGGCCGAACAGGTTCACCCACCAGGAGCTGATGCAGTCCAGGTAATGCCGCCCGTTGCAGTCCTCCAGCCACGCGCCGGCGCCGCGGCGGATGGGGATCATGGGCAGCCACTCGTGGTCCTTCATCTGCGTGCAGGGGTGCCACACGCAGGCCAGGTCGCGCGCCACCAGCGTGGCGTTGGGATCGGGGCGCGTGCTCATCCCGCCTGGCTGCAGAAGTGCCGCACCACCTGCTCTACCACGTCCACGGCCCGGTACGCCTGGGTGAGCGCGATCGACTCGTCCGGCTGGTGCGCCACGGCGATGTCACCGGGGCCGCAGATCACCACGTCCATGTCGAGCTGCTGGAACAGCGGGCCCTCGGTGCCGAAGTTCACCGCGCCGCAGGCATGCCCGGAGGCGTGCTCGCAGGCCTCGGCAAGGTCCCGGTGCGCGCCCGGCGCGAGCGGGTCGATGCCGTCGAAAAGCGCAGTGAAGCTCAGCTCGAAGCCGCTGCCTTCGAGCGCTCGGCTCACGGCGGCGCGCAATGCGCTGCGCGTTTCGCCGCAGCGCATGCCGGGCACCAGCCTGAGGTCCACGTCCAGCTCGCAACCGGCGCAGATGCGGTTCGGGTTGTCGCCGCCGCGGATGGCGCCGATGTTGAGCGTCGGGCCGTGCACCGGGAACGCCGCGCCCGGATACTTTTCGGCCAGCCCGTCGATGAAGGCGTGCAGGGCGCCGATCGCGGCCATGGCGCCGTCGATGGCGTTCAGGCCGGCGGCCGGGTTGCTGGCATGCCCGCTGCGCCCCTCGATGCGGATGCGCTCCATGAGCACGCCCTTGTGGCGGTTGATGGGCTTGAGGCCGGTGGGCTCGCCGATCACGACGCGGCTGCCGAGCGGTTCGCCTTCGTCCACCAGCGCGCGCGCACCGCCCATGCCGCTCTCCTCGTCGGCGGTGCCGACAATGACCAGCGGTCGCGCCAGCTTCTCCAGGTCGACGCGCGCGGCGGCGTGCGCGGCAACGGCGAGAAAGGACTTCATGTCGGCGCTGCCGAGGCCGTAGAGGCGGCCGTCGTGCACCTCGCCGGCGAAGGGATCGCGGGTCCAGCGGCTGGCGTCGTAAGGCACGGTGTCGGTGTGGCCGGACAGCACCAGGCCGTCGTCGCCGGGGGCGCTGCGCGCCACCAGGTTGTACTTGCCGGCGAGGCCCGGCACCGGCTTGATCTCGATGCTGAAGCCCAGCGGTTCCAGCCAGCCGGCAAGCAGTTCGCTCACCGCGTGGTTGCTCTGGTCGTGCGCGGCTTGCAGGCTGCTGACCGAGGGCACGGCCACCAGCCGGCGCATCATGTCCTGGAGATTGGGAAGCTTGTTGTTCATCCTGCGCATGATCCGGGTGCGCCGGCGCGGGTGCAAGCGGGTGCAAGCGGGCGCAGGCCGGTGCAGACTGTGCGCATGGCGGCGCGCAAACCCCGGCCCAGGTTCACCATCGACCGCGACAGCGGCCTGTTCGCTGCCGCGCGCCAGGTGCCGTCGCCGAACCACAACGCGCGCCCGCCGGGCATGCGCCCGGAGCTCATCGTGGTGCACAACATCAGCCTGCCGCCCGGTGAGTTCGGCGGGCCGTGGATCGACCGCCTGTTCACCAACCAGCTGAACCCGCGTGCCCATCCCTATTTCGGCGCGGTTGCCGCGCTGCGCGTGTCGGCGCACCTGCTCATCCGCCGCGACGGCGAGCTGGTGCAGTACGTGCCGTTCCACCGCCGCGCCTGGCATGCCGGCGCGTCGTGCTGGCAGGGACGCGAGGACTGCAACGATTTCTCCGTCGGGATCGAGCTGGAAGGCACCGACGACGGCGGCTACACCACCGCGCAATACCGGCGCCTGGCGGTGTCCATCCGCGCGCTGTGTCGTGCCTATCCCACGCTGTCGCCGCAGCGTCTCGCCGGCCACAGCGACATCGCCCCGGGGCGCAAGACCGATCCCGGGCCGTCCTTCGACTGGGCCCGGCTGGCGCGCTGGCTGGCGCCGCGCCGCTATACTGCCAAGTCCAAGAGGGCCTCATGAACCTGATCGCACTGATACTCGGACTGGCGCTGGAGCGCATGCAGACGCGGCTGCTGGACCTGCGTGAGAACACCTGGTTCACGGGCTGGTTCGACCTCGGCGCGGGCTGGATGCGTGGCGCACCCGGCCACCTCGGCCTGCTCATCGGGCTGGTGGTGATGTTGCTGCCGGCGGTGCCGGTGGCCTGGCTTGCCTGGAACTTCCACGACGTGCTCGCGGGCCTGCCGTACATCGCCTTCGCCACGTTGATCCTGGTGCTGAGCCTCGGGCCGCAGGACCTGCTGGCGCAGGCCGAGGCCTGGCTGGAGGCGAAGGCGCGCGGTGACGTCGCCGCGGCGGATGCGGCCGAGCAGGCCATTTGCGCGGGCGACAGCGAGGCCACCGAGCGGGCCACCGCGCGCAAGCTGGAGGCCGCGATCCTGGTGCAGGCCAACCACACCCTGTTCGGGGTGATCTTCTGGTTCATGGTGCTCGGTCCGGCCGGCGCCTGGGCCTACCGCGTGGCCGACCTGTTCCGGCGCCACGTGCGTGCCACCGGCACCGGCGGGCCCAACACCGCGCGCGCCGAGCTGCTGTTCGGCATCGTCACCTGGATTCCGGCGCGCCTGCTGGCCGCCTCCTATGCCGTGGCCGGCAGCTTCGACGACGCCTTCGAGGACTGGCGCGCCTACTACCAGCGCACCTCCACGGGCTTCTTCCGCGTCAGCGAGAACATCCTCGCCGCCGCCGGCATCGGCGCCATCCGGCGCCGCTGCCCGGAGTCCGGACAGGTGGCCGCCGTCGGGGCTGCACGCGACCTGGTGCGCCGCGCACTGCTGATCTGGCTCACGGTCATTGCCGCCCTGACCCTGGTCGGCTGGGCGACGTGATCCCGCGGCGCCTCCTGGCGGCGACGCTGTGCGTCGCGGCCGGCCTTGCGCTCGTGCCGACGGCCGGCGCAGCGTCCCCGCCCGG
>CAYPTW010000074.1:0-1786 GCA_964413755.1 uncultured Thioalkalivibrio sp. | reverse complement strand
ACCCGCACCCGCACCCGCACCCGCGCGCCGCATCGTCACCCTGGCGCCACACCTGGCCGAGCTGGTGCACGCCGCCGGGGCCGGTGACCGGCTGGTCGGCGTGAGCGACTGGAGCGATTACCCGCCCGGCGTGGAAGACCTGCCGCGGGTCGGCAGCGCGGTGCAGGTGGATCTCGAGACCCTGGTGGCACTGGCGCCCGACCTGGTGCTGGGCTGGGAGGGCGGCAACCCGGCGCGGCTGCTGCGGCAGGTCGAAGGGCAGGGCTTCCGGCTGGTGACTTTCGGGGTCGAGACGCTGGAGGACATCGGCACGCAGATCGAGGCGATCGGGCGTCTCGCCGGCACTTCCGCGGCGGCTGCGCAGGCGGCGGCCCGCTACCATGCCGGCCTGGCCGCATTGCGGGCGGAGCAGGCCGGGAAGGCGGAGTTGCGCGTGTTCTACCAGGTGTCCTGGCGGCCGCTCTACACCGTCGGCGGCCGCCAGGTGATCAGCCAGGTGATCGCCCTGTGCCGGGGGCGGAATATCTTCGGCGACCAGGCCGTGCTGGCGCCCGCCGTCGGGCTCGAAGCCATCGTGGCGCGCAACCCCGAGGTGATTCTCTCCACGCAGCGGCAGGCTGCCGAGCTTGCCGAATGGCGGCGCTGGAACGAGGTCGCGGCGGTGGCAGCCGGCCACCTCTACACGGTGCCCGGCGACCTGCTGGCGCGCCCGTCGCCGCGCATCCTGGACGGCGCGCGTGCCGTGTGCGCCGCCCTCGACCAGGCGCGGCCCTAGTCCCGGTTGAGGCCCTTCTGCCAGAGCACTTCCGAACCCTGCTCGTGGCGCGCGATGACGCGCGCGAGGACGAACAGCAGGTCGGAGAGCCGGTTCAGATAGCGCGAGGCCTCCGGATTGACGTCGTCGCGCTGCCCCAGCGTCCACACGCGACGCTCCGCGCGGCGCGTCACCGTGCGGGCAAAGTGACAGGCCGCAGCGCCCGGGCCGCCGCCGGGCAGGATGAAGTCCTTGAGCGCAGGCAGCGGCTCGTTGAAGTCGTCCAGCTCGCGCTCCAGGCGGGCGACGTAGCCCGGCGTGATGGCGGTGTAGCCGGGAATGCACAGCTCGCCGCCCAGATCGAACAGGTCGTGCTGCACGCGCGTCAGGCACTCGATGATCGAGTCCGGCAGCGCCGGTACCGCGAGCACCATGCCCACTGCGCTGTTGGCCTCGTCGACGGTGCCGAAGGCCTCGACGCGGAGATCGTCCTTGGGCACGCGCGTGCCGTCGCCCAGCCCGGTGGTGCCGTCGTCGCCGGTGCGCGTGTAGATGCGGCTCAGCCTGTGTCCCATGTCTTTTCCCGTCCTGTTCAGTAACTGTAGGCCAGGCTGGCATAAATGCCGCGCCCCGGCGTGTTGTAGCCGTCGACCAGCTCGTAGTCCTGGTCGAGTACGTTTTCCAGCCGCGCCCGCAGCGCCCAGCGTTCCGCCAGTTGCACCTTGGCGGTGAAATTGAGGAGCACATAGCCCGCCAGGCGCACGTCGCCGAAGTCCCTGCGTTCGCCGGAGGCCAGCATTTGGAGTCCGAGCTCGTGCTCGCCGAGACTGCGCGTGAGCTGGGCGGTGGCGATCTGCTCGGCGCGCCGCAGCAGCTGCTCCCCGGTGCTACGGTCCTCGGGCTGCTGCAGCACCAGTTGCGTGTCCATCATCCACGCGCCGTGCTGCGCGCGCCAGCCGAGCTCGACGCCCCTGATACGCGCGTCGCCGATGTTCTCGTTGCGCCCCGGCAGCTCGCCGAGGAAGCCGTCCG
>CAYPTW010000073.1:0-11999 GCA_964413755.1 uncultured Thioalkalivibrio sp. | reverse complement strand
CGTAAGTGCGCTGTGCGGCGCTGATGAGTTCCTGCCGCGCATCGTGAAAAGTCTTTTCGATTTCGCTCAGCTGTCTGTCCATCGTTTTTCCTTCGCTTGCAGCAACCTGGGCGCGCAGCACGCCCTCCACCCCGCACTATAGTGCAGGGCGACGAACTGTTCCAAAGAATGACGCCTTCGGATTTCCGCTACTTGATGCGCCTGACGCGCACCGTACGGTTCAGCCCCTCGGGCTTGAGTGAAAAGCTGTTCAGGAAACCGCGCTCGATCACTACGGGGCGATCCTCGCCGCTGTACTCGTAGCGTCCCGATCCCGCCTGTTCCCATACCTGGCCGTTGTCCAGTTCGAACACGGTCTCGCCGCTCCAGCCGCGGAAGCCGCCGATCACCTTCGCCGTGACGGACTCCAGTGCCTGCTGCGCCTTCTCCTGCTCGAGGCCGAAGTCCTCGACGGCGTCGGCGGCGCGCGTCTCCACGGGCGGGGGCAGCGGCACCGGCGCCGCATTCCCGCCGGACACCGGCACGGTCCCGGCGCCCGGCAGGGTGAGCCCGAGTTCAACCGCGGCGACGGCCATGCGGTCGTAACACGCCAGGCGCTCGGCCGGGTCGCTCAGCTCGAGGCACTTGATGAAGCCGCGCGCCGTCGCCCCGGGATCGTCCGCCGCGTACAGCGGGAGGCAGGCGGCCAGGACCAGGACCGGCGCGGCAAGGCGGCTGCCGTGAAGTGCCATGCGGCGGCTGCGCGGTGACGAAGACGGGGAAGCGGAAACGGAATCAGGCTGCATCGCTGTTCTCCGAGACGCCGGGCGACGGCGCCGCAGGGCTGACCAATGGAATAGCGGTTATTCTACGCGAGGGCCGCAAGCGTGCAGAGTAACAGCATGAAACAGAAACCCGCCGGCGTCGGGCGCGAACGCCTGGACGCGGAGGAATGGAGCCGGTTCTGGGAGCGTGGCACGCTGACGACTTTCGAGGGTCACTTCAGCGAGAACTACGACGCCGAGATCCGTGACTTCTGGTGGTCGCAGTTCGAACGCCTGCCCGACGGTGCCGTCACCGTCGACCTGGCCACGGGCAACGGTGCCGTGGCGCTGCTCGCCGCGCGCTTCGCCCGCGAACATGAGCGCGCCTTCAGCATCACCGGTATCGACAGCGCGGCCATCGATCCGGCCCGCGTGCGCGCCGCCTGGCCGGCCCTCAGCGCGGACCTCGCCGCGATCACCCTGCGCGGTGGCGTGGCCCTGGAAGCAACCGGGCTCGACGCCGACAGCGTCGACCTGGTGACCAGCCAGTACGGCTTCGAGTACGGCGATACCGCAGCCGGGAGCCGCGAGATCGCGCGCATCCTGCGCCCGGGTGGGCGCCTGGCGATGATCGTGCACCACGACGGCTCCGCCATCCTCTCCCAGGCGCGCGAGGGGCTGAGGCAGGTCACGATGTGCATGCAGGAGGAGGGCTTCACGCGACTCGGGCGGCGCATGACCAAGCTGTTCCGCGGACTGAAGCCGGGCGCGCAGCGCGGCGGCGTGAAGTGGACGCCGGGGGCCATCAAGGTGCGCGAGGCGCTGATGGCCGCGGCCGGCCGGCTGGAGCGCCATGCCCGCCTGCCCGAGGTGCAGCGCGAGGACGCCGGCTTCATCGAGTTTCTCGTGCCGGCGGTCCTGCGCCTGCTCGAGCAGGCCCGGATGTTGTCCCCGGCGGACCTCGAGCGCGCCTGGGGCGAGATCGAGGGCGAGGCAGAAGCCTACCGGCTGCGCATGTCGGACCTGGTCTCGGCGGCGCGGGACGCGGCGGGCATGGCCGGCATGCAGCGGGAACTGGAAGCCGCGGGGCTGGCGGCGCCGGCCCTGGCGCCGCTGCGCTATCGCGGCGACACGCTGCTCGGCTGGACGCTGGTCGCGCGCAAGGCCTGAGCCCCCTGTTTGTTGCATCTTCGCAACAAGAGCTCGCGGACACCTGTTGCGAAAAAGACACACCCGGGGCGGCCCGGCACCGCGACCCCGGGCGGCTCGAGTCCGGTCTGCGCTGCCGCGCCCAATGCAATGAATCTGGACAGATTCCAGCTCGTAGTACGGCCCGGGCCGCGGCGCGGAGCGGATTTTCGCGCTGCGGGAAACCGAAAAAAAATCCTTCGCGGGTGTTGGCATCGGGCAACAAAGTAGGCTAGTCTCCGGCGACGGGTGTCCAGGCCGAGTGGCATTTCTGCACATTGCGGCCGCGGGGACACTTGCTATCAGGGGAGTCCGTCTCACGATTCTGTGGAGTACCGCAGCGCGCGAGCGGAAGCTTTGGAAACCTAGGAGGAAACCTTCCGATGAGAAACAACCAGCTCAGGCTTGCGGTGCGCGGAGCACTTGCAGCCGGCGCATTTGCGACTGCTGCAGCCGCGCCGACTGCGTTCGCGCAGGAAGAAGCCGCCGACCTCGAACGCGTTCAGGTCACCGGCTCGCGCATTAAGCGCACAGACATTGAGGGCGCCCTGCCCGTCACCGTCATCGATCGCGAGACGATCGAACTTTCGGGTGAGGCGTCCGTTGCGGACCTGCTTCGCAACCAGCCCATCAACAGCGCCGGTTCCTTCCGGCCGCAGTCCGGCAGCACCGGCCAGTCGTTCGGCGGCCTGTCGCTGCGCGCCCTCGGTGAAGGCCGTACCCTGATCCTGATCGACGGCCGTCGTGCCCCGATCGCGCCGAACCTCGGCCAGGGCCAGGACCTGAACGCCGTGCCGCTGGCCGCGGTTGAGCGCATCGAGATCCTGTCCGACGGCGCCTCGGCCATCTACGGCACCGACGCCATCGGCGGCGTGGTGAACATCATCACCCGCAAGGACTTCACCGGCGCCCAGGCCAACATCGGCAGCGGCTTCCCGAAGCGCGAGGGCGGCGACACCGAAGACGCGTCCATGATCTTCGGTACGTCCAGCGCCAACGGCCAGATCATGGCCGGCATGTCCTACTCGAAGCGCGACATCGTCTTCCAGCGTGACCGTTTCTGGTCAGCGGGCGGCGCGTCGACCTTCTCCAACAACTTCCTCGGTTCCGATCCGCTGCGCTTCATCGGCCCGGACGACGGTCCGAACCTGACCGGCCCCGGTAACGTGGCGGGTTGCGAAGGCGACGGGTTCATTCTCGACGGCGGCTTCTGCTTCTACGACTTCACGCTGCAGGCGGCCGACGAGGCCGAGGTCGAGAACCAGTCGATCTTCTCCCGCGCCCGTTACGACATCAACATGGACTGGAGCGTGTACGGCAACTTCAGCGTGAACCGCGTGAAGTCCTTCGGCCGCTACGCCCCGGTGCCGTCCTCGCCCTGGCTCGTCGGCGGCTTCGGCGCCATCGTGCTGGAGGTCGGCTCCCCCAACCATCCGGGCACCGCGCCGGCTGACGGCGGCCTGAATCCGCTGTGGGAGAACTACGCCGGCGTGGCCGACGAGACCCTCCTGCTGCGGCATCGCTTCGCCGCCAACGGCCCGCGTGACACCAGCACCGACGCCAACGTGTACGACTTCGAAGTCGGCGTGCAGGGTCGGATTGGTGATTTCGACGTGGAAGGCGGTCTCCGTCGCGTCGACTCGCAGTACTACGAGATCGGCCGTAACTACATCGTGTCTGCCCTGGCGCAGCCGCAGATCACCTCGGGCGCGTACAACATCTACGACCCGTTCGGTGCTTCGCAGGAAGTGCTGCAGTCGTTCACCTCGACCCTGATCCGTGAAGCCCGCTTCGTCTCGCGCGAGGCCTACGCCCTGGCGTCGACGGACCTGTTCGAGATGGCGGCCGGCCCGGTCAGCGTGGCCTTCGGCGCGGAGTACCGCGACGAGGACTACGAGGACCTGTACGACGACCTGTCGGCCAACGGCAACATCACCGGTTCCGCCGGTAACTCGGCCTTCGGCAGCCGCGACCAGTGGGCCGCGTACTTCGAGGCCCTGGTGCCGATCACCGACGACTTCGAAGTCACCATCGCCGGCCGTAACGACGATTACAGCGACTTCGGTTCCGAGTTCTCCCCGAAGCTGGCCTTCCGCTGGCAGCCGATGGACGAGCTCACGGTCCGTGGTTCCTGGGGCACCGGCTTCCGCGCCCCGACGCTGGACATCCTCTCGGCGCAGCCGTCCTTCTCGGCTGACAGCGTCCGCGACCCGCAGACCTGTCTCGCCTTCGGCCAGCCGGAGAACTGCCAGACCCAGGTCACCGGTTTCGTCATCGCGAACCCGAACATCGGCGCTGAGCAGTCCGACCAGTACAGCTTCGGCGTGGCCTTCGAGCCGCTCGACTGGCTGAACGGTTCCGTGGACTACTGGAGCATCGAGATCGACGACCGCGTAGCGGCCATCACGCAGCAGACCATCGTGAACTGCCTTGCCGGCACCACGCTGAACTGCCCGCCGGGGCTGACCGACTTCACCGCCGGTGACTTCGCGGACGGTGGCATCAATCCGCCGTACCCGGATGCCGGTCTCGGTATCTTCCGTAACGCCGACGGTTCCATCCGCTGGCTGCAGCGCGGCTTTGCCTCGCTGGGTACCGTGGAAGCCTCCGGTCTCGACTTCAACCTCAAGACGAACTTCGACTTCGGCCAGTACGGTCGTCTGACCAACGAGCTGTTGGCGAACTACGTCATGACGTACAAGGTCGACAGCGGTGACGACATTGCGGGTGACACCGGGCTGCCGGAGTGGCGCGCCATCCTGCGCAACGTCTGGACCTGGGGTGACTTCAACGTCGCTTACAACATCAACTACATCGGCGGCCAGGACGGCTCGCTGGCGGATCCGGACGTCGACCTGCCGTCCTGGATCACCAACGACATCCAGGTGAACTACTTCACCCCGTGGGATGGCCGTATCACCGTTGGTGTGGACAACATTGGCGACAAGGACCCGGTTGTCGACTTCGGCGAGTCCCGGAGCTACAACAACAGCCTGTACGATCCGTACGGCCGTATCGTCTACGTCCGCTACATGCAGAACTTCTAAGTCCTCACGGACCTGGAACGAAAGCAGCCGGGGGCCCGCAAGGGCCCCCGGTTTTTTTGTGCCTGGGCCGACTGCCGGTAGAATCGCTCTATGAACACACGCATTCACCCCGGGCGATGGCGCCCCAGTCCCTGGTGGTGGTCCCGCACGATGCTGCTGTGCCTGTTCGCCGGTCTCGCCGGGTGTGCAGCCATGGAGGACCGGGTGGACTACCACCGCCACTCCATGAGCGACCTGCGCGAGGACTGGCAGCGACCCGGCATCTTCCTGTTCGAGGCCAGCACCTCGAGCCTCTATCCCGCCGACAGCGCGGAGGCCGAGGCCAAGCGCATGGAGTGGCTCGGCGGCTGGATGAAGCGCCTGGGCTATTGCCCGGCGGGCTGGGAAGTGCTCGGCCGCGCGCCCGTGCCACCGCAGGAGCAGCGCGGGGCAAGGCACGATCTCCGCTATGATGTGCGCTGCCTTGCGGCGCCTGCGGCCGTCCCGGATTGAGGGAAGCCACGATTCCCCCGGCGTGGCCGTTCAGGAATGATTCGCAATCCGGTACCTGCCGGGCAGCGGCTGCGGGCCGCGCCGGCGCCAGATAACAACGATGACGTGGTGAGACATGACGACCAAGACGGCTGAGTTCGACCTCGACCTGATCAAGCGCTACGACGGGCGCGGGCCGCGCTATACCTCCTACCCGACCGCCGTGCAGTTCCACGACGGCTTCACGGAGGAGGACTACAAGCGCCTGGCACTGGCCAGCAACGCCGGGGAGCCCGAGGCGCACCCGCTGTCGATCTACGTGCACGTCCCGTTCTGTCATTCCCTCTGCTACTACTGCGGCTGCCACAAGATCATCACCCGCCACCAGCACAGCGCCGACCCGTACGTCGAGCACCTGGTGGAAGAGATGCGCCTGCAGGGCCGGCTGTTCGACCCGCGCCGGCGCGTCGACCAGCTGCACTTCGGCGGTGGTACGCCGACCTTCCTCAACGACACGCAGTTCACCAAGGTGATGGAAGGCCTGTTCAACAACTTCGGCCTGCACCACGGCGAGCAGCGCGAGTACTCGATCGAGATCGACCCGCGCAGCGTGGACAAGAACACCATCCCGCGCCTGGCCGAGCTCGGCTTCAACCGCCTTTCCCTCGGCATCCAGGACTTCGACCCGCAGGTACAGCAGGCCGTGAACCGCCTGCAGGACGAGGAGTGGACGCTGTTCCTGATCCGCCAGGCGCGCGAGCACGGCTTCCGCGGCGTGTCGGTGGACCTGATCTACGGCCTGCCGCGGCAGACGGCCGACAGCTTCACCCACACCCTGGAATCCGTGGTGCAGGCGAAGCCCGACCGCATTGCCGCCTACAGCTACGCCCACCTGCCGGAAATGTTCCGCGCCCAGCGCCTGATCCGCAACGAGGACATGCCTTCGGCAGCGGAGAAGCTGGCCCTGCTCACCCGTACCGTGGAGTTCCTCACCGAGCGCGGCTACGAGTACATCGGCATGGACCATTTCGCCCTGCCGGAAGACGACCTGGTGAAGGCGCGCAACAACGGCACCCTGCACCGCAACTTCCAGGGCTATTCGACCCACGCCGAGCTCGACCTCATCGGGCTGGGCGTGAGCGCCATCGGCAAGGTCGGCCACAGCTATTCGCAGAGCATCAAGCTGCGCCACGACTACTACGACGCCATCGACGCCGGGCACATCCCCGTGCTGCGCGGCGTGGAGCTGACGCCGGACGACGTCCTGCGCCGCGAGGTGATCCACCAGCTGATGTGCGGCGGCACCATGGACATGCGCCAGATCGAGGCCCGCCACGGCATCGACTTCCCGGAATACTTCGCGCGCGAACTGGGCGAGATGGAGAAGCTGGCTGCCGACGAGCTGGTGGAGCTGGGTGAGGACACCATCCGCGTCACGCCGAAGGGCCGCTTCCTGTTGCGGCCGATCGCCATGCCCTTCGACGCCTACCTGGCGGCAAGGCTCGCGGAGCAGCGCTTCTCGAAGGTGAT
This sequence comes from uncultured Thioalkalivibrio sp., assembly GCA_964413755.1. Lineage (GTDB taxonomy): Bacteria > Pseudomonadota > Gammaproteobacteria > Steroidobacterales > XN24 > XN24. The sequence goes on along the minus strand of CAYPTW010000073.1, from coordinate 5,020 downwards.
CTAGTCGAAGATGCGGTGGACGACCCGGTCGCCGGGCTCGATGCCGAGCTCGGCCGCCAGGCCGCCGCGAATCTCCAGCACCGCGCGCACCGGGACGCCCGAGCGCACGATCTCCGTGGAGAACGGCCGCGTCTCGGCGGCGATGCGCCGGATGAACCCGCCGGCGTCGATGAACAGCATGTCCAGCGACAGCGGCGTGTTCTTCATCCACATGCCGACCTGGCGCGTCTCGCCGAAGTCGAACAGCATGCCGTGACGCGGTTCCAGCGCGGTGACGTACATCAGGCCGCGGCTGCGCGCTTCGGGCGTGTCGGCCAGGCGCACCTCGAAACGGTGTCGCGCGTCGTCCGCGCCGACGATCTCGACCTGTTCCAGCGGCAGGTCGCCGAGGGTGCCGGAAGCCAGTGTCATGGTGTGCAGCGCCAGCACCAGCGCGATCACGCACAAGCCGGGTAACAGGTAGCGTCTCACCCCAGTCAATCCCTCACTGCCTCACTCAGAGCCGGGCTCAACCGCGGTCTCCACCGGCCACTCGGCGAAGCCGGTGAACTCGAAGGGCGCGATGCGAATCTCGCTCGATCCGGCCACGGCCTCGATCGGCGCCAGGCAACGTCCGCTGCCGCTCACCCGGTAGCTGTCCGGCGCATCGGCCAGCGCCGCGTTCTCCGTGACTTCCACCAGGCAGCTGTCCGCGCCCAGCGTGCCGAAGAATTCCCCGCGTCCCTCGCGCACGACGGTGAGGTTGGCCGGCAGGCGGGCGCCCACGGCGCCGCGCTCGAGGCCGGCGATGGCGATGACCACCATCAGTGCATCGTCGGCCCGGCCGAACATCAGCCGCAGGGCATCGCCTTCCGGGCGTGGACCGCCCGCGCAGCGCGTGCCCGCGTTGCCCCAGTCGAGTGTCGCATCGAAATAACCGCTGATCTCCATCTGCAGCCGCCCCTCGCCGCCGGGCAGGCACGCCGTGGCGTCGTCGGCGCCGCTGGCCGGGGATCCGGCGAGCAGTCCGATCGCGAGGCAGGCGGCAGGGAGGAGGAGGCGGTTCATGGGCGCGCCAGGGGCGAAAATGGAGGCCGCGAGCATAGAGATTTGTTGCGGCGTGTCAATAGTCGATTCGACCGATTGCGGGGCCGAAAACGCGGCGAAAGCGCGCCAAAGCGAGCGAATTAAGTCGCGCAAGCAATTGATTTGTTTAGATTTGATGTGACATAACCCGGTTGCGCTAGGCATCGCGACAGCTTTCGGGCTATGCTTCGTCTCCGCGCCGCCACCCCGCTCGGGGGGCCACCGGTTCAAGGCAGGTCGGCCGCGGGCGTCCCGGGTCAAGGGTTCGCACTCGAGGCGATAAGCGCCGCCAGACTACGCGGATCGCGTGGATCCAAGGTTGCCTTGTCTCCGTGTACCCGGAATGCCCTGGCCGATCTGCCGACCTATCGTCGCGCCGCGACGATGCTTATCCCGCACGCCGCCGCGCCGCCTCCCGGTAGACCCGGGCGTAGGCCGCGGCCGGCTGCTGCCAGCCAAAGTCCTGGCGCATGCCGTTGCCCTGCAAAGTCGCCCAGGAAACCCGGTCGTCACGGTACAGCTGCACGGCAGCCTCGAGCGCGCCGGCGAGCGCGCCGCCGCTGGCCTCCTCGAACAGGAACCCCGTGCCGCTACCGTCGGCGAGGCTGTCCGGCGTCGCCTGCACGACGCTGTCCGCCAGCCCGCCGGTGCGCCGCACCACCGGCGCCGTGCCGTAGAGCTGGCTGTACATCTGCGTCAGGCCCGAGGGTTCAAAGCGCGAGGGCACGGTGAAGAGATCCGCCCCGGCGATCACCAGGTGCGAGAGCGCCTCGTCGTAGCCGACGTGCAGCCCGACGCTGCCGGGGTGGCGTGTGGCCAGCCGGCGCAGGCTCGCCTCGAGCTCGGCGTCGCCGCTCCCCAGCAGGGCCCACTGGACTTTCTCTGCAGCCAGCCGCTCCATGGCTTCCGGCAGCAGGTCCCAGCCCTTTTGCGAGGTCATGCGCCCGACCATGCCGATGAGCGGGACGTCAGGTCCACGCGCCAGCCCGAAGCGGTCCTGCAGCTCGAGCTTGCAGCGGGCCTTGCCCGCCATGTCGGCCGCCTCGTAGCGCGCTGGCAGCATGGGATCGGTCGCCGGGTTCCAGGCCTGCTTGTCGACACCGTTGAGGATGCCCGTGAGCGCGGCCCCGCGCGCGCTCAATACGCCCGCCATGCCGTGACCATATTCTTCGGTGCGGATTTGCCGCGCATAGGTCGGGCTCACGGTGGTGAGCCGGTCGGAGTACCACAGGCCGGCTTTCATGAAGCTGAGATGGCCGTAGAACTCGAGACCGTCGGGCAGGAAGGCGGAGGCCGGGACATGCAGCGTCTCGCGCACCGTCGGCGGGAAGTTCCCCTGGTAGGCGAGGTTGTGGATGGTGAAGACGGTGGCGGCGGTGACCGCGGGGTCGAAATGCGCATAGGCCGACATGAGGCCGGCGTGCCAGTCGTGGCCGTGCAGGACGTCTGCGCGCCAGCCGTCGAGACCAGCACCCGCGCCGAACATGGCGCCGACCTTGCCGAGCAGCGCGAAGCGCAGGCTGTTGTCGTCCCAGTCGCGTCCCTGTGCGTCGGTGTAAGGCCCGCCCGGCCGGTCGTACAGCGGGGCGCAATGCAGCAGCCAGGTCGGGATGTCGTAGCCGGGCAGGCGGCCGCGCAGCAGGCGCGCATGCGGCAGGCCGGGCAGCACCTCGAAGGCGCGCCCCGCGGCCTTGCCGGCAAAGGCTTCCTCCACGTCGCGGTAGCCCGGCAGCAACAGCCGCACGTCGTGACCCTGCTCGATCAGCGCCTGCGCCAGCGCCGGCACGACGTCCGCCAGCCCGCCCGTCTTGACCAGCGGCCAGGCTTCGGCGACGACGAACAGGATCCGGGGCTTGGGAGGCATTCAAGGCGGCGCGGGAAAGTTGGGGCGAATTTAACACAGTAGCGGTGCGTGGTAGGGCAACCGGACGTGGCGCGGGTCGAAGGTGCTGCTATCGTATGCGGAGGATCCAAGAGCACCTGGGGGATGTCATGAAGACGGGAAGACCCGGACGCTACGTCAGCAGCCTGACCCGCGATACCGTGGCGCTCATTCTGGCCGGCGGACGCGGTTCGCGACTGAAGGCGCTGACCCTGTCGCGCGCCAAGCCGGCCACGCCGTTCGGCGGCAAGTACCGCATCATCGACTTCCCGCTGTCGAACTGCGTGAACTCCGGCATCCGGCGCATCGCCGTGCTGACCCAGTACAAGGCGCACGACCTGATCGTCCACCTGCAGCGCGCCTGGGGCTACTTCCGCGGCGAGTTCGGCGAGTTCGTGGAGATCCTGCCGGCGCAGCAGCAGATCGATGCCTCCTGGTACAAGGGCACTGCCGACGCGGTGTTCCAGAACCTCGACTACCTGCGGCGCCAGGAACCGGACTACGTGCTGGTGCTCGCGGGGGATCACATCTACAAGATGGACTACGGCCTGATGCTGGCCGAACACGCCGAGAGCGGCGCCGACGTCACGGTCGGCACGGTCGAGGTGCCGGTGGAGCGTGCGCGCGAGTTCGGCATCGTCACCATCGACGAGAGCAACCGCATCACCCGCTTCGTCGAGAAGCCGTTGGATCCGGAACCCATCCCGGGGCGCGAAGGGATCGCCCTGGCGTCCATGGGCATCTACGTGTTCAACGCCGACTACCTGGAGCGCATGTTGCGCTCCGATGCCGGGGATGCGGAATCGGCGCACGATTTCGGGCGCAATATCGTGCCCGACGGCATCGCGGCCGGCGACAAGGTGCACGCCTACGTGTTCCAGGATGCGGAGACCAAGGTGCAGCTCTACTGGCGTGACGTCGGTAACGTCGACGCCTTCTACGAGGCGAACATCGAGCTCACCTACGTGGCGCCGGAGCTGAACCTGTACGACCAGGAGTGGCCCATCTGGACCTACCAGGCCCAGCTGCCGCCCGCCAAGTTCATCCTCGACGACACCGAGCGCCAGGGCCGCGCCCTGAACTCCATGGTCTCCGGCGGCTGCATCATCTCGGGCGCGCTGGTGCGCGACTCCGTGCTGTTCAGTAACGTGCGGGTGGCCGAACGCACCGTGGTGGAACGGTCCATCGTCCTGCCGAATGTCGAGATCGGGCGCGGTTGCCACGTCGTCAAGGCGATCATCGACGAGGACACGACCCTGCCGGACGGCATCATCATCGGCGTCGATCCGGAGGAGGACCGGCGCAGGTTTTTCGTCACCCGCGAGGGCGTCGTCCTGGTAACACGAGACATGCTGGAGGCCCTGTGATGCGCAAGTTGTTGCTGGTGTTGTTCCTGGTCATGGGCTGGCATGCGCTGCCCGCTGCCGAGCCCGCCGAACGCGGCGCGGATTATGTCGACGCCATGGCGCGCGAGCATGCCGCGGATGAGCCCGTTGCGGGTGCGGCCGGCGGCGAGGCCGCCACGGGCGTGGTCGGCGCGGAAGTCGATTACGGGCCCGGTCGCGGCTACCTGGCGCGGCCTGACGGCACGCCGCGCGCCGGCCTGGTGGTGATCCACGAATGGTGGGGCCTGAACGACAATATCCGCGAGATGAGCAATCGCCTTGCTGCCGCGGGCTACCTGGCGCTGGCGGTCGACCTGTATGAAGGCAACGTGGCCGGCGAGCCCGGGGAGGCGCGCACGCTGATGCAGGCGCTGATGCGCGACGAGGACCGCGCCGGGCGGCACCTGGGCGCCGCGCTGCGCTGGCTGGAGACCGAGGGCGGTGTCGACGAGGTCGGCAGCATCGGCTGGTGTCTCGGCGGCGCCATGTCGCTGCGCCTGGCGCTGCAGATGCCCGAGGAACTGGACGCCGCGGTGATCTACTACGGCCGCCTGGTCACCGACCCGGCCGAACTGGCGCCGCTGCGGATGCCGATCCTCGGCATTTTCGGCGCGCAGGACCGCGGCATCCCGGTGGAGTCGGTACGCGAGTTCGAGATGGCGCTGCAGGCGCTCGGCAAGACGCACGA
>CAYPTW010000072.1:0-12620 GCA_964413755.1 uncultured Thioalkalivibrio sp. | reverse complement strand
CCGGCGCAGCCGCCCACGGCGCAGGCCATGTATTCCTCCAGCGACACCTGGCAGGGCAGGTCGAAGTCGCGCGCCAGCGCGGCCGCCGCCTTGAGCATGGGCGTCGGGCCGCAGGCGAAGATCTCCACCTGGCGCAAGGCCGCGGCGTCCAGCGAGCGCAGCCAGGCGCGGCCCAGCTCGGTGACGTAGCCGGCATAGCAGCCGTCGAAACCAGCCATGGAGGCGAGGCGGCTCGGCACCGCCAGGTTCTCCATCAGCGGCATGGCCGCCGTCACGCCCTGCGGCAGGCCGTCCACCGCGATGCGCGAGGTTGCCGGGGTGAAGGGGAACGGCACCTCGGAACCCATCAGCACCAGGCCCTCGCGCGCCGCCGGGCCGAGCGTCTCGGCGAGGAACACCATGGGCGGAATACCGACCCCGCCGCCGATGAGCAGCGGCCGGCTGCGCCCCGGCGTGGGCGCGAAGGGCTTGCCGATCGGGCCCATGACGCTGACCTTCTCGCCCGGGCGCCGCCGCGACAGCAGGGAAAGCCCCTCGCCGACGATCTTGAAGAGGAACTCGATCACCCCCGTGTCCGGGTCGGCGCGCATCAGCGACAGCGGCCGGCGCATGGGGAGCGAAGGGTCGCAGGTGACGTGCGCGAAGCTGCCGGCGCGCGCATGCGCGGCGCACTGCGGCGCCACCAGGCGCATGATGAACTGCTCGCCCGGCCAGGCCTCGATGTCCAGCACCTCGGCGTCCTCGACGAAAATGGTGCCGCGGTGCGGGCGGTCGGTGCCGACGATCTCAGCCATGCAAGGTCTCCATCACGGTCTGCATCACGGCCATGCGCACGGCGACGCCGTGCGTGACCTGCTCGGTGATCACCGACTGCGGCGAGTCGGCCACGCTGCCGGCGATCTCCACTCCGCGGTTCATCGGCCCCGGGTGCATGACGATGGCATGCGGTCGTGCCAGCGCCAGGCGTTCCGGCGTGAGGCCGAATTCGCGATAGAAGTCGGCGCCGTCCGGGCTGCGGCTCTGTTCCATGCGCTCGCGCTGGATGCGCAGGCACATCACCACGTCGGCGTCGCGCACGCCGTCCTCGATGGCGTCCAGCAGGGTCGCGCCGGGAAACTCGGACGGCTCCGGCGCCAGCGCCGGCGGCGCCACCAGGCGCAGCTCGCCCACGCCCAGCGTGCTCAGGGCATGGTGCGCCGAGCGCGCCACGCGCGAGTGCTGGATGTCGCCGGCGATGGTCACCACCTTGTCCGCCAGGTCGCCCAGGTGGCGGCGCATGGTGAGCACGTCCAGCAGCCCCTGGGTGGGATGGTTCAGGTGCGACTCGCCGGCATTGAGCACCGCGACATGCGGCGCGACGTGGTCGCAGATGTGGGCCGGCACGCCGGACTGCGCGTCGCGGATGACGAAGATGTCGATCTGCATGGCCTGCAGCGTGTAGATGGTGTCCAGCAGGCTCTCGCCCTTGGCGCGCGAGGAGCTGCTCACGTCCAGGCTCAGCACCTCGGCGCCGAGGCGGCGCGCCGCCAGCTCGAAGGAGGCGCGCGTGCGCGTGCTCGGCTCGAAGAACAGGTTGGCGATGGTGCGCCCGGCGAGCTTGTCGTTGCTCGCCGGCTTCTCGCCCGGCGGCGTCAGGTAGGACTCGGCCAGGTCGAGCAGCGCGACCAGTTGCGCGCGCGGCAGGTCTTTCAGGGTGACGAGGTGACGGAGCCGTCCTTGCGCGTCGAACTGCGATGCCATGGGTGCCTCAGGTGTGCTTGTCCAGCCAGTCTTGCAGGATCACGGCCGCAGCCGCGCTGTCGATGTCTTGTTTCGCGATGCGGCCGCGGCGCCCCGCCTGCCGCTCCGCCACCAGGCCCTGGTACGCGGCCGCGGAGCTGAGGCGTTCGTCCACCAGCTCCACCGGCAGCTCGAAGCGGCCATGCAAGCGGCGCGCGAAGCGCTGCGCCTGCTGTGCGATGTCCTCACCCTCCGCGTCGGCAGCGCCGTCATTATACGGGACGCCCACCACCAGCCGGGCCGGCTGCCACTCGCGCAGCAGGGCCGCGATGCGCTCCCAGTCGGGGCCCGCGTCCGTCGCCGCGACGGTCTCCAGCGCCCGTGCGCGGCCGGTGAGGGTGTTGCCGACGGCCACGCCGATACGACGCCGGCCGTAGTCGAAGGCCAGCAGGGTACCCGCGGCGCCGGCCATGCTCAGGCGTGGCCCGCCTCGGAGGAGAGCGCGGTGATGTCGACGCCGATGAGCCGGGCGGCGGCTTCCCAGCGGCGCTCGAAGGGGACCGAGAAGATGATGTCGGGGGTGGCCGGCACGGTGAGCCAGGAGTTCGCCGCCATCTCGGCTTCCAGCTGCCCCGCGCCCCAGCCGGCATAGCCCAGCGCGATGACGGCGCGCTGCGGGCCGCTGCCCGCGGCGAGCGCCTCGAGGATGTCGCGCGAGGTGGTCACCTTGATGCCGTCCTTGACGTCGACGGTCGCGGTGAAACCGCTGCCGCCGTCTTCGTGGATGACGAAGCCGCGCTCCGGCTGCACCGGGCCGCCCTGCAGCGCCGGCTGTGCGGCCAGCTCCGGGTCGGGGATTTCCAGGTCCATCTGCGCCAGGATCTCGCCCAGCGACATGTCGATGGGGCGGTTGATGATGATGCCGAGCGCGCCCTCGTCGTTGTGCTCGCAGACGTAAGTCACGGTGCGGTCGAAATTCGGATCGTCCATGGCCGGCATGGCGATCAGGAATTGTCCCGTCAGGTACTGGCCCTCGCTCATGGGCCTAGTATATCCCCGTGCGCCGCTCAGCGTTCCGGCGCGCGCAGCACCCCGGCGCCGGCGCGCCCGTCGATGAAGCGCCACTCGTAGGCGAAGCGCAGCGTGTCGTATTGCGCGCGCACCGCCGGCGGGAAGGGGTCGAAGGGGCTGGCGAGCCGCACCAGGTCGATGGCCGCCTGGTCCAGCGGCCCGTGCCCGGAGGAGCGCGTCACGCGCACCGTGGCGAGGGTGCCGTCGGCGGCCACCGCCACCTCGAGCACCGGGTTGCGCTCGTGCGCGCCCTGCGCCACGTTGGGGAAGTTGAGCGTGCCGAGCCGCTCCATGCGCGCTTTCCAGCCGGCGAGATACTCGGCGAAAACGCTCGCCCGTGCGTCGATGGAAACGAAGAACTCGCGCGGGTTGCTGTCGCTGACGCGCGTCAGGCCGCCGTCCGGCTGCGCCTCGGGCGGCGTCGGCTCCGGCTCGCGGTCCGGCGGCGCGATACTGGCGGCCAGCGCACCGCGCCACGAGCTCACCAGCGCCTCGGCCGGAAGTTCCGGGGGCGGGGGCTGGGCCGCGGCCGTTTCCTGTGCCGGCGGCTGGTCGTGAAATTCCGGGCGCAGGGTCTCGGCGGTGTTGCCGCTGCCTTCCTGGTTGGCCTGGGCGAGGTAGCGCGCGTCGCGCGGCTCGAGCTCGTCGGGCGACGGCGCGTCCAGCAGGGTCACTTCCAGCGTCGGCACTTCGCTCGGCCCTTCCTGCGGCGGGCCGGAGAAGCCGACGCCGAGGATGAACAGCCCGTGCGCCGCCGCGGCGATGAAGATCGCCCAGCTGAGACGCTCGCCCGCCGCCCAGCTGCCGCCGGCTGCGTTCACGCGCGCGCCGCCTCCGGCGCGGCCTCCAGCTTCTGCACTACCACTGCTGCGATCACGCCGCTCACGATACCGAAGACCAGCGCCGCGGTCAGCAGGAAGGGCGCCAGCTTGAGAATCGCCGGATGCGGGATGAACAGCTGCCAGGCGACGATCACCTGCGTGCCCATGTGCGCCAGGGCGGCGCACACGCTGTAGCCGGTGGCCCCGAGCCAGCGTCCGCCGAGCTGTTGCGCCAGCCACAGCGCAGCCAGCGCGGCGGCCGCACCGCTGGCGCTGAGGATGAAGGTCGGGCTGAGAAAAGTGCCCACCAGCAGGCTGCCGGCGAGCACGCGCAGGAGGGCGACCCAGGCGGCGACGCCCCAGCCCCAGCGCAACAGCACCACCACGGTGATGACGTTGGCGAGCCCGGGCTTCACGCCCGGCAGCGGGCTGGGCAGGGCCGCCTCGAGGATATGGATGGCGATGGCCAGCGCGGCGAAGCCGGCGATGAGGCGGTCGCGCGGCGCCCCGGCAGGCAGCGCGCGCTCAGAAGGTGACGGCATCGAACTCGCGCCGGCCGCCGCCCACCTCGACCACCACGCCGTTCGGCAGGCAGGCCGCCACCTGCCCGCCGCGCGACAGCCAGCCGGCGTGCACGCACTGGCGGCCGACGCAGGGCGAGTCGGTGAAGCGCACCCGGCCGTCGCGCACCTCGATCACGCTGGGCCCGAGGCGGCCCTCGATCTCGACCACGGTATCCGTCGCCAGCGCGAGGCGTTGCGGCGTCGCCCCCGGGACGCTGATCTCCACGTACTCGGCCGGGCCGCCGCCGGACCACAGCGCCGCCCAGGACGCGCCCACCAGCAGGCTGGCCGCCACCAGCACCACGATGTCGCCGGGGCGCAGCAGTCTCACGGCAGCGCCCGGACCTGGGCCTGTTGCCCGTAGGCCTCGTCGGTGAACCAGATGCGCGGCTGCATCGCCGGGGTCAGCTCGATCGCGCCGTCCTCGCGCACCACCATCACGGCCTCGAGCCCCAGTTGCGTAGCCACTTCCGGCCAGGCCTCGGGCCCGGCGACCATCAGGGCGGTGGCGGCGGCGTCCGCCAGCCCGGCATCCGTGTGCAGCACGGTCACCGACACCAGTCCCGCCGCCGGATAACCGCTGCGCGGGTCGAGGATATGGTGGTAGTGGCGGCCCTCGTAGTCGAAGAAGCGCTCGTAGTCGCCCGAGGTGAACACCGCCTCGTCCTCCCCGGTCTCCAGCGCCGCCATCACGCCCGCGGCGTCGCGCGGGGCGCGGATGCCGATGCGCCAGGGACGCTCGCCCTTGTGGCCGATGGCGCGCAGGTCGCCGCCGGCGTTCACGATGGCATGCTCGATGCCGCGCGCGCGCAGCAGCGCGATGGCGCGGTCCACGGCCACGCCCTTGGCGAAGCCGCCGAGGTCGTATTGCAGCGGGCGCGTCTCCAGCCATGCCGCGACTGCCGCGGCCGGCGGCGGGGCGGCGGGCACGCCCTCGGCGGAACCGAAGCCCCACAGTTGCACCAGCGCGCCGATGGTCGGATCGAACAGGCCGCCGGTGACGCGCGCCAGGCGCGTGGCCTCGGCGAGCAACCGCTCGAGGTCGGGGTCGGCGGGTAGCGCGCCGGGCGTCGCCTGCAGCGCGCGATTGAGTTCACCCAGCGCGCCGTCGCCCTGCGGCTGCCAGGCGCGGTGCAGTTCGTGGAACAGCGCCTCCACCTCCGCGGCCGCCGCCTCCGCCTCGGCGGCCGGGACGCCGTACACGGCCACCTCCACCAGCGTGCCCATGGCCATGAAGCGGTGGCGCGTCTCGGCCTCCTGCGGGCTGCAGGCCGCCAGGCAGAGGACGCCCAGGCACAGGGCGGCCAGGCCTAGGGCCGCAAGGCCGGGCGTGGCCCGCCGGGACGCCTTCACCGCGCCTCCAGGCGGCGCTCGATGGCGTCGAACAGGCCGCTGCAGATGTTGGCGCCGTACAGGCGGTCGAGCTCGCGCACCCCCGTCGGGCTGGTGACGTTGACCTCGGTGAGCTTGTCGCCGATGACGTCCAGCCCGGCGAAGAGGATGCCCTTGTCGCGCAGCACCGGCCCCACCGCGGCGCAGATCTCGCGCTCCCGCGGCGTCAGGTCGCGGCCCTCGCCGCGCGCCCCGGCCGCCAGGTTGCCGCGGTTCTCGCCCTCCGCGGGGATGCGCGCCAGGGCATGGCCGAAGGGCTCGCCGTCGACCAGCAGGATGCGCCGGTCGCCGCCCTGCACGATCTCGGGGATGTACTGCTGGATCATGGCGAAACGGCTGTCGTGCGCGGTCAGGGTCTCGAGGATCACGCCGGTGTTGGCGTCGCCCGGGCGCAGCACGAAGATCGAGCGCCCGCCCATGCCGTCCAGCGGCTTCACCACCGCGGCGCCGTAGCGCTCCACGAAGCGGCGCATGTCGGCCATGCAGCGCGTCACCATGGTCGGCGGGGTGAACTCCGGGAACCACATGGTGTAGGCCTTCTCGCTCACGTCGCGCAGCGCCGCCGGCTTGTTCACCACCAGCGCGCCGTGTTCCTCGGCGCGCTCCAGCAGGAAGGTGGTGTAGATGTACTCCATGTCGAAGGGCGGGTCCTTGCGCATCAGGATCACGTCCAGCGCCGCCGGGTCGCCCTCGCGTTCCTCGCCGAGGGCGTACCAGCACTCGGGATCGTCGCGCACTTCCAGCGCCCGCATGCGCGCGCCGAGCCGGCCTTCCAGCACCCACAGGTCGCGCTGGTTCATGTATTCCAGCGCGTAACCGCGCCGCTGGGCTTCCAGCAGCATGGCCAGGGTGGTGTCCTTGGCCGGCTTGATGTGTTCGATCGGGTCCATGACCACGCCGAGGCGGATCTGCGCATTACTCATCGGGGTGCTCCTGTGGTAACCGCAACTATATCAAGGGGCAGGGCCCCCGGCGCATGGCGGGTAGGGGCGCGATATGTTAAAAATCCAGCACTTCAATTGGAGGACGCCGGTGAACGCAGACGAGTCGCGCAGCCTTGGGGGGCTGAAGGTGCTGGTGGTGGACGACAGCAAGACCATCCGCCGGACCGCGGAGACGCTGCTCACCAAGGAGGGCTGCGAGGTCTACACCGCGGTGGACGGCTTCGACGCGCTGTCCAAGGTCGCCGACCACCACCCGGACATCATTTTCGTGGACATCATGATGCCGCGGCTGGACGGCTACCAGACCTGCGCCCTGATCAAGCACAACAAGGTGTTCAAGTCGACGCCGGTGGTGATGCTGTCGAGCAAGGACGGCCTGTTCGACCGCGCCCGCGGCCGCATCGTCGGCTCGGAGCAGTACCTGACGAAGCCATTCACGCGCGACGAGCTGCTCTCTGCGATCGGCGCGCACGTCAAGTCCTGAGCACCGCGCCCAGCGGAGGAGCAAGCATGGCCCTGGTACTCATCGTGGACGATTCCCCTACCGAAGTGCACGTGCTCGGCGGCTACCTGAAGAAGCACGGTTTCGACATCGAGGCCGCCTCGGACGGCCGTGAAGGCATCGAGAAGGCGCGCGCGCTGAAGCCGGACGTGGTGCTGATGGACGTGGTCATGCCCGGCATGAACGGCTTCCAGGCCACCCGCGAGCTGGCGCGCGCCGCCGACACGGCCGACATCCCGGTGGTGATGGTGACCACCAAGGGCCAGGAAACCGACAAGATCTGGGGCATGCGCCAGGGGGCGAAGGATTACCTGGTGAAGCCGGTCTCGGAGGCGCAGCTGGTGGAGAAGGTGCGCGCGGCCCTGGGCAGCAATGACTGAACCCTCTCTCAGTGAGCTGCGCGGCCAGCCCTGGGCGCTGCTGTGCGCGCTGGAGCAGCGCGCGCTGGCGAGCGCCGAGGCCGCCGACGAGGGACTCGAGGCGCGCGAGTGGGTGGGCATCGGCTTCCGCCTCGGCGGCGAGCAGTTCCTCGCCGCGCGCGAGGACGTGCGCGAAATCGTGGCCTGCCCGGCGACGCTGGCGCGGGTGCCCGGGGCGCGTCCCTGGGTGGCGGGGCTGGCGAGCCTGCGCGGCCAGCTGCTCACGGTGATCGACCTGAAAGCTTTCCTCGGCGGCGGCGCCACCAAGCTCGGGCGCGATTCGCGGGTGGTGGTGATCAACCACCGCGAATTCAGCGCCGGGCTGCTGGTGGACGAGGTCTACGGCTTCCGCCGCTTTGCCGAAGGCGCGCGCTGCGCGGTCCCGCCGGAGGGCGAGCTGCGCTGCCGGCGCTATCTCTCGGGCGCCTTCGCCCAGGGCGACGATCCCTGGCCGGTGTTCAGCCTGCAGGCGCTGGCCGAGAGCCCGAATTTCCTGCACGCGGCGCGCGATGACTGAGGCGCCGCGGCGATGGCTCGCATGATGAGAAAAAGTATGAGACAGCATTCACGGGGGATGGCCCTGTTGCCGGTACTGGGACTGGTGCTGGTCGCAGTCGTCCTGGCGGCGGTCGTCATGATCTGGCTCAGCCTGCCGTCCGGCACCAGCCCGGGCTCGGTGGCGGCGGTGCCGATGTGGCTCGGCGTCGCCGCGCTGCTGTTGTCGCTGGGACTGGTGGTCACCCTGTTCCGCGGCGAGGAAGTGCGGCGCCGCTCCGCCGAGCAGGCGCGCCAGAACGAGCGCAACCAGGCCGCCATCCTGCGGCTGCTGGACGAGCTCGGCAACCTGGCCGACGGCGACCTCACCGTGCAGGCCTCGGTCACCGAGGACATCACCGGCGCCATCGCGGACTCCATCAACTACGCCATCGAGGCCCTGCGCGAGCTGGTCGAGACCATCAACCAGAGCGCCATCAAGGTCGACGCCGCCGCGCGCCAGACCCAGGCCACCGCCACGCACATGTCGGAAGCCAGCGACACCCAGCTGCGCCAGGCCAGCGACGCCACCGAGTCCATCGCCCGCATGGCCGCCTCCATCGAGGCGGTGTCCGGTGATGCCGAGCGTGCCGCCGACGTGGCGCGGCACTCGGTCGACGTGGCGCACAAGGGCGGCGCTGCCGTGCGCCGCACCATCCAGGGCATGAACGCCATCCGCGAGACCATCCAGGACACCTCCAAGCGCATCAAGCGCCTCGGCGAGAGCAGCCAGGAAATCGGCAACATCGTCGAGCTGATCAACGACATCGCCGAGCAGACCAACATCCTGGCGCTGAACGCCTCCATCCAGGCCTCCATGGCCGGCGAGTCCGGGCGCGGCTTTGCCGTGGTCGCGGACGAGGTGCAGCGGCTCTCCGAGCGCGCGGCCAACGCCACGCGCCAGATCGAGGTGCTGGTGAAGACCATCCAGTCCGACACCAACGAGGCGGTCACCTCGATGGAGCGCAGCACCACGGACGTGGTCGGCGGCGCGCTGCTGGCCGAGAACGCCGGCGCGGCGCTGGACGAGATCGAGAGCGTGTCCAACCAGATCGCCACGCTGGTGCAGAACATTTCCCGCTCGGCGCGCGACCAGGCGACGGCGGCGAGCGACATCACGCGCAACATGAACGTGCTGCGCGAAATCAGCGAGCAGACGGCCGACGCCACCGGCGCGACCTCGCAGTCGATCGGCAAGCTCGCCGACCTGGCCACCCAGCTGCGTAATTCCGCGGCCGGCTTCAGGCTGCCGGAGACGCCGCCGAAGTGAGTTCCAGGGCCTCCCCACAGCTCCTCTGGGTGACCGGCGAGGTCACCACGGCGATGAACGAAGCGCGCATCGCGCTGGAGGAATTCGTCGAGCAGCCGGACGAGGGCGGCACCATGGCGCACTGCGCCGAGCTGCTGCACCAGGCGCACGGCGCGCTGCGCATCGCGGAGGTCTACGGCGCCTCGCTGCTGGCCGAGGAGATGGAGCAGCTCGCGCTGCACCTGCAACGCAGCGCCGGCGCCGGCTACGAACACGACGAGGCCGTCGAGGCGCTGTCGCGCGCCATCGTGCAGCTGCCGCCTTACCTCGAGCGCGTGGTCAGCGGCGGGCGCGACATCCCGCTGGTGCTGCTGCCGCTGCTGAACGACCTGCGCGCCGCGCGCGGCTCGGCGCTGCTGTCGGAAAACACCCTGCTGCTGCTCAACCTGCCGAGCGAGAGCCAGATATCGCCGGGGCGCGTGCTGCCGCAACCGTCCGGCGAAGACATCATTGCGCTGGGCCGGCGCCTGCGCCCGCGCTACCAGGCGGCGCTGCTGTCCTGGATCCGTGGCGAGCGCCCCGACAGCAGCCTGGCGGTGATCGCCGACGTCGCCGCTGCGCTGGAACGCGCCTCGAGCGAGCCGGCGGTGTTCCAGCTGTGGTGGGTGATGAGCGGCGTGGTGGAAGCGCTGCGCCAGGGCGGCCTCCCCGCCAGCGCCTCGGTGAAGCGCCTGCTCGGCCAGGCCGACCGCCAGATCCGGCGCATGATCGACGAGGGCGAGGCCACCATCGCCGCGGCGCCGCCGGTCGAACTGCTCAACAGCCTGCTGTTCTACGTCGCGCGTTCGACCACGCGCGGCAGCCGCGTCAGCGCCATCCGCGACACCTTCAGCCTCGGCGACCTGCTGCCGGACATGACGGACGTGGCGCAGGCCCGCGACAGCCTCGGCGGCCCGAGCGTGCAGCTCATGCACACCGTGGCCGACGCGATCCGCGAGGACCTGGGCAAGGTCAAGGACGCGCTCGACCTGCACGCCCGCACCGGCAGCATCCCGACCGAGGTGCTGGACAACCAGTTCAGCATGCTGGCGAAGATCGGCGACACCCTCGGCGTGCTCGGCCTGGGCGAGATCCGCGAGCAGGTGCAGCGCGAGGCCGAGCGCCTGCGCGGCCTGTTGAACAAGGACCGCGCGCAGACCGAGGACGAGCTGCTCGGCGTGGCGGCCAACCTGCTGCGCGTGGAGGACCGGCTGGACGAGCAGCTGGTCGGCCTGGTGCTGGACGAGCCGCGACCCCAGGGGGCCGAGGAGCAGCCGCCGGACGAGCGCGCCGATGCCATGCGCCAGGTCACCGAAGCGCTGCTGCGCGAGTGCATGGTCAACATGGCGCGCGTACGCGACGCCATCAGCGAGCGCCTCGCCGGCCCGGTCGAACCGCAGGTCGTGGACGCGGTGCCGGGGCTGCTGCAGGGCGTCACCGCGGCGCTGCTGATGCTCGAGCAGCCGCGCGCCGTCGCCGTGGTGGAACGCATCACGCGCCACGTGCGCCTGCTGGTCCAGCCGGACGGCGACGACATGCCGCGCCAGGCCATGGACCGCCTGGCCGACGCCATCGTCAGCCTCGAATATTTCATGGAGACCATCCGCACCGGGCGCAAGGTGCCGGAATTCATGCTCGAGAACGCCGAGGACTGCCTCGCGTTGCTGGAGCGGGAGCAGGGGCTGGAAGAAGCCGCTGCGCCCGAGGCCGAGCCCGAGCCGGAAGTCGCGGCCGGGCCCGCAGCCGAGCCTGTGCCGGAGCCCGCGCCGGAACCCACACCCGAGCCCGAGCCGGAACCGGAGCCGGAGCCCGAGCCCGAGCCGGAAGTCACCGCGGAACAGCCATCTGCGCCCGTGTCCGAGCCCGTGCCGCAAGCTGCGGCGCCGGCGGCGCTGCCGGTGTACGCGGGCGCGGAGCAGCCGGACACCGAGCTCATCGAGCTGTTCATCGAGGAAGCGCGCGAGATCGACGTCACGATCGGCCAGCACTTCCCGCAGTGGGCCGCCGATAACGGTGCCGACGATCTCGCCACGCTGCGCCGGGCGTTCCATACCCTGAAGGGCAGCGGACGCATGGTTGGGGCGCGCCGTATCGGCGAGTTCGCCTGGAGCATCGAGCAGCTCATGAATGCCCTCATCGAGGGCCGCATTCCGCGCACCGAGCCGCTGGTGCAGTTCCTCGGCGAGGCCGTGGCGCAGGTGCCGGCCTTGATCGAGCAGATCGAGAGCGGGCGCGAACCCGAGGACAACGTCGAGGCGCTGATGGCGCGCGCCGAGGCCTTCGCCACCGGGCGTCCGCCGGCGGCGGCCGAACCCGAGCCCGTGCCCGAGGCAGAGCCCGAGCCCGAGCCCGAGCTGGAAATTGAAGCCCAGGCCGAGCCCGAACCGGAGCCCGAGCCGGAGCCGCAACCGGAACCGGAAGTGGAACCCGAGCCGGAACCGGAGCCCGAGCCCGAGCCTGAGCCCGAGCCGGAGCCGGAGATGGACCCGGTACTGCGCGATATCTTCACGCGCGAGGCCAACGGGCACCTGGCGGACCTGCGCGCTTTCATCCAGGACTGCGGCCTGCGCACGCCGCCGTTCGCCGTGACCGAGGCGGCGCATCGCGCCTGCCACACCCTCGCCGGCAGTGCCAACATGGCAAACGTCGCCGCGGTGGTGGAAGTGGCGCGGCCGCTGAACGATTACCTCCGGCAGCTCTACGACGATCACGTCGGCCTGCCGCCGGCCGGCCTCGAGCTGGTTGGACGCGCGGTGGAAGCCATCGCCGAGGTGGTGCTGGCGCTGGAGGAAGGACGCGGCCCGGGCGCGCCGGACACCGCCCTGGCGGACGATATCCGCGCGCTGCACCAGGACTACGAGCTGCGCGCCGAGGCCGGCGCCGTGGACACGATCCTCGAGCAGCCGGAATTCGATTTCGAGATCCTCGGCATCTTCGTGGAAGAGGCCGCCGAGATCCTCGAGGAAGCGCAGGACGCCATGGCGGCATGGCGTGCCAACCCGCGTGACGGTGAATCGCTGCGCGCCCTGCAGCGCTACCTGCACACCATCAAGGGCAGCGCGCGCCTCGCCGGCGTGAGCACCATCGGCGATTTCAGCCACGCGCTGGAAAACCTGTTCGAGGGCCTGGCCGAGGGTCGCCGCCAGGCGGAGCCGGGCCTGGTCGACGTGGTGCAGCGTTGCCTCGACGCCTTGCACGGCATGCGCGACGTCGCCGCGCAGGGCCGCATGCCCGAGGCGCCGGCGGACCTGCTGGCCCAGCTTGAAACGCCGCCCGTGCCCGCGCCGGAAGCAGAGGCAGAAGCCGAAGCCGAAGCCGAAGCCGAGCAGGTGGCCGCGCCCGAGGCAGAGCCCGAGGCAGAGCCCGA
>CAYPTW010000071.1:0-12886 GCA_964413755.1 uncultured Thioalkalivibrio sp. | reverse complement strand
GTCGCCTCGTTGTTGCAGAGGATGTGCTCGACCGGTCCCTGCGTGCCGTCATCCGCCCGGGCGGCGTGGCGCGTGGCGATCCAGTCGGGGAAATAGTCGGGCGCCTGTTGCTGGTAGAAACCTTCCTCCTCGATGCCGTCAGGAAAGCGATGCAGCGTCAGCGGGCGATCCTCCAGGTGCGGCAGCATCACTGGGGCGATGTCGCGGTAGTACTGGATGAGCCCGCCCTTGGTGATGCCGGCATCCGGGAACAGGACCTTGTCCGTGTTCGAGATCTCGAAGCTGTAGGCGCCGAAGTTCAGGCGGGACATGTCAGGTGGATTCCTCCGCTTCGACCTGTTTCAGCGTCCGCCCCGAGAGGACCGACTTCGGCTCGGAGCTGGTCGGATTGCGGCGGGCATCGGCCTCCTCGTCGTCCATCTTGATGACCAGCCACTTCGGCTTCTTGCCCCCCTCGATGCGCTTCAGGGCGTAACCGCCGTGCAGCTTCTTGCCCTCGAGCCAGACCTCGAGCAGGCCATCCTCCAGGGCCTCTTTCATGCCCGTGTTGTCGCCGCCCTTGCCGGCGCGCAGGTTGCGATAGGTCCCGGTGTCCCACACCAGCACCGTGCCCGCGCCATATTCGCCCGCGGGGATCACACCTTCGAAGTCGATGTAATCGAGCTGGTGGTCCTCGACCTGGATCGCCAGGCGCTTGTCGCGGGGGTCAGTGGACAGGCCCTTCGGCACGGCCCAGGACACCAGCGCGCCGCCGAATTCCAGCCGGAAGTCGTAGTGCAGGCTGGAGGCATCGTGTTTCTGGATGACGAAACGTCGCTTGCTCATCGGTCTCGGTGTTCTGCTTCCTCGCCCCAAGTCTAGTAGATGAATTTAACTACTATGCTTGGAGTGCGATGACACGAGAATCGCAGCTGAAGCGCATCGTCACGCTGCCGTTCCTCGTCCTGTACGGGCTCGGGACCATGGTGGGCGGGGGCTTCTATGCCCTGGTGGGCAAGGTGGCGGGCGAGGCGGCACTGTTTGCCCCCGTCGCCCTGTTGTGCTCGGGCGTGCTGGCCTTGCTCAGCGGCCTCGCGATCGCAGAGCTGGCCTCGCGTTTCCCCGACAGCTCCGGGCCGGTGCGCTACATCAAGGAGGGCTTCGGCCGCGACTGGCTCGCCCGCACGGTAGGGGTGCTGATGATCCTCACCGGCGTGGTGTCGGCGGCGGCGCTGGCCGTGGCGACGGTGGGGTTCCTGCAGGATTTCGTGGTGGTGCCGGAGAAGCCGGCGATTGCCTTGCTGGTCCTGGGGATGGGTGCGGTCGCCGCATGGGGCATCGGCAAGTCGGTTGCGGTGGTCACCGTCATCACGCTGATCGAGGTCGGCGCCCTGCTGTATGCGGGCGTGGTGGCCGAAGCCGACCTGGTCGATGTCGCCCGGCAGTGGCGGGAGTTCGTGCCGCCGCTCGAAGCGACGGCTTGGGTCGGCATCTTCTCGGGCGCTTTCCTGGCCTTCTACGCCTTCATCGGCTTTGAGGACATGGCGACCATGGCAGAGGAGGTGAAGGACGCCCGCCGGACCCTGCCGCGTGCCATCGTCATCAGCCTGCTGCTCACCATCGTCCTGTACGTCCTGGTCTCACTGATCGCCGTAGCCTCGGTCGGTCCGGCGACCCTGGCTGGCAGCAATACCCCGGTGGCGGCGATGGTGCAGGGGCACAGCTGGTACTCGACCACGGGACTGGGCATCGTCAGCCTGCTGACAGGCCTCAACGGCGCCCTGGTGCAGATCATCATGGCATCGCGCGTGGTCTACGGCATGGCGCGGGACGCGGACGCGCCGGCACCGGCGTGGCTGGCCAAGGTCAGTCCGCGAACGCGTACGCCGCTCAGGGCAACAGCGCTGATCACCGCGGTGATCATGCTGCTGGCGGTGCTGTTTCCACTCACGACCCTGGCGAAGGTCACCAGCGCCATCATCCTCGTGGTCTTCGGCACATTGAACGTGGCGCTGTGGGCGATCAAGCGGCGCGACCCGGACCGGGAAGGCACGGGACTGCGCTTGCCGTTGTGGCTGCCGGTAGTCGGCGCCCTGAGCTCGGCGGCCGTCCTGGTCTTCCAGCTCTGGCTGGTGATCGCGCGCGGCTAGTCGGTCGCCTCGCCTGCGTCGCGTGCGTCGGATTGCTCCGGGGTCACCGGGTTGAACTCACGGCTGAAGATCTGCCAGAAGGCCACGAACAGCACGGCAATCAGGGGGCCGACCACGAAACCGTTGATTCCGGCCATGGCGATGCCGCCGAGGGTCGACAGCAGGACCATCCAGTCGGGCAGCTTGGTGTCGCGTCCGACCAGCAGGGGCCGGAGGATGTTGTCTGCGAGTCCGATGACGAGCACGCCGTAGGCAATCAGCACCGTGGCGGAGACCCAGTCGCCGACGGCGTACAGATAGATCGCGGCAGGGAGCCAGACCAGTCCGGCGCCGACCGCCGGAATCAGCGACAGCACGGTCATGACCACGCCCCACAGCAGCGGGGCGGGCAGGCCGAGAATCCAGAAGATCAGGCCGCCCAGGGCGCCCTGCACCATGGCCACCAGGAGGTTGCCCTTCACCGTGGCCCGCGCCACCTCGGCGAACTTCTGGAACAGGAGCCGCTCGCGCTCGTCGCCGAGCGGGATGGCATGGACCAGCTTGTCCACCAGCAAGCGACCGTCACGCAGCAGGAAGAAGGCCACGTAGAGCATGAGGGCAAGCTTGAGGAAAAAGCCGAAAGTGCCCTGGCCGACGGCCAGCGCGTTGCGGGCGAGGAACTGGCTGGCGGCGACGGCGGCCTTGGCCGCGTTGTCGCGCACCGTGCTCATGTCGATGTCGAACCGTTCCAGCAACCCCTGCAGCACGGGGAAGGCGCTGCGGATCTTGTCGATGAATGCGCCGGGCTGGAGTTCGCCCGCTTCGATCTGCTGGTAGATCGCCAGCCCCTGTTGCAGGAAAGACGCCAAGAGAAGCAGCACCGGGATCACGACCAGCACCATGCAGGCCAGCAGCGTGACCAGCGCAGTGGTGTTCGGCCGCTCACCCCAGCGCCGCTCGAGCCACACCTGCACCGGATGAAACAGCACGGCGATGATGCAGGCCCAGAGCAGCGGAGCGAAGAAGGGCTTGAGCAGGAACCCGAACAGCGCCGTAACCAGCGCCAGCATCATCAGGAACACGGAACGCTCGAGTTTTTCGTTCATTGGGATCCAGGCAGGCCTCGGCGGAACTGGTTGCCACTGTATGTGGCGACGCGTCCTGCGGCAACCGCCCGGATTGCCGGCGTGCGGACTGCGGCGCCGAGTAGGGGCGATGCGCGCCAGCTCCGCCGTGGTGGATGGTACGGATTGCAGGAGAGGCTATGCTTGGGCTAAGAGATTCTCAATGGGGGCTTGGCTCAGGCGCTATATGCATGTAACGAGAAACACTGTGAATGCCCGGCTCGCCCTTGCCGCGCTTGCCCTGTTCCTGCCTTTGCTTTTTTCCTGCGGCGGTGGCGGGAGTAGTTCACCCACCGGACTCGTGGTCGACACGCTGCTCGACGACGACGCCGCCCCCACCGGTGCCACGACGCTGCGCGCGGCCCTCGACCAGGCGACCAGCGCCCAGCCGATTCGCTTCGCACCGGACCTCGACGGCGGCACCATCGAGCTCACGATCGTCGGCGAGGAGCACACCGTCCTCAAGGGCGAAGTAATGGGCATCCGCGACGAACCGAGCGGTCCGGTCTCTTATCTCGTGGGCTACTTCGAACGGGATTACGGACGCTCGGCGCTGTATGCGCGTAAGAGCGTCGTCATCGACGCCTCCGACCTGCCGTCCGGGATCACCATCGCCTGGACCGGTGGCGCGACGAACCCGGCGCGGGTGCTCGCGGTGTACGGCGATCTCACGCTGCGCAACGTCTCAGTCACGGGCGGGGTCAACATCACCGAAGATATCTCGACCGGCGATCCCGACGACCAGCCGTGGACGCTGGCGCGAGGCGGCGGTGTTGCCGTCTGGGGCCGCGCCCGGTTGAGTGACTGCCGCATTTACGATAACCACGTGGAGGGTGATTTCGATCCCTCGCGGGACCGCGGCGCGTTCGGCGGCGGCGTGTACGCCGACATCGTCGAGATGGAGCGCTGCATAGTGAGCGGCAACTCGGTGCTCGGCGGCGGGGCCGCCGGCGGTGGCGTGTTCTCGGTCGGCGGCAGGGATGTGGCGTCGGACACGTCGTGGATCCGGCAATCGGCGATCACCGGCAACCGCATCAGCGGCCTCTTCACCTATGGCGGCGGCGTCTATTCGGACGGCGGCGGCATCGGCCGGCGCAACCTGCTGCACGTGCGCAACAGCACGGTGGCGCAGAACCTGGTGGAGCCGGCCCCGGGCCTGCCGCCCTTCGTCCTGGCCACCGGTTACTGGCGCGGGGGCGGGGTGTACGTTTCCAACGGTTACCTGGCGCTCGAGGCGATGACCATCGTCGAGAACGAGGTGCACGGCGTGGCGCGGACCGACGACCTGGGCAAGAAGAACCTCGCGGGTGGGGTCGCCGCAACCATCGGCAACGCCCATGGCATCGAGGACATCCTCATCGGCCATTCCATCATCGCCGGCAATACGGTGCACGAGGTCGGCGGTGCCACCTACGCACACGACGTGTTCACCGGCTCCGCCTTCTACTTCCGCAGTCTCGGCTACAACCGCATCGGGGTGCTCGATTTCAGCCAGATGCTGGTGCCGGTCGGCGAGCCGACGTGGGCCTCGCTGTCGCGCCGGCATTATCCGCAGGTCGGCGACGTCAGCCGGGTAGAGCTGGACGATGTGGTGGAGCGGCCCTCGGGTATCGCGCGCTCCGATTTCATCCGCTCCGCAGGGGTCGATGCGCCGGACTTCGCGGTGCTGCATTACCGGCCATGGGGCCTGGCGCTGGACCAGGTTCCGCGCGCAAGCTACGTCCTCGACGAGGTCCTCGGCGAGTACTCGGTGGCTCCCGGGGCCGTGGATAATTTCCTTTCCATCCTGCTGGGACGGATCGAAACGCAGTTCGGCCTGCCCGGTTTCGCGACACAGTTCCGCAGCGAGTTCGAGGCCTTCCTCGGCGCGGTCGACCTGGATCCGGCGACGCCGGGATTGCAGCCCTACCTGGACCCGACCGGCAACCCGATCCTGACCCTTGCCGATACGCACTGGTTCGGCCCGGCGGTGACCTGGCCCCGCGAGCTCTACAACTACCCGTACATCGAGTTCTGGCACCGGCTCGACAGCGCACTGCACGACGCGCCGCTGGCCGGCATCGGACCGGAGGCGCTGGGTGATGCCGCATGGGACGCGCTATTTTCCTCGGGGCCGCTGGCGGAGAACCCGGGCATCGTCATGACCCTGGTGCGGCAGCAGCGGCTCTCGACGCAGCTGGCCCCGGTGGACCAGCTCGGCGCCGCGCGGCCCGCGGCGATCCTCGGCGACGTGGGCGCGATCGAAGTACCGTAGAATTGCGTCTTTTCAACGCCACCATGCCGGCTCAGGCTGGCACGGGCCTAGGAACATGCACTCAAACCCAAGCCTGGAAGAAGCCGACCAGCTGGTCGCAGCCGGTCGCAGCGCAGAGGCCATCGCGCTGCTCGAGCGCTACAGCGCCGACCCGGCGTGCGCGGCACGCCTGCGGGAACTGTATCTCGGCGAGCAGCGCCGGGAGCAGGCCATGGCAGTCAGCCGGCAGCTCGCGGCCGGTAACGATCCCGAGGCCCATGTCAGCCGCTCTGTCATCGCCCTGTTGCAGGGAGATCCGGAACGCGCGCTGATGGAGTGCAAGCTGGCGCTCGAGGCCGATCCGCAGCGGGCTACGGCGTATAACCACCGCGGCCGGGCGCTGCATAACGCAGGCCAGTCGTTGCAAGCCGTCTCCGCCTTGCGCAAGGCCGTGGAACTGCATGACAAGTATCCGGAGGCCTGGGCCAACCTGGGCCTGGTATTACGGGCCACCGGCGCGCTGGAGGAGGCCATCAAGGCTTACCGCAGGGCCGTGGAGCTGGCGCCCGGGTTCGTCGCTGCGGAGCTCAACCTCGGCATATCGCTGCTGTTGGCGGACCAGGTCGATCCGGCGCTGTTCTGCCTCGAATCGGTGCTCAAGCGCGACCCGCACAATCTCGAGGCGCTGCTGAACGCCGGCCTGGCGCTGCACCTGCGCGGGGAGTTGAACAAGGCCGCGCAGTACTTCGAGCATGCCATCCGCATCGAGGAGAACCACCCCCTGGCGTGGCTTTATCTCGGTGCCCTGCTGCACGAGCGCCAGCAGCCCGAGCAGGCACTCGAGGCCTTGCACAAGGCCTTGGCCCTGAACCCCACGGAAATCGAGGCCTGGGTGGAAGTGGCCAGCATTCATGAGCAGGCGGGCCGGCTGGAGCAGACCGCCGAGGCGCTGGAGCATGCGCGGCAGGTGGATCCGGCGCACCCGGCCATGCAGCTGGAGCTGGCGCGGCTGAAGCGCCGCCAGGGCGACCTGGACGGGGCGCTGGCGATCCTCGAGGCACTCGCAGGACAGCCTTTGCCTGCGCGGCTGGCACAGCAGCATCGCTTTGAAGCGGGTATCGCGCTGGATCGCGCCGGGCGCTACGCGCAGGCCTTCGAGGCCTACCTGCAGGGTAACCGCCTGCTGGCGCAGAATATCCGCCGGCGTGAAGTCGACCCGCGGGGTTTCGACAGGGAGTGCCGGCAGTTGGAACAGTGGCTGGAGCGCGGTGCGCCCGGCGCGCGACCCGAGGACCACGATCCCGCCGATGACACCGGCGCCGACTTGTGTTTCCTGGTCGGTTTCCAGCGCTCCGGCACGACCTTGCTGGAGACCATGCTGAATGCCCATCCGGACGTCGCCTCGATCGACGAGCAGCCGACGCTCGAGCGCGTCATCGACGCGTTGCGCGCAGGCAAGCCCGGCTATCCCGATGCGCTCGGGTCGCTCGACGGTACACGGCTGGGTGAGCTGCGCCGGCTCTACCGGGCGGAGGCAGCGCGCCACATGGACGCGCGCCAGGCGGAGCTGATCGTAGACAAGCTGCCGCTGCGTTTCATGCACGCGGGCCTGATCCATCGCTTGTTTCCGGCGGCCCGCATCCTGTTCGCGCTGCGTCATCCCTGCGACGTGGTGCTGAGCAACTTCATGCAGGCCTATGCGGTCAACGAGGCTTCGATCCACTTCGATACGCTGCAGGGCAGCGCGGCGATGTATGCCCGCACCATGACCCTGTGGCGCCAGCTCGAGACGCTCCTGCCGCTGCGGCTGCAATACACGCGCTACGAGGACCTGGTGGCCGATCCCGAGGCGGAGATGGCGGCGGTATGCGGGTTTCTCGGCATCGCGCCCGTTGCGGCCATGTTCGATGCCGCGGCGCGGCTGGCGGGGCGTGCCCCGGTTCGCAGCGCCAGCTACCAGCAGGTGGCGGAGCCGATTCACCGCCGCTCAGCAGGGCGTTGGGTGCACTACCGGCCGCAGCTGGCGCCGTACCTGGACGCCTTGCGGCCGCTGGCAGCGCATTACGGCTACAGCGTCGAGCACACCTGAGGCCGTAAGGTATCCAGCCGGTCCAGCCCGTCCGGCTGGCTGATCAACGCCAGCGTTTCGGCCGGGCCCAACCACTGCACCAGTTCGTCCAGTGTCGTCGCATGCTCGACTTTCCAGGCCGCGGTGACCGTCGCCGCGTCAAAGTCCGCCAAACTCGGTCGCGCATTCCTGCGCGCGAGTTGCGCCCGATGCCACGCCAGCAGCGGCGGGTCGCACACGAGCCGCCGCAGCGCCGGCTCGTTGCCTTGGCCCGGCAGGCGTTCGAGTTCGGCTTGCAGCCTGGCAAGCACCGGCGCAGGCGGCTTTTCTTCCGGTGCCCGCAGCAGTCCGAGGGAGGCAAAGACCTGGCCGCGGCGCGTGCCGCCGCTGATCCAGCTCAGCGGTATCGCGAATGCCAGCCCGAGCGTGATGGGCAATAGCCAATAGAACAAGGACTCGGTCACCGTCCACGCGATCAGCGCCAGCACGACACCCAGCGCCATATGCGCCCGATGTGCGCGCGCGGCCACGGCCCAGCCCAGCGTGCCGTCGTCGCGGCGCTGGGGCTTCCAGCCGCTGTCACTGCCGTGCAAGACGGTCCAGATGGTATGCGTCTGCGAGAACATGAGGATCGGCGCGTACAACGCGGACAGCAGTGTTTCGAACAACGTGCTTAGGGTCAGGAGGACCGGCCCGCCGAAGCGCATGCAACGGCGGAAGTTGACCAGCGCGGCGAACCAACCGAAGACCTTGGGCGCTAGCACCACGGCCATCGATACCAGGAACAGCTGTAATGCGCGCTCGGCATCGAACACCGGCCAGATCGGGAATAGCGAGGGCTCGGCAAAGTACTCGGGGCGCACGAACTTGGCCTGGACTGCGATGACCAGGCCGACGATCACCAGCAGCAGCCACAGGGCTGCGCTGACGTAGGCCATGATGCCGGTGAGCAGGTGCAAGCGGCTCGTCGGCGTCAGGCCCTGCGCGAACAGGAAACGGCTGTGCTGCAGGTTCCCCTGGCACCAGCGGCGATCGCGCACCAGTACGTCGACCAGAGAGGGTGGCGCTTCCTCCCAGCTTTGCGGCAGGTCGACGTCGAAGCGGACGCCCCAGCCTGCACGACGCAGGAACGCTGCTTCGATGAAGTCGTGGCTGAGTGCCGCGCCGCCGAACGGCGGCTTGCCGCGCAGCAGCGGCAGCGAGCAGGACTCGGCGAAGGCCCGTGTCCGGATGATGGCGTTGTGTCCCCAGAAGTTTGACGACAAGCCGTGCCAGGCGGCGAGACCGCCCGCGTAGATCGGCCCGTAGCACTGGTTGGCAAATTGCTGTGCGCGCCCGTAGAGGCTGCGCGCACGCACTATGCCGGGCAGGGTCTGGATCAGGCCGACGCCGGGTGCCGCGGCCATCCTGCGACTGAGCTTCACGAGGGTATCCGGGCTGATGATGCTGTCGGCATCGAGAACGATCATGGCCCCGTAATCGCCACCCCAGCGCTGCACCCAGTCGGCGATGTTCCCGGCCTTGCGTTCGGCGTTGTTTGCACGGCGCCGGTAGAACACCGGGCAACCACTATCGGCCGGAGCGACGATTGCCCGGAAGACCGCCTCTTCGGCGATCCAGGCATCGGCCTGGTTGGTGTCGCTGAGGATGAAGAATGCGTACTTGCCCGGCTCGCGCGTCGCGAGTTCCCCGCGCATGGCGGCGATTGCGGCGGCGATCCGCTGCGGCGACTCGTTGTACACCGGCAGCAGGATCGCCGTCTTGAACGGTATCTCGCCGGTGTGCTCGGGAATCTTCACCAGGCGTGGCACGAGGGCACGCGCGAAACCCAGCGTGGCCTGGGCGAAGGCAAACGAGATCCAGGTGAAATTGATGCTGAAAAGCACCAGGAAGACCCACTGCAGCAGCGTAACCGAGGCGGTGCTCAGCACGCCGTACATTTCCCTGGTGCCGTAGATTGCGAGTGCCAGCGTGGCCGCCAGGATGTAGGCGCGGGCCAGCAGGGTCCTGAGCCGGGCCGCCCATAAGCTGCGTGCGCGCAACGCCTGGCCCTTCTCATGCAGTGATCGCCGCGGCATGGGCAGCGGGCTCTCCTGCGGCAGTGCCAGGCGGGGCGCACCGGGCGCTGCGGCTGCAGCGTGGTTCTCAGTACTCATCAAGCCAGCGGTACAGCCAGGTTTCCGCTACGGGTTCGTCACCGCGTTTCAGGTCGACGCGGATCTCTGCGCTCTCCGCGCCGTCGGTCTCCAGCGTGAGGAAAACCCGCGCCCCGTTTACGGCCGGGTTGGCCTGGACGCGGGACTCGACGATGCGGCCGCGGGAGATGGCTGCGTAAACGACGCTTTGCGCCACGATCTCCGGGGGCAGGTCGCGATAGTCGATCACCACTTCGTGCAGTTCGCTGAACAGCTTCCGGCCGCCGGCGCTGCGCACCACGCGCGCCAGCCCCGGACCGGGCGAGACGTCGTCCGGCCAGGTCAGGCGATAGGCGAAGGAGAAGGGTTCACCCTGGCGCAGCCCCTGCGTCGGACGCCAGTAGGCGACGATGTTGTCGTTGCCCTCGGAATCGGAGGGGATCTCGACCAGCTGCACGTGGCCCCGGCCCCAGTCCCCCAGTGGCTGCACCCAGGCGGAAGGACGGCGTTCATACTGCGCTTCAAGGTCCTGGTAATGCTCGAAGTCGCGCCGGCGCTGGACCAGGCCGAACCCCGCCGGGTTTTCGTCGATGAACGCACTGATCTGCAACTCGCGCGGGTTGGCCAGTGGTCGCCAGATTCTCTCCCCGTTGCTGCGCCGGATGGCCAGGCCCTCGGAATCGTGCACCGCCGGCCGGTAGTCCGGCACCTCGGCATGGTCCAGCGGGCCGTGCATGAACATTGAAGTGAGCGGCGCCAGCCCGACATGCGCAATGTCCTCGCGCGGGAACAGCGTCACTTCGACGTCCATGCGCAACGGGGACCCCGGATAAATGCCGAAACGGTAAGCGCCCGTCACGCGCCGGCTGTCGAGCAGGGCGTGCACCACCATCGACTCATGACTGCTCGACGGGCGTTCCAGCCAGAACTTGCGGAAGATCGGGTGTTCCTCGCCCTTCGGGCCCGCCACGTCGATCGCCAGCCCGCGCGCGGACAAGCCGTACGACTGGCCTGCCGATACGCCGCGAAAATAGCTGGCGCCCTGGAAGACCAGGAACTCGTCCGCGTAATCCGCCCGGTTCAGGGGGTAATGCAGCCGGAATCCGGCGTACTTCCCGATCTCTGCGAACAGCCTGGCCAGCTCGGGGTCGGGCACCCGGAAGGAATCTTCCGACACGGCCAGCGGGCGGCTCTGGCCGTTTTCCACGACGGCGATGTCTACCAGGTCGCGATAGAGGTAGCCGGGCGCAAACAACTGCACCGAGAACTGCGTCGGGGAACCTCCCCACACGGCCGCGTGTTTCTCGTAGTTGATCTGGCGATATGTGGAGTAATCCATGTTCGCCAGGGACTGCGGAGCCTGAGCGGGGCGCACGAAGGGCTGCTTCGACAGGGCCCGCGCTTCCTCGATCACGCTGTTCCTGGAGAAGTCCTCGCCGCCGACGGCGACGGGCGTGGCCTGCGCGGGCGCGTTGGCAGGGCCACCCAGGGACAGGCCGAGGGCCAGGAAAAAGGAACCCAGGGAGGCCGGGATGACCCGGCTCCGCACGACAGTCATGGATTCGATGCCACGCCCCTCCCGGAAATCCGTCGGCCAGTATCTATGTGCGCGGCTGACGCAAGTCGAGCTTGAGAACAGCTGCCTGGCAGATTAGGGCGAGCCGATGGCGGCCGTCAATGCAGGTACAGCGCGCTGCGCCGGCTTGTCCCGATGCCTTGCGCGCGTAGTAGGATTCCGCCCGCCATGTACAGCAGCGAGCCAGACATCATCGCGGCCGGGGCCGTGATCCGGGACGGCGGTCTCGTGGTGTTCCCCACGGAGACCGTTTACGGCCTCGGGGCGGATGCGCTCAACCCCGACGCTGTGGGGCGAATTTTTACCGCCAAGGGGCGGCCCGCAGACAACCCGCTGATCGTGCATGTGGCCGAGGTGGCGGAGATCGGCAGGGTAGCAGCGCAGATTAGTCCGGCCGCTCACCGTCTCCTGGCCGAGTTCGCCCCGGGGCCCGTGACCCTGGTGCTGCCGGCGCGCGCGGATCTCCCCCGCATGGTCACCGCGGGCCTGGACACCGTTGCCGTACGGCTGCCGGTGCACCCGGTGGCACAAGCACTGTTGCGCGCGGCGGGCGTGCCGGTGGCCGCCCCCAGCGCCAACCGCTCGGGCGCGCCCAGCCCGACCACGGTCGAGATGGCGCGGCGCAGCCTCGGCGACGTCGTCGACATGTACCTGGACGGCGGGCCGTGCACCGTCGGCCTCGAATCCACGGTGATCCGCGTGCACGACGACGAGATCACGATCCTGCGTCCCGGCGCTGTTACGGCGGCCGACATCCGGGCGGCCCTGCCACATGTAACGATCCACACGGTCGGCGCGGGAGATACAGGCACTGCGCAGCCCGGGGACCGGGCCGCGCGGTCGCCCGGAATGCGGCATCACCACTACCGCCCGGCCGCCCGGGTCGTCGTGTGGGACTCGACCGGCGCGCTGCGGGACGAACTCGCGCGCCGGGAGGAGGGCACCCGACCTATCGTGGTCATTGCCCCCGAAACGATGGGCCTGTCGGCCGATGAACTGTCGCGCCTGGCGGCCGGCCCCGTCGTGTTGCGAACCTATGCGGACCTCGCCGAGTACGGCCGGCAGCTGTATGCCTGGTTCGCCGAGAGTGACGCGGTGGGGGCTGCCAGGGTCCTGGCGCACCTGCCGCCGGGCGAAGGTCTCGGGGTGGCCCTTCGTGATCGCCTGGGGCGGGCGAGCGGCGTCACAGGCTGAGTGGCGTGGGGAACCAGGCGCCATGGTGACCTGCTATATTCCGTCCAACAGCCGTGCCGCCGGCCTGAGCCCGGCGCCGCGCCAGGTCCTTCCCCTTGCACACTGGAGTTGCTCACATGGAAAACAGAGCCACCATCACCCCCTCCCGCCAAGCCAGTGTGCCTGCCATGGCGCTGCTGCTCGCCGGCCTGTTTGCCGTCTCCCTGCCGACGTACGCGGACTCGGGTTTTTACGTCGGGGGCAGCGTCGGCCGCTCCTTCCTGGAGGGCGACATACAGGATCCCGACTCAGGATCGATTGATTTTGACGACGGCGCCTCTGCCTGGAAGGGATTCGTGGGATTCAATATCGATGCCTTCGTCATCGACCTTGCCATCGAGGGCGGCTATGTCGACTTCGGCGCGCCATCCGACCGGATCGCCGGCAGCGACGTCGAATTCGACCTGAC